>CAZYXU010000014.1:3514-46149 GCA_964650945.1 uncultured Verrucomicrobiota bacterium | reverse complement strand
GTCAGGCCCTGGCCGCCGTTCATGTAGTAGCCGAACGGCTTCCGGATGCGCCACGCCGTGGCACTACTACAACCGGAAATGTAGTAGCCGAACGGTGTTCGGCATGCGCCACGCCGTGGCGCTACTACAGTCCGGAACGGACGCAAGGCGTGGATCGCGCTGGCGGCACTGCGCGCCCTACCTTTTTTGTTTATTCAATTCATTGGTTTTTGATTTTGCCGGAAGAGGCTTATGCCGCGCCGGCATTTTAATGGTCAGTTTGAGCGTCTGTTGCATGCCGGCTGCCGTTGCCGGATCGCGCGGCAGCGAATGAACGTAAAAATTTCCCTGGCCGGGGTCGCCCCGCAAAAAGCTTCCGGCGCCGGCCGTAAAATTCACAACACCGGCTTGTGTTTCCACGCGCACGCTGGACGCTTCCACGCAGACCGGCTTGCCCCCGAAAAAACCATACCTGACTTCCGCCGCCGATTCCGACACCCAGCCATTTTCCGGCCCGTTGGTCGGGCAGTTCACCATCAATGACGGCCCGTAAGCTCGCCATCGCCCATCGCGGACATGGCTGATCTGGTATTCCATATTCACCAGGCCGGCGGGATGGAAAACCAGCCGGGATTGATACTGGAAGACCGGTTGGCCGTCCCGATCCGTGTGCCGGCCGGCGGCGCATACCGTTGTCAGGTTGGATACTACCGCCAATAACGCGCCGGCCGGCATGTTTGAACTGCCGGCGACCGCGGCCGCCTGGTTATAATAGGCGTTTTGGTCTGATGGATAGGCCACCAGCGCCACCGCGCCGGCGGCTTGATTGGATTCCACGTAAATTGCGCGCAAAACTCCATTAGGTTCGACCACCGCCCGGTATGAGCCCAAATCCAATTCGCAGGCGTTGGTCAAGACCCGGGATTCGTCCGCCCACCCGGCGGCGGCGATTGCGCCCGCGAGCATGATTGACGCGTAAGCGATTGATAGTCTGATGTGATTGCTTGTCACTATATCCTGGCGCGATAAATAATTCTTGGAAACACTGTCGCCAACATAATTGATTGCCTGGCAGGAGGCAATGGAACATCTGGCGAGAAATTTGTAAAAACTGGTTGCCAGTCAATGTACCCCGATGATCGTGCCGGCGTGGATGAATTCATAACATCCCATATCCACCGCCAGGTCGCGGATGCGCCGCCGGGCGTCCATATCCAGCGCGCTATTCATCCAGTCCATATTCACGCCGGCATTGATGCAGGGGGATCCCCTCGACAACCGGTAGTCGGCAGCGGCCGGGTTGACTAATATCGGATCGTTGGTCAGGTTGCCGTACCCCGGCGTGAAAGAAGAAAAATTGGCGCAGCAATTCACGAAAGCGTTGGTGGCGGCCCCGCCGGCGGAAATATCCGCCAGTGTATTTCCGTAAATAATGTTATTGGTCAGCGACTGAGGCGGGATTGCCCCGGAAATGATCAGTCCGCCGGGACCGCCGGCATAGGTATTCCCGGCGATGGTGCAGGAATCCACAAACCCGGTATAAGTTCCAATGGTCGACAAAACCATGCCCCGGCTGTTGTTGCAGACGAGGGAATTCCGCACTTTTCCGCCCGATTCCATGTAAACGCCGACATTGCTGTTGCCGGCAATAACGCAATTGCTGAAAATGCCATAAAACCGCGTATGCACGCCGCTGTTGGTATTGTTCATGATCCGGCAATTGGCAAACACGTTAAAACTGTCGTAAGAATAAAGGGCGTAATTGCCGTGGTTGTTGACAATCTGGCAATTATATGCCCGGCCGCCGCCGTTGTCCGCGGATATGCCGCTGCCGTTGACGCCGGAATTGTTGTTGCTGATGACGCAGCCATGCAGGGCGTTGGCGGCGCCGGCCAGAATCCATGCGCCGCCGCCATATTGGTTCGCCCAGTTGCTGCTGATGAGCGAGTTGGTAATGACGCCGCCGCCGGCGATCCGGCAGCCGCCGCCGGAAGCTTTTGTCCAATTATTGCTGATCCGGCAATTCTGTACGATTGCCGAATCATACACCGCTATCCCGCCGCCGCCGCGGGCGGAGTTGGAGTTCGCCATGACCGTGCAATTGCTCATAATGCCGTTGGCCAGATAAACTCCGCCGCCATAATCGTAAGCG
This sequence comes from uncultured Verrucomicrobiota bacterium, assembly GCA_964650945.1. GTDB lineage: Bacteria > Verrucomicrobiota > Kiritimatiellia > JAAZAB01 > JAAZAB01 > JAXGPF01. The sequence continues at coordinate 44,018 of CAZYXU010000014.1, read as the reverse complement.
AAATTTTCCTGAATCAGCGAGTTTTCCACCCGGCTGCCCACCGCGCCGCCGCCGATCCCGCCACCATTGCCGCCGCTGATGTTTGTGGCCATGTTGAATTTAATCTCACAGCAGCTTACCGTGCAGGCCCCGCCCAAGTTTATTCCGGCATTCAAGCCAGCCGTATTGCTGATCACCCGGCAATTGGACAGGGTGCCTTTTTCAAGCCGGATACCGCTGGCATAAACCGGGTCGCGTCCGTTTTGGAGCGTCAAACCGTCAATGACGCAACCGGCATGATTGGCATGCACGCAGCGGGTAGCTTGATTGCCGTCTACAAATGTATTGGAAGCGCCGTTCAACCCCTTCAGGGTGATCGCCGTGCCGAGGGAAATGGCAGTGTTCAGATAATACGTCCCGTTCGACACCCAGACGGTTTCACCGGCGGCCGCGGCATTGATTGCGGTCTGGATGTTGGTGGAAGCGTTGGTCCAGGTGTTGTAGGGCGTACCGGGAATCACCCCCGGCGTGCCCGGCTCAACCACGAAACGGTCGGCCGGCAGGTTGCCCACAATTCCGCCCAGGGAAATGCCTGCAATCCAAAGGTAAACAATTTTATTGGCACGCATAACTGAATCTCCCGATTTGATGTGAACATTAACCTTTAAATCCGCATTCAAACAATAAAACATGCAATCTGTTCACGATGGGTCATGGATTGTTCCTAATAATCGCTGCCAGGCCGAATGGAATATTCATTAGGGCATTGCCCATTCTGAGGGTATGCCCTTTCTCGCCGCCATCGGCGTAAGGATTGGGCAGGTTTTTTGTCCGCGGCACCAGGTGCGATGGACCTGCCAGGCCGCCCGTTACGCCGCGCGTTTCAAACCACACCGGCCGCGACGCCAGGGCGCGGTCAAGACATTTGCGGTAACGCTTGTCGCCGGTGGCGCGCCAGGCATAGGCGGCGGGACGTATCATTTCCAGGCCGGTCGTGCCGGGCAAAGCCGGCTGATAAGCCAGCGCCCGCGCATGCGGCAACAATAACAACTCGGCGAATTTGAGCAATTTATCATGCACGGCGGCGGACTCGGTTAACTTGACAGTGTCCAACAGCAGCGTCAAGGGGCCGAACATGGTGACGAAAAAGGATGCCAGGGGGGATGAACCGGGCCGGGCGCAGCCAGCGCAATTTTTAAAATTCATCTCCATGGCGGCCGGGAATCCATGGGGATTTTCCCACCGGCAACACATTGACTCGGTCAGCCTCCGCAACAAATTTCCATATCGGGCCGCGCCCGTGGTTTCCCACAGCAGGAGCAACGAGGCGCCGGCCACACCCAGGTCCATCATGCCGAAGCGGCCGGGCGGCAGCGCGGCCAGTGCGTCGTAACTGGCGCGCGCCAGGTCGAGCGTGTGTTCATCGCCCGAAAGGAAATAATAAATGCGTTTATTGAGCGCGATGGTCATCCGGCGTTCGCGGTCGGCGCAACCCCAGTGATTCACATTATGCCGGATGCCGCAGCCGGCGAGGAGTCCGGCATGATGGCGGTCCACGTCGCCGACATGGCGGGTCATGGCCTCGCTGAAACGGAATAGGCGCTCATCGCCGGTGGCGAGGTAGCCCATCCAGGCGCCCTCGCAGATCATGCCTTCGTTATTGTTCCAGGCGTAGCCGCCCTGGTCGAAACGCCAGCAATCCCGCGCCAGATCGAAACTATGCATGACATCGCCATAATCCATGAATCCATACCAGCGCCGATACGCCTGTTCGCCAGGCATGAAATCAGCGCATTGCCGCAGGTATGCCGCAGGTTTCCCGCCCGCCGCACCGGCGGGCAAAACCGCGTAATTGCCAAACACGCCGGTGGCCGCCACCCAATCCGCCGGCGCGCGCAAAAGCGGCGGGCGCTGGCACAGGGCGGCGACACCGGCCGGCCAATCCGCCGGCGATACGGCGGCGGCCGGCACTCCAGCGGCGGCTGGCACTCCAGCGGCGGCCGGCACCCCGGCGGCGGCCGGCACCCCGGCGGCGGCGAAGTCCAGGAACAGTTCCGTGGTTTTGCCGATATAACGGGCGTTGAACCGGTCATGATCGAACGGCACGGGCGGGTAATCCGCCTGCGCCGGCGGCAGGATATGGCGCTGGAATCCGGCCGGGGGAACGATTGTTTCGTAAAGATAACCGAAGGCGTCATCCGCGTAACGCCTCAAATCCAGCGGACGGCCATGGCCGGCGTAAAACGACGCGGTCATCGAACCCTGGGCCGCGTCAATGGCGATGGACTTGGGCGCTTCCTGCCAGCAATTGCGCAGGATTACCGCGGCTTGGAATTGATCGGTATGCAGGGCGGCCCAGCCCTGGGATTGCGCGCCTTCCTGGATTGTCACCCAGGAATTGCGTTCCCGGTCCACGCATTTGCGCATGGCATAATGCCCGCTGGCATCCTGCCAGAGCAGTCCATGCCGCCAGCGCGGCCACTGCGGGCTTCCGGCGTATTCCGTGTAAAAGCCGCCGCCCGATTCGCCGCCCATAGTATAGCCCTGCACACCGGCAGCGCCGCAAAACAAACGCAGGCCGATGGCATCCAGGAAATCGCGCCGCGGCTCGCCGTCATACACGAAGGAATGCACGATGCGCAGCAAGCTTGAATGGCGGTAGGCGTAAATCCGCATATCATACGGAGCGAAACTTTTGCCGGCGGAACTGACATGCGCGCCGCGCAGACGGATCACGGCCCGGTGCGCGCCGGCGCTTTCCAACTCCGCGGAAAATATTTTACGATCGGCGTTGGCGTCAAATTCTTCCCGGCCAACCCGCCCGCCCCGGCGGCGTTGCAGTTCCGCGAAAAGGCCGGCGTGCGACCTGGCGGCGGTCACGGGAATTTCCCGGCCGCGATCCAGCAATGCCAACGATTCGAAAAGATTGGCCCGGCGGCGGTTGATTGTCAGCCGGATCAGGCCGGTATCCACGTTAATGCGTTTGCCATCCTGCCATGCCAGCGGCCGGCATTGCGGCTTATGCGGGCCGGCGGGGCGGGCGGCATGCAAATAATAGGCGCTGCGTCCGGCCCCCGGCAAGGCGGCGTTCAAGCTGACCAGCACCCATTTGACCGAGCCATCCGGCCAATACCCGGTAAGCTTGACTTCGCAATCCGCCACCGGCCGTCCGCCGCGGCCGGTCACCTTGAAAGCGGCATCCGGCCGGACGGCGCCGCGGGGCAAAGGGATGCCGCCCTGCACCGGCCAGGCGGGATGCGGCGCGGGCGCAAAATTATCAACGGCAAAAAAAACTTTCATGGCGCCGGCATCGGACGGATAGTTTTGAAAACTTTAATATCATTCAGATTGAGCCGATTTCAGTAGCATCCCACAGGATGCTCAGACTGCAGGCTGAAGGCTGTAGACTATAGGAAAACCGCGGATTTCAAGCATCGGATCGGAAAACACAGTTCCGGTTTTTTGCCGATGTTTTTCGGGGTTTTAACCTACAGCCTACAGTCTAATAACCTTCAGCCTTGGCGTCCTTTATGGGACGCCAGTGAAAGCAATTCAAAAGTATCGCAATGCATGGCGTCAGTCAACCGCAAAACATGGGGGAGCGTTGCGGCTCCCGTGCCGGCGAATAAAAAATACGCGAAAATCGTGAAAAACATTGTCAGCGTGCCTTTTGGCGTGTATAAATATAAGCGTTTGTCAATCGTACCATGTCATTAAATTCAGCGGCGGTGGTTTTGAGGTTATATGGCGTCTGAGAAAGAGGATGTTATCAGGGTCGAGGGCGTAGTGGCCAAGGTGTTGCCGGCAACCATGTACCGGGTGCGCCTGAGCAATGGTTCCGAGATTCTGGCGCATATCTCCGGTAAAATGCGCAAGAATTTCATTAAGATTTCCACCGGCGACAAGGTTACGGTGGAAATTTCCCCGTATGATCTGACCAAGGGCCGGATCACTTTCCGCCAGCGTTGATTGCCCGTCCGCCTTATTTGTCCGCCCCCGTCCGGCGCTTGCGCCGGCCGGCATGTGGCGCATGTTGTTTATGTCTGTCCCGCCCAAAGTTCGCCCCCCGCCGGCTGCCGTGCCGTCTTCTTCCCCCGGGAAGGTCTGGCGGCGGTTGCTGCGGCAGCATCCGGACGCCACGATCGAATTGCAATTCCGGAATCCGGTAGAATTGCTGGTGGCGGTTATCCTTTCCGCGCAATGCACCGACCGGCGGGTGAACGAGGTGACGCCCGCGTTGTTCAGGCGGTTTCCCGGCCCGGCGGATTACCTGGCGGCGGCGCCGGGCGAACTGGAGCGTTACCTGCACCCGCTGGGATTCTTCCGGCAGAAATCGCGCTTTATCCGGGAATCCATGGCCCGGCTGCTGGCAAACCACCAGGGCCGTGTGCCGGACCGGATGGAGGACTTGTTGCAGTTGCCCGGGGTGGGGCGCAAAACGGCCAATGTCATTTTGAGCAATGCCTTTGGTGTGGCCGCGGGCATTGCCGTGGATACGCATGTGCGGCGCCTGGCCCGCCGGCTCGGATGGACGGCGGAAACCGCCCCGGACAAAATCGAGCAAGACCTGTTGCGTCTGTTTCCCAAGCGCGCCTGGCCGCGCGTGAACCATGTGCTGGTGTTTCACGGCCGTTATATCTGCCGCGCGCGCCGGCCGGATTGCGGCCGCTGCCAGGTGCGTGAATTATGTCCGTCCGCCCTGGCGGATACCCGGCCCGGCGGCGGGCGTGCGTCAGCGCAGGTGGAATAATTGCAGGGCGCGGCGGAAGTCGGCCGGCAGGGGCGCTTCAATCTGGAGCGGCGCGCCGGTGAGCGGGTGGGGCAGCACCAGCCGCCGCGCGTGGAGCATCTGGCGCGGCGCGCGCATTTCCTGCTCGGTGAGACGCCGGCCGGCGGCGTATTGGCGGTCACCCAGCAAAGGCAGATGCAGGGCTTCCAGGTGGCGCCGGATTTGGTGGGTGCGACCGGTCGCAATGGCGATTTGCAAATGCGCGCATTGCGTCCCGGCATCCAGCACCCGCAGCCGGGTGACGGCCGACTGGCCGTCCACCGGCATGGATATTTCGCGTTCCCGGAATTCCGGACGCGCGCTGACAATGGCATGATAGACCTTGGTCACCCGGTGCGCGGCAAACAGGCTGATGGTTTTTTCGCGCAGGGCCGGATCTTCGCTGAACATCAGGCAGCCGGTGGTGTCGCGGTCCAGGCGGTGCAGCGCCATCAGGCCGGGGCAGGCGCGCGCCTGGCGCAGGAGGGCTTCCAGGCTGCCCGGGCCCTGGCTGACGATGCCGGCGGGTTTGTTGACCACCAGCAGACCCTGGCCGTTGTAGAGGATCGGCGGCGGCTGCTCGGGGGACAGCGCGGCGGATTCGGTCGCTTCCACCAGGTCGCCCGGCCGCAACTGGTGGCGCGCCATCCAGACCCGGCGGCCGTTGACGAACACCCCGCGCCGGTCCAGCAAGGCTTTGGCCTGGTTGCGTGAAAGCTGCAGGTTGGCCGCCAGCAGGTCCAGCAGGTTGGGCGGGCGGCCTTTGAAATTAATGCGCCAGGCGTGTTTTTTCATGGTGTATTTTTACGGGTTTGATAATATTTGAACTTAAGTTTTTTTGCAAGCCTTGGAGTTGGCATGAATGCAATCGGGCAAAATTGGTCGGCCGCGGCGGCGCGGATCGCAGCCGCCTGCCGGCGCGCCGGCCGCGATCCGGCCTCCGTCCGGGTGGTGGCGGTCTCCAAAACGCACCCGCCGGACGCCGTGCGCGCGGCCTGGGACTGCGGCTTGACGGTATTTGGCGAGAATCGCGTGCAGGAGGCGCAGGCGAAGATCCCGCTTTGCCCTTCCAGCGCAACCTGGCATTTGGTCGGGCATTTGCAGACCAATAAGGCGCGGCCGGCCGCGCGTTTGTTCGACCTGATTCATTCCGTGGACTCGCTCAAGCTGCTGGCGGCGCTGGATGAGGCGGCCGCGCCGGCGGGGCGCGCCTTGCCGGTTTGCCTGGAGATCAACGTGGCCGGCGAGGGCACCAAGTTCGGCCTGACGCCGGACATGCTGGAACCGGTGCTGCGCGCGGCCGGCAATTTGCGCCGGGTGGAAATTGTCGGCTTGATGTGCATCCCGCCCCCCGCGCCCGATCCGGAACAGGTGCGGCCGTATTTCCGCCGGCTGCGGGAATTGCGCGATGCGGCGCGCGCGGCGACGGGATACGCGCTCCCCGAATTATCCATGGGGATGTCGCAGGATTTTGAGGTGGCCGTGGAAGAGGGGGCCACGTGGCTCAGGCTGGGAACGGTTTTGTTCGGACCGCGCGCATCGGCGTTCCGTCCGGGGACGATGCCGGACGCCGGGGAAACCATTTAACGGAGAATCCAGGAGATGCCGGGGAAAACGATCGATCAGCGCGTGGCGTTCATCGGGGCTGGCAACATGGCGGAGGCGCTGGCGCGCGGCTTGTTGCGCGCCGCCGTCAGCCGCCCGGAGCAGGTGACGGTGTCGGATTTGGACGCCGGCCGGCGGGCGCATTTTCAAAAGACCTACGGCGTGGCCGCGGCTGCCGACAATGCGGCGGCGGTGTGCGCGGCGGAGGTGGTGGTGCTGGCCGTCAAACCCCAGGCGTTGCCCGGGGTGCTGGCGGAAATCCGGGACGCTTTGACGCCGCGCCACCTGGTGATCAGCATCGCCGCCGGTGTCACCCTGGCCCGCCTGGCCGCCGCTTTGGGAGCCCAGACGCGCCTGGTGCGGGCCATGCCGAATATGCCCGCGCTGGTAGGCGCGGGCGCCACGGTTTTTTGCCGGGGCGCGCAGGCCACGGCCGCGGATGCCGAACTGGCCCGGCGACTATTTGCCGCCGCCGGCCTGGCCCTGGAGATGGAGGAGCGGCATTTGAATGCCGTGACCGCGCTCAGCGGCAGCGGACCGGCTTATGTTTTCTACCTGGCCGAGGCCCTGGCGCGCGCCGGCGCGGCTTTGGGATTGCCGGCGGCGGCGGCGGCGCAACTGGCGGCGGCTACGGTGGACGGCGCCGGCCGCATGCTGCGGGAGACCGGCGCGTCGCCGGAAGAACTGCGTGCGCGGGTGACCTCGCGCGGCGGCACCACGGCGGCGGCGATGCAGGTTTTGGAGGAGCGGGAATTTTTGCCGGCGGTCAACGCGGCGCTGGCGGCGGCCTGCCGGCGCGCCGCGGAACTGGCGCAATAGCATGGGGTGGTCATGAGCGGCAAGTTTATATGCGTTTTAGGTTTGGTTGTCTGCCTGGTGGGGTTTTTGGCTGTGGCCGGCGAAGGCGCGCCGTCGCCGGCGACCAATCCTCCGCCGACCGCGGAGTCCAACTCCCTGGCGGCGGCGGGCGCTGCCGGTCAGGCATCCCTGGCGCCGACCAACCCTGTGCCGGAACTGGCCGCCGCGGCCGCGCCGGTGTTGCCGGCATTGTGGTTCCCGGTGGGGGAACGTTTGGTTTATTCGGTCCACTGGGGATTCTTGCATGTCGGCGAAACCCATGTCTGGAGCGAGTGGGTGGAGGAAGACGGCCGCGTTTTGCTGGCCATCCGCGTCCGCATTCAAACCGTGTCGTTCATGGATAAAATCTATCCCGTGAACGATTTCCTGGAAAGCATCGTTGACCCCCAAACCTTCCTGCCGCTGCGTTTCAGCAAGAATTTGAGCGAAGGGCGCTACCGCTTGAAAGAGGTGACCACGTTTGACCATCGCGCGGGCCGGGCGCATTGGAAGCACCTGCTGCGGGAAAATTCCACGAATGATTTCGAGATCAAAGCCGACACCCGGGATATGCTCAGTTTCATGTACTACATGCGCCGGTATGACTGGAAGCCGGAGACCGAGTTGACGGAGCGCGTGATGGCGGATGAAAAATTATACGAATTGATCGTGCATGCGCGCAAATACGAAAACATCGAATTGCCGCATTACGGGACCGTGCGCAGCCTGCTGGTGGAGCCGGACGCCAAATTCAAAGGTGTGTTTATCCGGGTGGGCCGGATGAAAGTCTGGATTTCGGATGACCAGCGCTGCCTGTGCACCCAGGCCACGGCCAAGATTCCGGTGGGCTCCGTGCGCTTGATGCTGCAGCGGGTGGAAGGGCCCGGCGACGATCAATGGCTGGATGCCGCGGCGCAAAACCATGATGCGGAGGGCGGCTGATGCAAAATCGCATTCAGTGGGCCGGCAGGCTGATCAAACAGTTCCGGCGTTGTCGGATTCTGGTGGTCGGCGACCTGATGCTCGATCGTTATATTTACGGCACGGTCAGCCGCATCTCGCCCGAGGCGCCGGTGCCGGTGGTGCAGGTCAGCGCCGAGCGCAATGTGCCGGGCGGCGCGGCCAACGTGGCGCATAATGTGCAGACGCTGGGCGGGCGGGCGGTCTTGAGCGGCGTGGTGGGCCGCGACCAGGCGGGGCAGCTATTGCTCAAGGTGCTGGCGGCCGAGGGGGTTTCCGCCGCCGGCGTCCTGCGGGTGGCCGGTTACCACACCACTTTGAAGACGCGCGTGCTGGCCGAGCGCCAGCAGGTGGCGCGCATCGATTGGGACGGCCGCGGCCAGATGCCCCCCCCGGTTTTGCGGCGTTTTTGCCGCCAGGCGGCCGGCCTGGTGCGGGAGGCGGACGGCGTGATCGTGGAGGATTATTCCAAAGGGGCCGTGCGCCAGGAATTGATGAATGCCATTTTGTCGGCGGCGCGCCGCCGGGGCGTGCCGGTCGCCATGGATCCGAAGGATAACGCCGATTTGCAACTGGATGGACTGACGGTCGCCACCCCCAACCGCAAGGAGGCTTTCCTGCTGGCCCGCATGCCGGAACGCCCGCCGGCCGCGAACCCGTTGCAGGATCAGCCGCTGTTGCAGGTGGCGGATATTTTAATGCGGCAATGGCAGCCCCAGTTCCTGGTCATTACCCTCGGCGCCCAGGGGATGCTGCTGCTGGACCGCCGCGGGCTGGCGCGGCATATCCCCACGGTGGCGCGGGAAGTGTTTGACGTCAGCGGCGCTGGCGATACGGTGATCGCCACGCTGCTGCTGGCGCTGGCAGCCGGCGCCGACCATATGAAGGCGGCGGAACTGGCGAATTGCGCCGCCGGGGTGGTGGTGGGCAAGCTCGGCACCGCCGGCTGCTCGGCGCGGGAATTGATGGATTTCATGACCTTGCGGCGGCAAACCGGAGGTTACGGCAGCCGTAACGCGTCGACAAACGGGAAAGGGACAAAGAGGCCCCGAACACTGAACACCATGAATGACACCGAACACTGAACACCATTAATGTAGAGCATCAGAGGGGCAAAGGGGCAAGAGGGGTAAAGGGGCCCCGAACACCGCCCCCCGAACACCGAGCACCGAATACCGAACACCGAACACTGCCCCCCGAACACCATTAATGCAGTGCGTCAGAGTGGCAGCGGCACAGAGGGGCAAAGGCACTGGAGGGAAGATTTAAGATGCGAACGATCGGCGTCATACCGGCGCGCTGGGGTTCAACGCGTTTTCCCGGCAAGGGGCTGGCGCAATTATGCGGCAAGCCGCTGGTCCAGTGGGTCTGGGAGCGCTGCCGGCAGGCGCGCCGCCTGGATGAGCTGGTGGTGGCCACGGATGACGAGCGCATCCGGCAGGCGGCGGCGGCCTGCGGCGCCCGGGTGGTGATGACCGCCCCCGATCATCCGTCCGGCACCGACCGCGTCGCTGAGGCGGCGCGCGGTTTGCCGGCGGACCTGGTGGTGAACATCCAGGGCGACGAGCCGCTGATGGATCCCGCGCTGATTGACCAGTTGGTGGACATGGCCCGGGCAACGGCGTGGGATATGGTCACGGCGGCGGCGCCCATGGCGGCGCCGGGGGACGCGGCGCACATTCAAAGCCCGTCGGTCTGCAAGGTGGTGTTTGACGCCGCCGGCCGGGCGCTGTATTTTTCCCGGCATCCGATTCCGTTTGTGCGCGAAGCGCAGTTCCGCCCCGCCGGCCCGCTGTATTGGCGGCATATCGGCATTTACCTCTACCGCCGGGATTTTTTGGAGCGGTTGGTGCGCGAACCGCCCAGCCTGCTGGAACGGGCGGAATGCCTGGAACAGTTGCGCGCGCTGCATATCGGCGGCGCCATCGGCGTGGCGCAGACCGCCTATGCCGGCACGGGCGTGGATACGCCGGCGGATGTGCCGGCGGCCGAAGCGGCCCTGCGGCGGGCAGGATTGGCGCGTTAGCGGCGGGGGCGGCCGGTACGCGCAATGGTTGTGATGGTCATTCAAATTTAACCGGAGTGTGAAATGCGAACGGTAAAAATCGGCGGTATCAGCGTGGGGCCGGCGCATCCGCTGGTTTTGTTTGCCGGCCCCTGCGTCATCGAGAGCCGCAAGCATTGTTTGCAACTGGCCGGGCGGCTGGCGCGCCTGGCGGCGGCGGAAAAAATCCCGCTGGTCTTCAAGGCCTCCTACGACAAGGCCAACCGTTCGTCGCACGCCTCTTTCCGCGGCCCGGGCCTGGTCCGCGGCCTGGAGATTTTGCTTGAAGTCAAGGAGCGTTACGGCCTGCCGGTGCTGACGGATGTCCACAGCGAAACCGAGGTGCCGCTGGCGGCGCGCGTGGCGGATGTGCTGCAATGCCCCGCGTTTTTATGCCGGCAGACCGACCTGATCCTGGCCCTGGGCGAAGCGGGCCTGCCGGTGAACATCAAGAAAGGCCAGTTCATGGCGCCGTGGGATATGGCGGCGGTGATCGCCAAGCTGGAAAGCACCGGCAACCGGCGCATCCTGCTGACGGAACGCGGCGCATCTTTCGGCTACAACAACCTGGTGGCCGACATGCGCAGCCTGCTGATTATGCGCGAGTTTGGTTATCCGGTGGTGTTTGACGCCACCCATAGCGTGCAGTTGCCGGGCAAGGCGGGAACGCAAAGCGGCGGTGACGCGCGCTGGGCGGCGCCGTTGGCGCGCGGGGCGGTGGCGGTGGGTTGCGACGCCGTCTTTATTGAAACGCATCCCGACCCCGCGCGGGCGCTGTCGGATGCGGCCACGGTGATGTCGTTGGCATCCTTGAAATCGTGCTGGCTTAATTTGCGCCGCATTGATACAATTGCCCGCGGAAAGAACCGTTGATTTTCGATTGCCTGCGCTGGGCGCGGCGTGAAGGGGTTTCCATGGGTTGCGGCATGCATGGCAGGGGGTGGGGCTGGCTGGCGCTGTGCGGCGCGCTGGCCGGCAGCCTGGTCGCGGCGGACGCGAATTTGCCGGTGTTGAAGGGCTTCCGCTATCCGGAATATGACCAGCAGGGGCGCCTGAAAATGGAGGTGGCCGGGGATGAGGCGCAGGCGCAGACCGATGCGCTGATTCGGATCAAGAATTTGCGGATGGTGTTTTACGAGGAAGGCCGGGCGGTGACCGAGATCACGGCGCCGGAGTGCCTGTTTGACCGCGTCCAGCGCGCGGCTTCCTCGAGTTCATCGGTGACAATCGCGCGCGCCGAGGTGGTGCTTTCCGGGGATGGTTTCAGCTGGCGGTCGGCAGACGGCTGCTTCGCCATCAGCAACAATGCCAAGGTCATATTGAAAAAGATGCCAAAATAATGAATGCAAAACCTCTCATTCTGCCGGCTTTGATGCTGCTGGCGGCCGGAACGGCGCTCAGCGCGGCGAACCCCGCGCCCGCCGCCGCGTCCAATGACGCCGGCACCGTAATCACTTCGCGCAGTTTGAATTTCGATCAAAAGTCGCGCAAGGCTGTTTTTGACGGCGATGTGCTGGTCGTGGACCCGCAGTTGCAGATCAAGTCCGACCGGCTGACGGTGGTTTTTTCCGAAAAGAACGAAGTCCAGAAGCTTTATGCGGAGGGCCGCGTCCAGATTGTCCAGGAGGAATTGGCGGCCAGCGGCGGCCGGGCGGATTACGATGTGGCGGAGGGCAAGGTGGTTTTATCCGTCAATCCGCTGGTGCGCCGCGGACGCGACATGCTGACCGGGGAAACCATTACCTTTTGGCGCGATTCCAGCCGGATTTTGTGCGAACCGAATGCCCGCCTGGTATTGCATTCCGAGCGGGAGGCGTTGACCGGGATTGCCGCCCGCGAATGATTTTGACCGATGGGGTATGGAATTAATGACGGCTGAACAACCTTTGATCTTCACGGAAGACCTCGTTAAAATTTACCACGGCCGGCGCGTGGTGGACGGCGTCGGCATCAATGTCCGGCGCGGCGAGGTGGTCGGCTTGCTGGGCCCCAACGGCGCCGGCAAAACCACCACCTTCTACATGATTGTCGGGTTGATTGCCCCGCACCAGGGCCGGGTGGTCTTCAATGCACAGGATGTCACCCGCCTGCCGATGCACCAGCGGGCGCGGCTGGGATTGGGTTATCTTTCCCAGGAGCCGTCGGTTTTCCGCAAGCTGACAGTGGCGGAAAACGTCATGGCCATCCTGGAAATGCTGCCGCTCACGCGCGCGGAGCGGCGGGAGCGGCTGGATGCGTTGCTGCGCGAACTGGATATCAGCCACCTGGCCAACCAGTATGCCTACACCCTCAGCGGCGGCGAACGGCGCCGCCTGGAAATTACCCGGGCGCTGGTCACCAAGCCCGCGGCCATCCTGCTGGACGAGCCGTTCAGCGGCGTGGACCCGCTGGCCGTTTACGACGTCCAGGAAATCATCCGGGACTTGAAACGGAAAGGCCTGGGTATTTTGATTACCGACCATAATGTGCGCGAAACCCTGACGATCGTGGATCGCGCTTATTTGATTTGCGAAGGCAAGGTGCTGCGGGAAGGCTCCAGCGCCTTTTTAATCGAAGATCAACTCAGCCGCGAGCTGTATTTGGGCCCGCGATTCAGCATGTAGGCGGTCTCTGCGGCCGCTGCGTCAAACCGAAGGAGAGCAAAAGCATGATCATCCAAATCACCAGCCGCCACATCGAAGTCACGGATGCCATCCGCGAATATGTGCAGGGGCGGCTGATGCCGTTGTTGTCTGAATATCCTGCCGTGGAACATGCGCACGTCATTTTGGGGGTGGAAAAATTCCGGCACATGGCCGAAGTGGTCGTGCAGGGCAAGCAGTATCTGCGCGCCGAAGCCAAGGCGGAAACCGACGATATGTACAAGTCCGTTGACGCCGTGGCGGAGAAAATCGCCCGTCAACTCCGGCGCGCGCGGGACAAGGTGGTGGATCATAAAATCCCCACCCACCGTGAACGCCTGGTGGATCGCGAAAAACCGCCGGCGGCCGGCTGAAACGGGCGGGGCGCGGGATGCGGCGAGCATGGGAGCGAGGGTGGAATGACGGCGGTGACTGTCAGGGATTTTTTGGAGGCGGCGCGCGCGAAACTGTCGCTGGAAGTGGCGCATGGCGCCGCCGGGGTCGGCCGGGTGATCCATGAGCCGGCCATCCACCGTCCCGGCCTGGCGCTGGCCGGATTCCTCCGGCATTTCGCCCACCGCCGCATCCAGGTTCTGGGGCTGGCCGAAAACGATTACCTGATGGCAATGGACGAACCCGGTCGCCGGGCGGCGCTGCGGCGCTTGTTTGCCAGCAGGATTCCCTGCCTGGTGATCTGCCGCCACCGCAAAATCTGGCCGGAAATCGCCCAGCTGGCGGAAGAATTTCACGTGCCGGTGCTGCGCACGCCGCTGATCACCGGCGCTTTCATTAATCACGCGACGATGTTGATGGAAAACCTCACGGCGCCCCGCGTCAACTTGCAGGGCACGATGGTGGACATCATGGGTATCGGCGTCCTGCTGGAAGGGCGGCCGGGCATCGGCAAGAGCGAGGCCGCCCTGGCGCTGGTGGCGCGCGGACACAGCCTGGTGGCGGATGACGTGACCATGCTGCGGCGCACCGACGACCGCACGGTCATCGGCGCCGCCACGGGCGTCACCCGTTATCATCTCGAAATCCGCGGGCTGGGCATCATTCATGTTCCCAGCCTGTTCGGCGTGGCCGCGGTGCGCGACCACAAACAGTTGGACCTGATCGCGACTTTGCTTAAATTCGAGGAATTCGAACAAGGCGACGAAAGGGTGGCGACACGCGTGCGCGATATCATGGGCGTGCCTATCCCGCATTTGATCGTGCCCGTCGCCGCGGGCCGGGAGTTGGCCAACGTGATCGAAGTGGCCGCTTTAAACGAAAAGTTGAAGCGCCTCGGACACGATGCCGCCAAGGAACTTGACGATAAATTGATGGCGGTGATGACAAGGGGAGTTGCACATGGCGAGTCATAACGCGAAGGGCGCCGCGGCGGCCTGGTCCAATCTGTTGGTGCGCGAGGTTGAAATCCGCAACCAGTACGGCATCCATGCCCGGCCGGCGGCCATGCTGGTGAAAACCGCGTCCCGCTTCCAGTCCGACATCACCGTGGCCAAGGGCGACAACAAGGTTTCCGGCAAGAGCATCATGGGTCTGATGACCCTGGAGGCCGGCTTTGGCGTCAAGCTTACGATCATGGCCGAGGGGCGCGACGCCGAGCAGGCGCTGGATGCGATCCAAGCCTTGTTTGAACAAAAATTTTATGAAGAATAATCCGCATGGCTACCGCCTCCGATAATTTGCCGACCGTCGTGCCGCCGGGCGAGGAAAAGCTTTTTCGCGGAATCGGCGTGGCCGCGGGCCTGGCCCTGGGGCGGGTGTTTCTCAAGCAGGCGCACGACGACAGCGTGGTGGAGCGGGAAGTCGCGCCGGCGGAAATCCCCCGTGAAATCGCCCGCTTTGAGTCCGCCCTGATCGCCACGCGCCGCCAGTTGCGCGAATTTCAGAAGGACTGCGATCCGGCGGTGGCGAGTATTTTTGACGCCCACCTGCTGATCCTGGATGACCGCCCGTTCGTCGAAAACATCATTACCGGCGTCGAAAGCCGACGGCGCAATGTCGAGGTGGTTTTGCAGGATGTGGCCCACGGCTTCATGCAGGCGCTGGCCAAGGTCAAGGACGAATACGTGCGCGAACGGGTGGCGGATGTGCAGGATGTCACCCGGCGGATTCTTCACAACCTGGTCGGCCGCCCCTCCTCGCTGGCCGACATCCACGCCGGGGACACCGTTGTGGTGGCCAACGACCTGGCGCCGTCGGAAATCGTTTCGCTCGACAAAAGCCGCGTGATCGGACTGGCGCTCGATCTGGGCAGTTCCACGGCCCATGCCGCCATTCTGGCCGCCAAGTTGGGCATCCCGGCCGTCCTGGGATTGCATACGCTCAGCCGCGAAGTGCAAAACGGCGATCCCATCATGATTGACGGCGCCAAGGGACTGGTGGTGCTGCGGCCCTCCGCCGAGCGCTGCGCCCAGGCCCGGCGCGATGATGAGACGCGGCGGGGCATCGAATCCGGCTTGGAGAAGCTCAAGGGCCGGCCCGCGCAAACGCGCGATGGCTACCGCATCGCCCTGGCCGCCAATATCGAGGTGCCGCAGGATGTGGAGGCGGTGATCAACTGCGGCGCCGAGGGCATCGGCTTGTTCCGCACGGAATATTTTTACATGTCGCGCCCGGAAGTCCCCTCGGAAGAGGAGCAGTTCGAGGCCTACCGCAGCGTCGCCCAGCGCATCGCTCCGGCGCCCATGATCATCCGGACCCTCGACCTGGGCGGCGACAAGCTGCTGCCCAACCTGGGCGAGGCTTGGGATGAGTCCAACCCCTTCATGGGGTGGCGCGCCATCCGTTTCTGTCTGGCCCAGCCGGATATGTTTCGCACGCAATTGCGGGCCATTTTACGGGCCAGCATTTGCGGCAATGTGCGCATCATGTATCCGATGATCAGCACCATTGATGAAATCGTGCGGGCGAACGTCATTCTCGACCAGGCGAAGAAGGAATTGCTGGAGCGCGGCCACCCCTTCAATCCGCATATCGAGGTCGGCGCCATGATCGAAGTGCCGTCCGCCGCGATCGTGGCCGACATGCTGGCGCCCTATGTGCAGTTTTTCAGCCTGGGCACCAACGACCTGATCCAGTATACCCTGGCGATCGACCGCGGCAATGAGCGCGTGGCCTATCTCTACGAGCCCACCCATCCGGCCATCCTGCGCCTGATCAAGTATACCATCGACGTCGGCCATCGGTTCGGGATCTGGACCGGCGTTTGCGGCGGCATGGCCAGCGACCCGTTGCTGACGCCGCTGCTGCTGGGGTTGGGCGTGGACGAGTTGAGCGTCAGCCCGGCCGCTTATTTGCGGGTGAAGGATGCCTTGTGCAGCGTCAGTTTCACCGAAGCCCGGCTGATTGCCGAGCAGGCCCTGGTTTCGCATTCGGCCGAGGATGTGCACGATCTGTCGCTGGCGCTGACGCGCAAGGTTGCGCCGGAAATCCTGGAACTGGCGCAGTGATCCGGCGAAAACTTTGATTGCGCATTCCGCCGGATTATGTTAACTTTAGTTTTTCATTTTTTGGCGGTCTGCCGCCGAATTCAACCAGTTGGCGTGCGTTCTTCCGGCTGGCCATGCAAGCTTGTCCGGCGCCCGCGGCCGGACCGGACGATCAAACAAGAGAGGAGCAGTTATGAGCAACGGCGCTTATGTTTTCACTTCCGAATCCATTACCGAGGGGCACCCGGACAAGGTCGCCGACGCCATTTCCGACGCCGTTCTGGACGCCTGCCTGGCGCAGGACAAGCTGAGCCGGGTGGCCTGTGAAACCCTGGTGGCCACCGGTATGGCCGTCGTGGCCGGACAGATCACCACCAAGGCGGTCGTCAACGTGGCGGATGTGACCCGCGCCGCCATCCGCGCCATCGGTTACACGGATGCGGCCATGGGGTTTGACGCCGACGCCTGCGCCGTGCTGGTCGCCCTGGACCGCCAGTCGCCGGATATCTCCCAGGGCGTCACCGCCGGCGTGGGTTTGTTCAAGGAGCAGGGCGCGGGCGACCAGGGTATGATGTTCGGCTACGCCTGCGATGAAACCCCGGAGTTGATGCCGCTGCCGATCATGGCCGCCCATCGCCTGACGCGGGCCCTGGCGCGCGCGCGCCGCAACCAGAGCATCCCTTTCCTGCGTCCGGACGGCAAGTCGCAGGTGACCGTGGCCTATGAAAACGGCCGGCCGGCGCGCATTGACACCGTGGTGATTTCCACGCAGCACGATGAAAGCGTCTCCCATCGCCAGATCAAGGAGGCGATGATCGACGGGATTATCCGCAAGGAATTGCCGGCGCGCCTGCTGACTCCCAAGACGGCTTTCCTGATCAATCCCACCGGGCGGTTTGTGGTGGGCGGTCCGCATGGCGACACCGGCTTGACCGGCCGCAAGATCATTGCCGACACTTACGGCGGCATGGGGCGGCATGGCGGCGGAGCTTTTTCCGGCAAGGACCCGTCCAAGGTGGATCGCAGCGCCGCCTACCAGGCGCGCTACATCGCCAAGAACGTGGTGGCGGCCGGGCTGGCGCGGCGTTGCGAAGTGCAGTTGGCTTACGCGATCGGTTATCCGGAGCCGGTGTCGCTGCTGGTGGAAACGTTCGGCACCGGCACGGTTCCGGAGGACCGCCTGGCTCGGGCGGTGCGCAAGGTCTTCCGCCTGAAACCCGCGGAAATCATCGCTGATTTGAAATTATTGCGGCCGATCTACAAGCATACGGCCGCCTACGGACATTTCGGACGCAAACGCGACCTGGATATCTTTACCTGGGAAAAGACCGACAAGACGGCGGCTTTAAAGAATGCGATTTGAATTTTATGAAAAAAACTACGGCGAAATATGTGGTGGCGGATATCGGCCTGGCGGGGTGGGGCCGGCGTGAAATTGCCTGCGCGGAAGTGGAAATGCCCGGGCTGATGGCCTTGCGCGGCGAGTTCGGCCGCGCCCGGCCGCTGCAAGGCGCCCGCATTACCGGGTCCCTGCACATGACGATTCAGACCGCGGTGCTGATCGAAACCTTGCAAGCCCTGGGCGCCCGTGTGCGCTGGGCCAGTTGCAATGTGTTCTCGACCCAGGACCACGCCGCCGCCGCGGTTGCGCGCGCCGGCACGCCGGTGTTTGCGTTTAAAGGGGAAAACCTGCGGGAATACTGGGATTTCATCGATCGCACCCTGGACTGGGGCCGGGGGCAAGGGCCGAACATGCTGCTGGACGACGGCGGCGACGCGACCCTGTTCATCCATCTGGGGCACCAGGCGGAAGAGCATCCGGAAGTTTTGCGCCGGCGGCCCGGTTCCGCCGATGAAGCCGCCCTGCTGGCGCAATTGCGGATTTCATTAAAGCGCGATCCGCGGCGCTTCCACCGCATCCTGCCGGAAATCCGCGGCGTTTCCGAGGAAACCACCACGGGCGTGCACCGCCTGTACCGCATGCATCAAAAAGGCGAACTCCTGTTCCCGGCCTTTAATGTCAACGATTCCGTCACCAAATCCAAGTTCGACAACCTCTACGGCTGCCGCCATTCGCTGGTGGACGGCATCATGCGCGCCACCGATGTCATGCTCGCCGGCAAGGTGGCGGTCGTCGCCGGCTATGGCGATGTCGGCAAGGGCTGCTGCCAGTCGCTGCGCGGCCAGGGCGCGCGGGTGATCGTCACGGAAGTGGACCCGATCTGCGCGCTGCAGGCCGCGATGGAAGGCTATGAAATCATGCGGATGCAGGACGCCTGCGCCATCGGCGATATTTTTATCACGGCCACCGGCTGCTGCGACGTGATTACGGAAAAACACATGCGCCGGATGAAACATATGGCAATCGTCTGCAACATCGGCCATTTCGACGCCGAGATTGAAGTCGAAAAGCTGCGCCGCTACCGCTGGGAAAACATCAAGCCGCAGGTTGACCGGATAATCTTCCCCGGCGGCAAGAGCATCATCCTGCTCGCCGAAGGACGGCTGGTGAACCTGGGCTGTGCCACCGGGCATCCCAGTTTCGTCATGTCCAACAGTTTCACCAACCAGGTGCTGGCGCAGTTGGAATTGTTCACGCGCCATGCAAACTACCCGGTGGGCGTGCATGTGCTGCCCAAGCGCCTGGATGAAAAGGTGGCGGCCTTGCACCTTGGCAAGATTGGCGTGCAATTGGACCGGTTGTCGCGGCGTCAGGCGGACTACCTGGGCGTGCCCTGTTCCGGTCCTTACAAGCCCGATCATTACCGGTATTGATGCGCATCCTATATCGCTATATTACCCGCGATTTCCTGGTCAGCTTTGCCGTGACCCTGCTGATTTTCCTGTTTGTCATGGCCGTGGGTAACGTGTTCCGGATAATCGATTTGTTTTCACGCGGTGTCTCCGGCTGGTTGATCCTGCAGGTCTTTTCGTACGGCATGCCGTTTTCGCTCATCTTCGCCATTCCCATGAGCGTGCTGGCGGCGGCCTTCCTGAATTTCAGCCGCATGGCCAGCGATCGCGAAATTCTGGCCATGCAGGCTTGCGGGGTCAGCGTCTGGCAGATCATTCAACCCCCGATCGTCATCTCCGCGCTGCTGTGCGTCCTGTGCGTTTATATCAATAGCGAACTGGCGCCGGCCAGCCATTACGCCCGCCGGCAGGTGAAAAACAAGCTGGGCGTCGAGACCCCTTTGAATTTTCTGGACGAGGGCCGGTTCATCCGCGACTTCCCCGGCTACACGATTTACATCGGCCGGAAGGACGGCCGCAAAATATACGACGTAGTCCTCTATGAATTCGGCGACCAGGGCGCCCGCCAGACCGTGCGCGCCGCCGCCGGCGAAATCAATGTCGCCTCCAATGATCCCGGCCGGATCCTGATCAACCTGCGCCAGGTGCGGATTGAGCAGTCCGACGACCAGGATCCGGCGAACCTGAATTTGGTGCGCCGGGTCAGCGCCGCGGAATACCCGGTGGAATTCGATGTCGCCGAACTGATGCGCAAGGGAGTGGTCTGGAAAAAACGCGCCGACCTTTCCATGTTCGAGGTGTTTGACGCGCTCTATGGGGATTTGCGGTTCCGGCCGGAGAATTTTCAGGATTTGCCGGGACTGGTGCGCCGGCTGCGCCAGCCCCCCTTCAACGCCTTCCTGCCGGTGGTGTTCGCGCCGGCGACCCGCCTGAAGCTCAACGCCGCCGGCGACGGCGCGGATGATTTATCCTACCTGCTCCCGGATTTGATGGAGGATTTCAACCGTTTGCTGGAAGGGCCGTCCATCTACAACTCCAGATTATTTGCCGGGGTGGACCTTGACCATCGCGCCCGGGCATTGTTGGAACGCCGTCCGCGCGGCTCGGACTTAACGCGCTTGAACCGCATCCTGCTTGAGCATTTGTTCCCCGGCCTGCTGGAGCGGCATTATTTGTCCAACCTGGACGAAGAGGATTTTCAGACCTACCGCATGTCCCTGATGGTGGAGGCGAGCACCCGCCTGGGGCTTTCATTTTCCTGTTTTGCCTTTGTGCTGCTGGGCGCGGCCCTGGGCATCCGGATTCACCGCCGTGAATCTTCCATCGGCATGGCGGTCTCGCTGATCCTGGTTTTCATCTTCTATTTCTTCATCATCCTGGCCGATTCCCTCGTAACCCAACCGCAATTGCATCCGCATTTGATTGTCTGGATACCATTCGTGCTCGCGGAAATCATCGGTTTCACACTGTTGCGCCGCGCCGGGTGAGGCGGGCGGTCCGATGCCAGGCGGCCATGCCGCCATGACGGAAGCGCGCCTGCCCTTATCTCCCGGCCGGCAATTGTTTTTCACGGCATTTTTCTTGTTGCTTTTTTTCACAGACAAGTTAGTCTTATAAGTGTAATTGAAGGTGCCGGATGATTATGCGCAAACGCAAGCCGATTTACCTTGAAATTAAAGCCCGATTAAAGTCCGAGATATTCGGATTTAAGCACCAGATGCTTTCGGAAAGCCAACTGGTTCAACGTTTTCGCGTGTCCAATGCCACTGCGCGGCGGGTCCTGGATGAGTTGGAAAACGACGGCCTGGTAGTGCGGCAGATCGGTAAGGGAACCATGGTTCGTCAGCCGGCCAAGCGTGCGATGCGCGAACTGGCGGTGGTGTTTTTCGATTTTTTAACGCCGCACGAATATAGCGTGGCGGAGATCTTGCGGGGATTGGAAACCGCCATTGCAGGGCGCAATTACAATCTCCATATTTTAACCACCCGCGGCCGCCGGATTGCCGACGACCCGCATTTGCCCCTGAATTGCCTGGTGGCCCGGCGCAAGTTGGACGGCGTGTTTGTGCTCTCGCCGCTGGCGGTCGAGGATCTGCAATATTTCCAGAACGAACGCCTGCCTTGTGTTTCGCTGTGCAACAGTTATCCGGGATTGAATGTGCCCGCGGTATTATTCGATTATGCCGGGAGCATTGCCGCGGCAGGGCGTTATTTCCGGGCGCGCGGTTTGCGCAAAATCGGCGTACTGGCCCGGCAGAACAACCAGCCGACCGTGTTGCGCGCCTGCGATTTCATCCGGTCCGCCGTCCGCGAGATCGGCCGCGGTCCGGACCTGGAATTCGATCCGCGCCGCTTTGTGACCGTTGCGCACGAGGAGTCCGCCGGGGCGCAGGGGATGCGGCAATTTTTCGCCTTGCCGCCGGCCGATCGCCCGGATGCTTTGTTTGTTTCCGGGCCGGCTATCTGCAAAGGCGCGCAATCTTTTCTGGATACCCACCCGAAATGGCAGCCGTGCATGGTCTGTTTTTCTGATCGGCCGGGAATGTATCCGCATGCCATCACCTATTCCTATTTCGATATGGGTTGTGAAGGGTGGCGCTTGATGGAACAGCTTCTGCACGATCCGGATGCAAATCCGCCCTCGGTTTATTTGCCGATGACGGTTGAGTTCGCGCCGGCGGCGGTCGGCGCCGCCGCCGGCTGATGTTTGGTCGCAAGGTTGAACGCGCGGTTGGTTGCCATGAAGGTTTATATTCAGACGGATTTGGAAGGTGTGGCGGGCGTGGTGTTTTTCGAAAGCCGGCGCGATACCCGCGAAAACCTGGCGCACCGCCGGCGGATGTGCCGGCTTTTGACCGGCGAATTGGATGCGGCGGCGCGCGGCGCCTTCGAGGCCGGCGCGTCGGAGGTGGTGATCAACGACAGCCACGGATCCTGCTATAACGTGTTGTTCGAGGAATTGGACCCGCGCTGCGAGATCATCCACGGCCGCGATACCAACGGCTGCTGGCTGCCCCGGCTGGATGCTTCGTTTGCGGCCTTGGTTTTGGTGGGGATGCACGCCATGGGCGGCACATCCAACGCGGTGCTGTGCCATACCCGCTGGGTGGTGAATGACGGCGCCTGCTTCCTCGGCGAGGCGGGTATGGCGGCGGCGGTGGCGGGGTCGTTCGGCGTGCCGACGGTGTTTGTCAGCGGGGACGACCGGGTGGCCGCTGAACTGCAAGGGCAAATCCCGGGGATTGAAACCGCGGTGGTGAAGCGTGCTTTGGGCCCTTACCAGGCGCAGTCGCGCATGCCGCAGGCCGCGCAGCGCCTGATTCAAGCCGGCGTGCGCCAAGGTCTGGCGCGCCGCCAGGCAATTCCGCCCTTCGTGGTACCGGGCCCGCTTAAATTGAACCTCCTGGAAAGCGCCGCCGGCAATCATCATCAAGCCTGCGGCTTCCGGCGCGCGCTGCCGGAGGACGTGACGGCCGGCAACATGCACGCCGCTTTGCAATTGTTCCTGGCGCAGGTGCCGTGGTATCCCGGCCAGGCGGCATTGCCGGATGGTTTTGAATATCCGTGACCGGGTTGACGCCTGGCCAACAGGCGCTGGAATGAATATGCAATTGCGCAACCAACGCACCATCGCCGCTCCCGGCTATGCCGTGGAGATTGTGCCGGAAAAAATGCTGGTGGTCATGCGCCATGGCCCGCGGTTTTATTACGGGATGTCCATGTGCAGCGCGGTCGATTCCATGCACGGGGCGGATACGGGAGGCCGGCGGCCGCGGGTGGCGGAACTGGCCAGGCGCGCTGATCACGTGGCGTTGACCATCGCCTGCGACTCGTCCGTCTGGGAGAAAAAATCGCACCATTACGCGTTTTACGCCGACCGCGTGGAATATTGGACGGAAGTCTGGGGCCGGGGGGCCGTTGACCGGGTGTATTATTTCCGCGGAACGGTGGCGGATTTTGAGGCGGCTTCGGTGCCGGGTTTTTCAAGAGTTTTCTCGCCGCAGCCGAATTTTCTTGAAAAGCAGGATTTGCATGTGTCGGAATATGCCGCCATCGCCGCGGGCAACACGCCGGAAATTATCGGCGCCGTGCGCGGCCTGGCCTTTCACGGGGCGCCGCTGTGCTTTGTCTTTTGCGCCGATGCCGGCGCGGATGCCCTGGCCGCCGGCATCCTGGCGCGGCCGGGCGAGCATCAATTTCACGCCTTCGAGTTCAATTATCGCCCGCCGCGCGTGCAGCGGGCGCCGGAGCCGATTGCCGGCACGCAGGCGTTTTCCCTGGCGTATTACGGGCAGCAAGCCGTGCGCGGTCATTGGACCACGCCGCGGTTATGTCTCCGCTTCGCGCGCGGCCGTTTCGCAGCCTTGCGCCAATACCTGCGCCTCCTGGAGCGCGCGGGGGGATTTATCCGGCATGCGGGGGATTACCCGGCCTGGACGTTTCGCCCGGTGTATTGCACCTGGCATGACCAGGTGGCGTTGGCGGCGTCCCGCCTGCCGGCCAGCCGCGCCGGCATCCGGCGCATGCCATCCGGTCCGGACTGCGCGGCGCTGCTCACCCGCCGCCGGGCCGCGCGCTGGCTGAAGCTGCTGTCCGCCCGCCGGGCCAGACCCGGCACGCTCATCCTGGACGCGCAGTGGCAGGCGGACACGGGCGATAATCTGGCGGATCCGGTAAAATTTCCGGATTTGCGGGAGTTCATCGACTGGTGCCATTCCCTGGACGTCAGGGTGATGCTCTGGCTGCAAGCCTGGAGCCGCGCGGGCTTGCCGGACGGCGAATGCGGTCTGCAAAACGGCCGGCCCGCCTTCGCTGATCCGACCAACCCGCTCTACCAAAAGCGGGTGGCCGGCATGGTCCGGCGTTTATTGTCCGCGGATCCCGGCTGTTACAATGCCGATGGCTTGAAGTGCGACGGGCTCAGTTCGCCGCCATACGGTCCATCCGTCCGGACGGCGGGCGGGTTGGCGGGATTTGAACTCACCCGGGCGCTGCTGGCGCTTTTACATGCTGCGGTCAAAACCGCCAAAACCGACGGCGTGCTCGGCCAATACACCGCCTGCCCGTATTTTGCCGACACCTGCGATTTTATTCGCACCGGCGATCTGTATACCGTCAAAGGCGATCCCTGTACCGCCAATGCCTTCCGGGCGCGCCTGGCGCGGATGGTCATACCGGGAGTGGCGGTAGACACCGATGGCGCGGAGCTGTTCAACTATGTTATGCCCTATGGCGATTGCCTGCAGGCGCAGGCGTCCCTTGGCGTGCCGTGCGTCTACCAGGCGGAACGCCTGCTGCAGCATCGCGATTTTTGCGCGCCGGTTACAGGCAAATTGGAAGCCGGCCATTATGCGGCCATCCGCCGGGCCTGGCGGCGGGCGCGGCCGGCTGGCGCCGGAGTCCCGGCCGGCGCCGGAGTCCCGGCTGGCGCCGGAGTCCCGGCTGGCGTCCGCCGCGTGCGTTGCGTGGCGGTTAACTGAAACTCTTATGAAATATTTTACGGGGGATCCCGCATGAAAAGCAGGCTGCTCGATTGCGCCGCGGGGCTGCTGGCGGTTTGCGCCGGCGCGGCCGGCGCCGAAAATCTTTTCACGGATGGGTCTGGTTTTGAAACGGGCTTGAAAGGGTTCCAGGTGCTTTCCTACGGCCTGCTTGGCGAACGCGGGCAATATGTCGAGCCGTACGAGATAGACGTGTCCACTGCCGCCCAGGGCGCCTGCAGCCTGAAGTTGAATGCGCTCAATGCCGGCCGGTTTGGCCTGCGCAGCCGGGTCTACACCCTGGAACCCGGCAAAAAATACACGCTTTCGCTTTACGCCCGGGCCGACAAGCCCGTGGCGCTCCAGTTCATCCTGACTTCCACCGGCGGCGGCCATTCCGTGGGACTCGACGGCCGTGCCGCACTCAACAATGAATGGCAGCGTTTCTCTGTCAGCGGCATCCTGACGGAGGGCGAACAACAGCCCACCTACAAGCGCCGTTATTTTTTTTCCATCCATTTTTACGACTCCCCGCGGGCGACCATCTGGCTGGACGGCCTGCAGTTGGAAGAGGGCGAATTGACGGATTACGCCGCCCCGGGGGCCGGGGAAATCAATATCGAGCATCCGCGCCGCGGCGGGCTTTTCCGCCTGGATGAGCCGCCTGCGCCCGCGCGCCTGCGCGCGGTGTTGGCGCAGCCGGCGGAAAAGCACCGCGTGCAATATGCCTGCCGCAATCTCTATACCGATGCGGTCGTGGATAACGGCGCGCTGGACATCCCGCCGGGACAAACCAATCTCAGCCTGCCCCTGCCGCTCCCGGCGCGGCCCCGCGGCGTGTATGCGCTGGAGGCGGACCTGTTCCGGGGTGCGCGGAAAATTTCGAGCTGCCGTTATCTGCATGCGTTCATCCGCGGCGCCCAGCCCGGGACGCCGCTGCCACCGGAGCAGTCGTTTTTGGGAGTGCATGGGGATTTTGGGATCGTGGCGGCGGCGTGGAATCCGGACCGGGATTTTGGTTACGGCATGGCGCCGGCCGGCTGGTTTTACGAGGTGCTCCGGGATTTGGGCATCCATTGGCAGCGCATTGACTCGCTCTCCCCGCAGTTCCTCTGCCGGGCGGAGCCGGGTGAAATTTACGGCACGTGCGTTGCGCCGATGGCGGCTTTTGCCCTGGAGTACGGCGTCATGATCATGCCGACGATCGGCCATGGCGGCGGGCGCGGTCCGGACTGGATGGTGTCCGACAAGGTTAGCGTTAAAACCGGCGGGCCGCTTTTCAACCTGGCCGGCTACCGCCAATACCTGTCCAAGCTGGTGCGGGCGGCGCCGGCCATCAGGTATTGGGAAACCTTCAATGAGCCGGCCTGCTATTTCTCGCCGGAAGAATTTTTCGAATTGAACAAAATTTCCTACGAAGTCATCAAGACCGCCAATCCCGCGGCCACGGTCATCGGCATCTGCGCCACGTCCGACCTGGGCGGCAGTCTGGATCTGTGGACCCGCCGGCAGGTGGAGTTGGGGAGTTTGAATTACGTGGACGTGGTGTCCGTCCATGAATACTACGGGCACCGGACCGCCGCCGCGCGCGACCTGATCCAATTGGTGGCGATGAACAACAAGCCCTATTGGGATACCGAGACGCTCTTTCCGGCGCAATCGCTGTATGCCGCATGGCCGTTTATGGATGTGGCGCCGCGGGCGTATGGCTTCCGGGGCTGGATGAACACGCCCGCGGAGCAGGCGGTCCGGGCGGTCGCGACCTTCGCCGAAAGTTTTGCCCTGGGCGTGGCGCGCCAGTTCATTCATGCCTGGCTGCCGCAACCGATCTGGTATGGCGCTTCCGGGTCGCTTTTCGAACACGACCTTTCAGCCCGCCCGATCATCCCGGCGATCGATGCGTTTAATGAACTGATTGACGGCGGTGCGCCGCGCGGCATGCTGGACATCGGCGGCGCGAACAAGTGCTGCCTTTTCGAAAAAAACGGCATCCCGGTGGTGTTTTTCCAACTGGAATCGGACCAGCGGGTGGAAATTCCGCTCGATGCGTCTATGGTGCGCGTGTTGGATTTGATGGGCAATCCCGTCGCGGTGGCCAGCGTACGGCCCGGCTTGCTGGCGGTCAATGCGGGGCCCAAGCCCTTGTATTTCATCGGCGCCGCCGGGTCCGGGACCGCCGCCTTGACGGAGGCGTTCAAGCAAACCGACTTGCAGACGCGCGTTTTCTCGGCCGCGCCGCCCCGGCTGGGCATGGTTGCCGGCCGGCCGGCCATCATCATCCGCGTAAGCAATGAAGGCGCCCGCGCCGGCCTGTCAGGACGCATCGCCGCCGTCAGCCTGCCGGCCGGCCTGGCCGCCGCGTCCGCTGAACTGCCGTTTGAAAATATCGAATTGCGCGAGACCAGGGAAGTTCCGTTTTTCCTGGAAACCTGTGCGCCGGCCGACCTGAATCCCTGCGTTTTCGAGATTACCGGCAATGGAAAAATCCAGCGCGTTGCCGCGGACATCCGCGTACTGCGTTCCGTCCGTTGCGGCCGCCCGCCGGTCATGGACGGCGCGGCGGACGAATGGCCGCCAAATCTGCCGGCGATCAATCTGGACCGCGCGGATGAGCTGACGTGGAAGGTTCAGGGCACGCCCTGGGTGGATGCGCGGGATTGCTCGGCCAGGGTGGTTTCCCGCTGGGATGACGAAAACATTTATTTTCTGATCAACGTTAGCGACGACCGGGTGATGATGGATGCGCCCATCCGGGAAAAGGTCAAGGAAAACAAAAACTATCTTTACCTCGCGGATTGCGTGGAACTGTTCTTCGATGCCGAACTCATGCGGGATTTCGCCATGCCGCGCCATAATGCGGATGACTACCAGGTGTTGGTTGCTCCGCCGCTGCCGGATGGCAGCCCCATGCAACTGCATATCGGCGCCTATACCGGGCATCAAAGTGCGCAATTCGACTGGCAGGCCGCGGCGGAGGTTACGGCGGCCGCGGTGTTGACCGCGGATGGGTATCGTCTGGAGGTAAGGGTGCCGTGGCAATTCCTGGGAGGGCCGCCGGTTGCGCCGGGCGCGATGCTGGGATTCGACCTGGCGGTGGATGACGACGATACGGAGGATGCCGTTGAGCCGGCCTATGCCGCGGGCGCCGACCTCCGCCACGTCGGCCGCGATATCCAGATGAAATGGGGCTCGGTGTCGTCCGGGGATCCTACCGGGTATGGCGTGCTGATACTGGAATGATTAAACACATGGCTGTTACCATTAAAGACCTGCCTGTCGGCAGCGCGCCCCGGCCGCTGGATTTCGCGCATTTCCCGACGCGGCAGCAGGCGGTCATCTGGCGCAACTGGGAATGCGTGCCGCCGGCGCGGCTGGCGCATTTGTTGCGGACGAGCGTCGCCAAGGTTTCGGCCATGGCGCGGGATCTGGGGTTGCGGACGCCGCCCCGGGTATCACCCCGCATGCTGGAACGCGGCTACAACACCATCATCCGGAACAACTGGCACCTGTTGCCCTATCCGCAACTGCTGCAGTTGCTCGGCTGGCAGCCGGCGCGTCTGGCCTATGTGTTGAAGGAGGATGATTTTCTATGGAGCAAACTCGGCGGTTTGAAACCGGCGGCCGCGCCGGTTTATTACGCGCCCTTGACATCCGCACAGGCGGCGGCGACGCGGAAAATCCGGGCGGCCATGCGCGCGGATTTCCCCGCCCTCCGCCGGAAAACCGCGGCGCCGTTCGATTTTATGCGGGACTTCCGGACACATCCCGGCGGCGTTTCAGCCGGGCCGGACTCGGCCGCCGGGCCGGACTCGGCCGCCGGGCCGGACTCGGATGGCGGGCTGCGGATGGTATATCCGTTTCACATTCTCTATGGCGATCCGTTAATGGATGCCGAATGCGTGGATTTGCCTCGCGGGCTTCTGGCCCGTTATGCGGCCTGCGGCGTGAATGCGCTCTGGCTGCAGGGCGTGCTTTATAAACTGGTTCCACCGCCCGATGCCCGCGAGTTTTCCCGGGGCGCCCGGACGCGGATGGCGCATCTGCGCCGCCTGGTGGACCGCGCCGCCCGCTATGGCATCGGCATCTATCTTTACCTGAACGAGCCCCGGGGGATGCCGCTGGCATTTTTCAGGAACCACGCGGTTTGGAAGGGCGTGGAATATCCCGGGCATGGCTGCGCCACGCTCTGCATGGGGCAGCCGGCGGTGCGCGACTATCTCCGGGCCGGCGCGGCGGCGGTGTTCCGGCAGGCGCCCGGCCTGGCCGGCGTGTTCACCGTTACGCGCTCGGAAAACATCACCCAATGCTGGTTCCGCGATGAGATCGGCCGGCAATGCCCGCGTTGCTCCCGGCGTCAGCCTGCGGAAGCGGTGGCCGAGGTCAACCGCCTGATCGCGGAGGGCGTGCACGATGCCGCCCCCGCCGCGCGCGTGATTGCATGGACGTGGGGGTGGGACCCGGCCTGGGCGCAGCAGGCGATTGACCTGCTGCCGGCCGGTGTGGAGCTCATGTGCACCAGCGAGGAGCATATCCTCGCGGAAATCGGGGGAGTCAAGGCGAGCGTGATTGATTATTCCATGTCCATCCCCGGCCCCGGCCGGCGGGCTGCGGAATACTGGGGGCATGCGCGCCGGCGCGGTCTGCGGATAGCCGCCAAGGTTCAATTCAACACCACCTGGGAATGTTCGGCCGTGCCGTTCCTGCCGGTGATGAACCTGTTGGAAGAGCATCTGGCGGGTCTGGACGCAACCCGCGTGGAAGACCTGATGCTGAGTTGGACGCTCGGCGGCTATCCCTCGCTCAACCTGGAATACGCCGCCTGGCGCCGGCGGTCGGGACTCCAGGGCGCCGGCGCTCTGGCTGCCTTTGCCCGCGGGCAATTTGGCGTACGCGCCGCGCCGCTCGTGCTCCGCTCCTGGCGGCAATTCAGCCGGGCTTTCCGTGAATTTCCCTTCAGCCTGCCCGTGTTGTATGTCGCCCCGCAGAATTACGGGCCGATGAACCTGCTGTTTGAAAAGCCCACCGGCTACCGCGCCACCATGGTGGGATTCCCGTATGACGATCTGCCCGCCTGGCGGAACATCTATCCGGAAAAAGTGTTTGAACGGCAATTCCAGCGCCTGAGCGTCGGCTGGCGGCGGGGGCTGGATTTGCTGGCAGCCGCGCGGCCGGCCGTGCCGCCGGCCAGGCTGCAGGGTTTCCAGTCGCTCTCGCGGACGGCGGCGGCCGCCTGGTGCCATTTCCGCAGCACGTATCTGCAAGCCGTATTTGTGCGATTGCGCGGCGAACTGGCGGCTGGATCGCCGGCGGCGCCGCCGCATATCCGCCGGCAGATTATCGGGGTGCTGCGCGCGGAATTGGCGGTTGCCAAAGAACTGTACGCCCTGGCCGCGGCGGATTCGCTGGTCGGCTACGAGGCGTCCAACCACTACGCCTACACGCTGCAAAACCTGCGGGAAAAAGCGCTCAACTGCCGGCACCTGCTGGAAGTTTTTGGCGCAAAAGGGAACTGTCAATAATTGCAGGAGCGGCGCTGTGGGCAGACAGAGACCGAAATTGGCCACAAGAAGCACAAGATGCACATAAGGATGTTGGGGAAGTGTGTGGGTGAATGAGTGTGTGGGTTTGTGAGGTTGCAGGAGCGGCGCTGTGCGCCGCGATGGAATATATGACAATCCGGCATGCATGGCTGACAAAATGCGCAATATTTGGCGCGGCCATCCGGCTGATTGGCTGGCCGGCGTCGTCGGCTGCCGCGCCTGATGCCGGCCTGCTTTTTTGCGAGGAGTTTGAATGCCGGGAGTCCGTGGAAACGATCGGCGGGCGGGTCGGACCCGGCGTGGAATTTTATCCCGGCAAGTTCGGCAATGCGGCCTGCATTCCCGCCGGCCAGGAAATCCTGATCCCCGCCCGCGGCCGGCTGGATTTGCGCGCGGGGACGATTGAATATTGGATGCGGCCGGAGTGGCTGGAAACCAACCATTCTTTCCGCGCCACTCCCGGCGGCTTCCGCATGTTCAATGTTCTGTCAAACGGCTTTTTGAACGGCATCTGGGTTTCACATGCCGGCGCCCATTACGGCGCGATCAAGGAAATCGGGGTGCGGTTCGATGAGAACACCCCGGGCGGCGTCCGCCGGCCGGACTGCAACCTGTCCGGCATATGCCTTGGCTGGCGCAGCGGCGAGTGGCACAAGGTTACCATCGCCTACAAACTGGCCGGGCGGCCGGCGGAGCGGCGCGCCAGCCTGTTTCTCGACGACCTGCTGCAAGACCGGATCGAGGGGCTGCCGGTTGCGGATTGCGACATGGGCGATTGGCTCCGGTTCATGCCGGGGCCGGCGGCGGTGGACCGGTTTTGCGTATATGATTTTCCGAAAGATTATCCGCAGCCGGAGTTCCGCAATCTGATGGTCAACCCGGGATTCGAATTGGACGAGAACCGCGACACGCTGCCGGATGGCTGGGGGCAGTTCGGGCCGGCCGGCACGGGATATTGGGGCGGCGCTCCGGCGCTGAAACGCGAAGAACGCGGGATAAACCGGCGGGTGCCGGACCAGTCCTATTCCGGGCAGTGGAGCGCCAGAATGGAGGGGTGGGCGGATGGCGTTGCCGGGCAGGTGGTGGCCGCGGTGACCGGCATCGTCCCGGACCAGGACTACGAACTGGATGCCGCCCTGCGCGCTTCCATCAAGCAGGTCAAGGTGCTTTTCCGCCCGGCCGGCTGGCAGGGGCAGCCGCTGGCGGATGCCGCCGCCGATTGGAGCATCGTCATCCCGGGGTCGGGCTTGAACCGATGGTGTTTGATTTCCGACATCCGGCGTGGTAAGAACATTTTTCATGCGCCGGCGGGCTGCCGGCAGGTCAACATCTATTTCATCATGGAAGGCCAGGGCGTTGTTTATTTGGATGATGTGTGTTTCGTTGCAAGGAAAGGAGGCGGGTTATGAAGCGCAGTCTGATGTTACGTTTGGCGGCGGGATTGTTGGTAGGTCTGGTGGGCGGGGCCGGCGCGGACCGCTATGTGGCGACCAACGGCGCCCATAGCGATTCGTTCACCAATTGGGCCGTGGCGGCCACCAGTATCCAGGCGGCCGTATCGGCCGCGGCCGCGGGCGAAACCATCTGGGTTTCCAACGGGACGTATTATGTCATAAACGCCATAGACATCGGCGGATCGAATACGCTCCGGAGCGTCAATGGCCCGGCGGTGACGATCGTTGACGGCTCCGCGACGACGCGTTGCGTGGTGGTGCATCATGCCGGCGCGGTGGTGGACGGTTTTACCCTGACGAACGGCGTGGACTATGTCAATGGCTACGGCGGCGGTTTCCGGATATATACCGGGGGCGTCATTCAGAATTGCGTGATCAGCGGCAATTCCGCCAACAACGGCGGCGCCGGCTGGATGACTCAATCCGCCTGTTTGTTGCAAGACTGCGTTGTAACCGGCAACCGGGCTTTGGCCGGGCATGGCGGCGGTTTATTCGTTTCCGAAGGCAGCGGCATCGTGCGTAATTGCAGCATCAGCCGGAATACCGCTTCATTGCACGGCGGCGGAGCAATCATCAACGAAACCACCGGCTTGATTGAAAACTGCCGTATTTATAACAACGAATGCGGGTCTGGCGGATGGGGCGGGGGAGTGTTGCTGCAAGGCGGCGGTTATCTCCGCAATTGCCTGATCATCAGCAACCGGGCCGCCGGTGTTTGCGGGGGATTGGGTGTCAACTATCTGAAATGGAAAGGCGGCGAAGTCAATTCCTGCACTATCGTCAGCAATTCGGCGGCCACCACCGGCGGCGGCATCTATATCTTCAACACCATGAACGAAGACACCGTTTTAAATTGCATCGTCAGTTCCAATACCGCTGGTTCATATCCCAACGTTGCGGCGACCGGCGTCAACACGAACGCGTTCCGCTATTGCTGCGCCCAGTTTACCGTGCCGCCGCAGCCGAATGCCGGCAACATCAGCGCTGATCCGCAATTCGTGAATCCCGCGGACGGCAATTACCGGCTGGCGGGCGCTTCGCCCTGCATCAACACGGGCACCAACCTGAATTGGATGACCGGCGCCGTGGATTTGGACGGCCATGCCCGGTTGGACCGGTTCACCCGGCAGGCGGACATGGGGTGTTACGAATACATCTACCGCGGCAGCGTGATTTCACTGCGTTAGCCGCTTTCGGCAAAAATTTCTGACTTCTGGAAACGGGATACTGCTTTTAAAAGCGGACTTTTGAAAGAGACTCGGCTTTAAAGTTTTACACCGAACACTGAACACTGAACACTGGAACCAAAAACATGAATCTGGACATCTGGCAGGAAAAACCTTCGGACCTGGTCAAGGAACATCATATCCAGGAGGCCAAGCGCTGGCATCGGCTCCACCAGCCGCCCCTGACTTTGGCGGCTTGGCGCGCGCGCCGCCCGCGGCTGCTGGCCGCGATCCGCGCCAATGCCGGCTCTTTTCCCCCGCCGCCATCCCTGGATATTCAGGTTCACGGGGTAATCCGTTTGCCGGGATATGAACTCCGCAAAATCACTTACCAGAGCCGGCCGGGGTTGCGCGTCACCGCCAACTTGTATGTGCCGGACGGAACGGGGCCCTTCCCGGGGATCATCAGTGTGCATGGGCATCATCCGCAAGGCAAGATCGCCGGCCGCGTGCAGGAACGCGGACACTTGCTCGCCTTGAACGGATTCGTCGTTCTGACGATTGACGCTTTCGGCGCCGGCGAACGCGGCTCCATCCCGGGGAAGTATGAATACCACGGGGCCGGCATCGGCGCCGGGCTCTTTGATCTCGGCGAAACCCTGCTGGGCATGCAGCTTTACGACAATATGCGCGGGATTGACCTGCTGCAGACGTTGCCATGCGTAAATGCCGAACGCATCGGGGTCACCGGCGCCTCCGGCGGCGGCAACCAGACCATGTGGCTGGCGGCGGCTGACCCGCGGATCAAGGCGGCCGTGCCGGTGGTGTCGGTAGGGACGTTCGAATCCTATGTCACCCGCTGCAACTGCGTCTGCGAGGTTTTGCCGAACGGGTTGACCTTCATGGAGGAATGGGCGGCGCTTGGTCTGGTTGCGCCCAACGCCCTGCTGCTTTTGAACGCGCTGCGCGACGGTCCAACCTTCTGCGTGCCGGAGATGCTGCGTTCCTTCAATGCGGCCAGCCGGGTTTACCGCCTGTACGGCGCGGAGGAAAAACTGGCGTACCAGGTATTTGACATTACCCATGGGTATTGGCCGGAAATGCAGCGCTGCATGCTGGGCTGGTTCAAGCGCTGGCTGAAGGACGAGGGCGAAGGCCGTCCCTGCGATTTGCCCGCCTTTCATACGCTGCCCGAGGAGCAGTGCCTGTGTTTCCCTTCCGGCCGGCGGCCGCCTGCGGTGGTCTCCATCCCGGACTATTGCCGCGCCGCGGCCCGGCGCCTGCTGGCCGCAAACCGCCGGCCGGCGCGCCCGTCCGGCCGCGCCGCCAAGCTCCGCCAACTGCAAACGCTCCTGCGGGCGCGGCCGGCGGCGGATATCCCCCTCTTGGAAACCGGGGAGGTGGTCGAGGATGGGCGCCGCATCCGGAAACTGGTGGTGGAATCCGAGCCGGGCATCCTGCTGCCGGCCGTCATCCAATCCGGGCCGGCGTCCGTGAAAGTCAATTCCGTGACGATTCTGCTGCATCCCCACGGAAAAAATGCGGCGGTGGAAGATGCCTGGACTCAAGCCGGCATCCGCCGTGGTACGGCCCTGATGTTTGCGGATTTGCGGGGTGTTGGCGAAACCTCCTACAGTTCCGGCGCGCTGGGAGAATGGGTATTTCACGACCACGTCCGGGCTTGTTTCTGGCTCGGGCGCACGATGCTGGGCGACTGGGTTTGCGACATCCAGGCGCTCGTGCGGGCGGCCGCCGGAATATTTCCGCGCGCCCGCCTTGAGATCCGGGCTTACGGGGAAGCCGGCCTGGCGGCCTTGTGTGCCGCCGCCTTTAATCGCCGCATCCAGTCCGCCACCTGCGTGAATCTGCAAGGTTCTTACCTCTACCATGGCGCCAGCAGCGGCAAATCCATGGCGATCCATGTGCCCGGCATCCTGCGCTGGGGCGATGTTTCCACAATGGCCGCCCTGGCGGGCGGCGCGGTTGAGTTGATCAACCCGGTCAACAGCGATGGCCAACCTTGCACCGCCGGTCAATGCCGGACGCTGCTGGCGGAAATCCGCCGGCAGGCCCGGCAGTTCCGGCAGCCATGCCGGACGCGCATCTTGCGTAACTCGTAAGGGACAAGCTCGGACGCGTAGCTTTAAAAAGTCAACTTTTTGTAAAGGGGCATAGGATCAAAGGCACATTTACCCAAAACGCCGCCCGCCAGTGTTGCGCCCCATTCTGGCGCCCGCTGGCGGCGGCGGTGATGTGGGCACTGGCCGCCGTCGCCCCTGCAGCCCCCGCCGCCGGCGAGCCGGTGGAACTGCGGCTGTGGCGCATTCCCGCCAAGACGGCCACCGACCCAGCCCAGGTGGCTGTCCGCCGGGTGTTTGACGAGTTCTGCCGGCGCCATCCGGAAATCCGCGTCAAGGCGCTGGTGCCGTTGCGCCTGGAGGGGCCGGCGGAGGAGAGCAACGAGTTCCTGGCTATCGCCGGCGGAGTGGCGCCGGACGTCTTTTTCCTTTATGGACGCAAGGTGGGGGATTATATCGCCCAGGGATTCCTGCTGCCGGTGAACGAATACCTGGCCGATTATGCGCGCCGCCATGGCGCGCCTTACGTCGGCGTCGCCGCCCCGGACAAGGTCTGGGAATTATGCATCCGCGGTGAGCAGGTGATGGCCGTGCCGGTCGCCTATTATTCCATGGCGCTGATGTGCGACATCGGCATGTTCGCCAAGGCGGGGCTGGCGGGCCGCTATCCGCAAGACTGGGACGAACTGTATGCCATGGCGCGGCGCCTGACGGTTGACCCGGCCCGGGAGCCGGGCATGTCCGGCAATCTGCCGTCCCAATACGGCCTTTACATGGTGGCCGGCCTGCATGCCGGGTGGCATTATCTGCAATATGTCTGGTCGGCGGGCGGCGAAGTGGTCCGACCATACCTGGAGATTGGCGGCCGCCTGGAGCCGGTGCCTCCGCCATTAGTGGACTACGCGCGCCTGCACATCCGCCTGAGCAATGCCGAATCTTACGCCGGTTACACCGCCGCCATGCGGGCGGAACTGCGCGCGCGCGGGCTGCCGGAAACCTACGCCAACGACGATCTGCAATGGCGCCTGGAGACCGACGGCGCAAACGCGATCGAGGCGTTGAAATTTTACCGGAAACTGACGCATCAACCCTGGCTGCGCAACGGCGATCATGAATTCGACATTACCCCGGAAATGCTGGAAAACCGCCGCGCGGTGGACCCGCAAACCGGCGCGACCTTCAACCTGGACGATCCGGAAATCCGCAAGCGCGTTTATCACGGGGTGACGACCGCCTTTGAACTGCAGTCGGGCGCGCGCATGCAGAATGCCATGTTTGCCATGCAGATCGGCACCATTCGCGATGTCAGCACCGCGGACCCGAAGGCGACGGCGTTTGTGCCGTTCCCGTCGCGGCCGGGTTTCCTGCCCGCGGCATTCATTGCCGGGAGCTACATGGGCGTCAATGCCGCCGTGCAGGCGGAGGCTCTGCCGGGGCGGCGGGACCGCCGGGCCATCCAGGATGCCGCCTGGCGTTACATCGAATTTACCACCGGCCCGGAAGCGCAGGCAATTATGATGCGCACGTTTGTCGAGTTTGGGCTGGCGGAATTCGTCCGCCCGGCGCTGTTGCAAGCGGCGGGATACGAGGATGTTTTGGAGCGAATCGATCCGGAACGCCGGCGGTTATGGCGCAACCTGGAGCAGTATGCCCGGGTAGAGCCCTATTGCAAGGGGTTTTCGCATGTCATGACCCGGGAATTGAACATGGCGATTGAACCGATTATTGCCGGCCGGCCGGACTTCGACACCGGCGCCTTCCAGCGCGATCCGCAGGCCGTGATGGCGGCCGTCTGCCGGAACGTCAACACCATGATTCTGGGCGAGATGCCGGCCGAGACGGTGCGCCGGCGGTCACGCCTGGGCTGGGTCTTATTCGCCGTCATCATCGCCGGCCTGGCCGCGGGCGCGCGCTTGATCGTGCGCCTGGCCATGCGGGCTCAGGCCCGGGCCCGGGATGACGAGGGGTTCGGCGTGGGGGGGCATCCGGCGCGCCGGCGTTTGTATGCATGGCTCTTCCTGCTGCCCGCCATTGCCAGCATCGCGATCTGGGCATATTTGCCCCTGGGGCGCGGCCTGGTGATGGCCTTCCAGAATTATAATATCCTCGGCAATTCCACCTACGTGGGACTGCGCAATTTCGTGACGGCGGTGTCCGATCCGAAATTCTGGCGGTACCTGCTCCAGACTTTGCAGTATATGGCCATGCTCGTCGGCATCGGGTTCTGCGTACCGATCTTCCTGGCAATTCTCCTGACGGAAATCCCGCGCGGCAAGGTCTTTTTACGCACGGTTTATTACCTGCCGGCGGTGACCACCGGCCTGGTCACGCTCTTCCTCTGGAAGAACCTGCTGTTTTCGCCGCAACGCACCGGCGTCCTCAACATGGCCATCCTGGCCTTCAATCGCCTGCCGCTCTGGCTGGCGGCGGGATTGAAATTGGGGGCGCTCCTGACCATCCTGTCGGCCGCCGGACTGCTGTTGCGGCAGGCGGCCTCTCCGGCGCACACGCGCCGCGGACGGCTCGTCAGCGCCGCCGCCGGCGCGTGCTTGTTGCTGGCCACCGCCGCCTGGGCGGCGCGCCTGCTCGCGCGGGCGGGCTGGCCCGGTTTGACCACCGCATTGATCAGCGTCTTCGACTTTCAGCCGCAGCTTTTTCTGCGGGACCCGGGCCTGGCGCTGTTCTGGCTGATCGTTCCCGTGATCTGGGCCGGCGCCGGTCCGGGATGTCTGATTTACCTGGCGGCGCTGAAGGGCATCCCGGATGAGCAATATGAAGCGGCGGATATTGACGGCGCCGGATTCTGGCACAAGGTCGTCAATGTCACTTATCCCAACCTGAAGGCGCTGATCATCATTAATTTTGTCGGCGCGGTGATCGGCGGGTTCAAGGAGTCCGGCAATATTTTCGTCATGACCGGCGGCGGACCGGAGGATGCGACCATGACGACCGGCTTGTATATCTGGTATAACGCCTTCATGTTTCTGAACTTCGGCCTGGCCACTTCGATGGCGTGGATCATGGGCGCCATGTTGATCGGGTTTACGTTGATGCAACTGCGCATTCTGAACAAGCTCCAATTCAAGGCCGCCGGCGACCAGGGGAAATAATCATGCCGTTGATCAGTAAAGTTGGCCAGCGCTCCACCGGGGTGCGCCTGATGTTCCTGGCAATGTATGCCTTGCTCGCCGCGGGCGCGGCGACCATGATTTATCCCTTCGGACTGATGCTGGCCATGTCCACCGTCGGCCGCGGGGAGTGCCAGGAATTCCGCCTGGTCCCCCGCTACCTGGTCAGCGAAGCGGCGCTGTTTAAACGCTATTTGCTGGACAGTATCCCGACGGGGTGGGGCGGCGGCGCCATCCAGGACTATCCCATCAATATCATCGCCGGCTGGTTCGGCCGGGATTACTGGTTCACCTCCGCCGATGTGGCGGAGACCGATCTCGCTCCGGTCATGGACCTGCCCCCCGCGCAACGCCGGGCCAGGGCCGGCGACATGCGCGCCTTCCTGCTGGAAGCCTGCCCGGGTGAATTTAAAATGCCGGCGTTCATGTTCGACAGCGACGGCCCTTTCGCGTTGATGCCGGATTTTTACGCCTGGCTGCGCGCGAAGTACGGTTCGCTGGAGGCCGTCAACCGGGCCTACAATGACAATGCCGCGATATGGGAGGAAGTCGGCGCGCCGGTGGAGCAGCCCAACCGCCGGCCGGAGCAGCGGGCGCGCAACCTGGACTGGCGCGCATTCCTGGAGCAGCGCCCGCCCGCGCGGCTGGGCCTGTTTGACGCCAATTACCATGTCTTCCGCCTGGCCAACCGCCTGGACTTGCCGCCGGATTTCTCCGGGCCGCGCGCGCCGGACGGCGCCGTCATCCGGTCGCTGATCACCTATGACGACCTCATGGCCGGCCGGCTGGACCCGGATGCCATTGCCATGTTTTTCCGGAAATTCGCCCCCCCGCTTTATATGCGGATTGACCCCGCGCTGGCCGCCGGCGCCTGGCAGGCATTCCTCCGCGAGCGGGGGCGCGATCCCGGCCTCCCGCTTAATGAACGCCTGCCGGACGACTTGATGCTGGCGGGCCTGTGGGCGACTTTCGCCCAGCGCGATTGCCCGGTCGCCGCGCTCAGCCTCGTGCGTCCCGAGGATCATTGGCGCGCATTCCTGCGCGCCCGTTATGCGGATGTCGCGGCCTTGAACCGGGCGCATGGCGCGGCTTACCGTTCTTTTGACGAAGCCGTTCTGCCGCATGCCGTCTTCCGCCATGACTGTTTCCTGCGCGAACGTCCGGGGCTGCGGCGCGCCTACCTGCTCAACAATTACCGCAAGGTCCTGGAATTCGCGGTTTTGCATGGCGCGGCCATGCGCGTCACCCTGATTTACATCGTGCTGATGATTGCCGCCACCCTGACGGTTAATCCCCTGGCGGCTTACGCCATGTCGCGTTTCCGGCTCAAGGAATCGCACCACATCCTCCTGTTTCTGCTGGTGACCATGACCTTTCCGGGCGAGGTCTTGATGATCCCGAACTTTTTGATGATCAAATCTTTTCCGCTGGGGCAGTTGGCCATGGCGGCGGCCTGCCTGCTGTTGTTCTACGGAATGTTCCGCAAGCTGGCGCGCCGCCTGCCCCTGCCGCTGGCCCTGCTGGCGGCCGCGGTTGTCCCGGCCATCCTGGCCGGCTGGGTTCTGCCGCGCCTGGCGGCGCGCTATGACCTCAATCTCTCGGTCAGCCTGATGAACAGTTTTTGGGCGCTGATCCTCCCCAGCCTGGCCAACGGTTACGGCATTTTCCTGCTCAAGGGATTTTTTGACAGCCTGCCGCCGGAGTTGTACGAGGCCGGCCTGATTGACGGCGCGGGTGAATTCCGCATGTTCTGGCAGATCACCCTGCCGCTTTCCAAACCCATCCTGGCGGTGATGGCCCTGGGCGCGTTCAGCAGCGCCTACGGCGCCTTCATGCACGCCTTCCTGACCTGCCAGGATCCTAAAATGTGGACCTTTATGGTGTTTCTCTACGAATTTCAGCAAACCCACAGTTTGCCGCTGGTGATGGCGTCGCTGGTGGTGGCCGCCATCCCCACCTTGCTGGTGTTTATTTTCTGTCAAAACATAATTTTGCGGGGCATCGTGATTCCCACGTTCAAGTAAAACCTTGTTTTAACCCGGAAAGAGGCAATCATGGCGGAAGTTGTTTTGGAGCATGTCTGGAAATATTATCCCGGCAATGTGGCCGCGGTGCAGGATTTCAACCTGGAGATCAAGGACCGCGAGTTCGTCGTCCTGGTCGGCCCGTCCGGCTGCGGCAAATCCACCATGCTGCGCATGATCGCCGGGCTGGAGGAGATCAGCCGCGGCGTCATCCGG
This sequence comes from uncultured Verrucomicrobiota bacterium, assembly GCA_964650945.1. Classification (GTDB taxonomy): domain Bacteria; phylum Verrucomicrobiota; class Kiritimatiellia; order JAAZAB01; family JAAZAB01; genus JAXGPF01. The sequence continues at coordinate 3,924 of CAZYXU010000014.1, read as the reverse complement.
ATTGGCGCGCGGGTGGTCAACGATGTGCCGCCCAAGGACCGCGACATCGCCATGGTCTTCCAGAATTACGCCCTGTATCCGCACATGACGGTCTATGAAAACATGGCCTTCGGCCTGCGCCTGCGCAAGTTCAAGCGCGCCGAGATCGACCGGCGCGTGCGGGAGGCGGCGGAAATCCTGGGGATCACCGATTACCTGTTGCGCCGGCCCAAGGCGCTGTCCGGCGGCCAGCGCCAGCGCGTGGCCGTGGGGCGCGCCATCGTGCGCAAGCCGGCGGCATTTTTGTTCGACGAGCCGCTTTCCAACCTCGACGCCAAGTTGCGCGTGCTGATGCGTACGGAAATCAGCAAACTGCACAAGCGCCTGTCGGCCACGATGATCTATGTCACGCACGACCAGGTGGAGGCCAT
>CAZYXU010000014.1:0-3504 GCA_964650945.1 uncultured Verrucomicrobiota bacterium | reverse complement strand
ATGGGCGACCGCATCGTGGTCATGAAAGACGGGGTGGCGCAGCAGGTGGATGTGCCGTTGAAAATCTACGAGAAACCGGTTAACCTTTTCGTCGCGGGCTTCATCGGCATGCCGCCCATGAATTTCTTTCCGGGCGTCATCGCCGCCGCGCCCGGCCGGCCGGTCTTCCGCGAGGGCGGGTGCGAGCTGGCGTTGCCGGAAAATTGGCGGGGGCTGGCGGAAAAACTGGCCGGCGCGCCGGTGATGCTGGGCATCCGGCCGGAAAATATCGGCTCGTCCGCCGCCGCGGCGATGCCGGATGCCCCCCGGCTGGCCGCGCGGGTTGAATTGGTGGAGCCGATGGGGGCGGAGACCTATGTCCACCTGCACACCGGCCGGACCCCTTTTATTGCGCGCGTGGATGCGCACCAGGCGTTTCAAGTCGGCCAGGATTGCCGGCTGCCCGTGGCCATCGCCCGCGCGCATGTTTTTGACGCGCGGACGGGCGCCAACCTGACCGCGTCAAATGAATAATGTCATGTCCGCCCCGGTGGAATCGCCCAGGAACGTGGCCACGCCGCCGAATTCCAGCCCGTCAATCAATTCCTCGCGCCGCAGTCCCATGACGTCCATGGACATCGCGCAAACCACCAGTTTGACGCCGGCAGCCTGGGCCTGGGCGATCATCTGCGGCAGCGAATCGATGCGCTTGCCGCGCATGACCCGCCGCATCAGGGCCGTGCCGACGCCGCCCATGTGCATCTTTGAAAGGCGCAGCGCCGCCGCGCCCCGCGGCATCATCCAGCCGAACATGCGGTCAATCAGGCTTTTGCCCGGCGCCTGCGGCCCTTGACGGCGCAGGGCATTCAAACCCCAGAAGGTGAAAAACATCACCACTTCGCTGCCCATCGCCACCGCGCCGTTGGCAATGACAAAGGCGGCCAGCACCTTGTCGAGGTCGCCGGAAAATACCACCATGGTTTTGCGCGGCTTGCCGGCGGGCGCTGTTGCGGAAGCCGCCGTCGGGACCGGCGCGGCGCCGGGTTGCAGCGGCGCGCCTTTGCGGATGCGCAGCCGCACCAGGTTGCCGGCGCGCTCCTGGCTGACGACCGTATGGCCGAATTGCCGGGACCAGGCCGCGCCATCCGCCGCGAAGCCGGGATCGGATGCCGTCACCAGCAGCTCGTCGCCGGCCTGCAACTCGCGCATCGCATCGGCCAGGCGCCGGATCGGGCCCGGGCATTGCAGCCCTTCGCAGTTCAATTCCACCAGGCGGCCCGACGCCGCCGGCGGCGCCAACTGCCGCTCCTCGGCATAAGCCAGCAGCGCCGGCTCCGGCATCCCCGGGCAAATGCCCGTGCCGTGATAGCTGCAAAAAGTCGTCGTGCCGCCGGCCAGGGTCTTGACATCATAGCCGCGTTGTTTCAACAGCCGGTAGGCCAGGTAACTGCGGAAGCCCACTTTGCAATAGACCAGGATCGGCTGCGCGCGGGGGAGTTGGTCCAGATTGCCGCGCAACTTGCCCAGCGGGATGTTGACCGCGCCGGGGATGTGCCAGGCGTCGTATTCCGGCGCCGAACGCACATCCAGAATCATGCCGGACTTGGTCCGCTCCGGATAATCCTCGGCATACCATAACTCCAGGTCGCCTTGCAGCAGGTTCGTGGCGATGAAACCCGCCATGTTGACCGGGTCCTTGGCGGAGCCGTAGGGCGGGGCGTATGCCAGTTCCAGCGTTTCCAGTTCATGGACGCGCATCCCCGCCCGGATGGCGGTGGCCAGGACGTCCAGGCGTTTGTCCACGCCGTCGTACCCCACCACCTGCGCGCCCAACAGCTTGCCGCCGTCATCGGGCGCGAAAAGCAGTTTCATGTGCATGGGGGCGCTGCCGGGATAATAGCCGGCGTGGCCGGACGGGTGCAGATAGATCTTGCGGTAGGGGATGCCTTCGCGTTGCAGGGATTTCTCGTTCGCGCCGGTGCCGCCGCCGGTCATGTCAAACACCTTGACAATGGCTGTACCCTGGGTGGCGGTGTAAATGGTGTCGCGGCCGCAGGCGTTTTCCGCCGCAATCCGCCCTTGCCGGTTGGCCGGGCCCGCCAGCGGCAGCAGCGTTGGCCGGCCGAGGACGAGGTCGGTCACCTCCACGACGTCGCCGGCGGCGTAGATGTCCGGGTCGGCGGTCCGCATGTGCCGGTCCACCTGGATCCCGCCGCGCGGGCCGATGGTCAGGCCGGCGGCCTGCGCCAGGCGGACATCCGGCTTGACGCCGGCGGAAAGGATCACCAGGTCGGCCGTGAGCATCTTGCCGTTGACCAGTTCCGCGCGCACGCGCCCGTCGCTGTCCGCAAAGGCGGCGGCGGCCACGCCCAGGTGCAGGTTCACGCCGTGCCAGCGCAGGTGGTCTTCCAGCGGGCGCGCCATCTCGCGATCGAGCGGCGGCATGACCTGGTCCACCATCTCCACCAAGTCCACCGCCAGCCCGCGCTCCCGGAGGTTCTCGGCCATTTCCACCCCGATGTAGCCGCCGCCGATCACCACCGCCGCCTGCGCGCCGCGTTCGAGCAGGGCCTTGATCCGGTCCATATCGGCGATATTGCGCAGCACGCAAATCCGCGGGTGGTCAATCCCGGGCAGCGGCGGCCGCAGCGGCGCGGCACCGGGCGCCAGGACGAGTTTGTCGTACGCTTCCGTGTAGGTTCTGCCGGTGGCCAGTTCGCGCACGCGCACCTGCCGGGCGGCGCGGTCAATCGCCTCGACTTCCGCCCCGATGCGCACGTCCAGGTTCAGCGTGGCGGCCAGGCTTTGCGGCGTCTGCAGGAGCAGTTGGTCGCGGTCGGCAATCTTGCCGCCGATGTGGTAGGGGAGGCCGCAATTGGCGAAGGAAACAAAATCGCCGCGTTCGAAAACAATGATGGAGGCCGTTTCGTCCAGCCGCCGCGCGCGCGCCGCCGCCGACATCCCCGCCGCCACTCCGCCGATCACCAGAAGCTTCATGCTCAATCCTCCCCCAGCCGGTCAACCGTTCGTGAACTATTGCGCCGGAATGACCTAATGGGTGTCCGTCAGGCCGTCCAGTCCGGCGATGGAAAAAATTTTCTGCACCGCCGGCTGGCTGTTGATGATGATGAAATTCCCCGGGGGCATTTGCCGGGCCGCCAGCATGCAGATACGCAGGAAGGCGGACGCGATGAAATCCACCCCGGCCAGGTCGAAGGCCATTTTATCGTTTTGCTGGCCGGCCTGGATTTCGCGGAGTTTGGCTTCGATTTCCGCGGCCAGCGGCGGACAGGCCGCGCTGGTGATTTTACCGGCGAACTGGCAGACGTGGGTGCGGCTTTCCGGGTTGAATTTGATTTGTAACATGATCGTTCCTTATGCTGGCGCGGGGTTAAAAATTCCGGTTGAATTCGGCGTAGAGTTTGTCCGCCGTCTGGGTTTCATCGTAATATTTGTTCAGGTCGAAGAAACCCCAGCGCGGATGCGGCCGGCGCCGGCAGAGTTTTTTAATGTTGATCAGGTGGC
>CAZYXU010000013.1:0-47232 GCA_964650945.1 uncultured Verrucomicrobiota bacterium | reverse complement strand
GCGATTGCCGGAATCCGGAATCAGCCTTGACAAAGTGACTCGGCAACTGGAGAATAAAGCCATCACGAAATTCAACCAGCCGTTCGACAAGCTGATGGAGAGATTATTCTGAATTCAGACTCCTGAATGCTGAATTCGTTCATAAGGTTGGTATTGAAATTGACTCGCCTCCTGCGCTCGCTGAGGGGATATGAACAAAGAAACGGCGCCTGTGAATTGGCATGCGATGGAACCGGAGCAGGTCTTGAAGCGGCTGGATTCCGGGGAAGATGGTCTCGACCAGGCGCAGGCGCAACAACGGCTTGAAAAGGCGGGGCCGAATTCGCTGGAAGCCGGGGAAGGCGTCAGCCCGTTGCGTCTGCTCGTGCGGCAGGTGCATAATCCATTGATCTACCTGCTGATCGGCGCCGCGGTGCTGTCATGGTTTCTCGGCCATCGAATCGATGCGGCCGTGATTGCGGGCGTGGTCGCGCTCAACACGTTGCTCGGGTTCTTTCAGGAGTGGCGGGCCGAGGGCGCGCTGAATGCCCTGCGCAAGATGGCCGCGCATCACGCCCGCGTCTTGAGGAACGGCAAGCCGACGGATATCGACACCGCCCTCGTGGCGCCCGGGGATGTGCTGGCGCTCGAAACGGGAGACTGGGTGGCCGCCGACGCCAGAATACTTTCCGGCGAGCACCTGAAGACGGACGAATCCGCCCTGACCGGGGAGTCCCAACCGGTCGCCAAGCAGTCCGATACCATCGCGGAAAATGCGCCGATGGCGGATCGCGGCAACATGGTGTGGATGTCCACCAACGTCACCGGGGGCCGCGGCCGGGCGGTGGTGGTCGCGACCGGCATGCGGACCGCCATGGGAAAGATTGCCGGGGATGTGCGCGCCACCGTCCGGGAAAGCACGCCGCTTCAGAAACGCATGCACAAACTGGGCATTGTTCTGGGAATCGGCGGAGTCGCGCTGGCGGTGGTGGTGTTCGGATTGGGCCTGTTGCGGGGCCATGCCTGGGTAGAGATGCTGATGTTTTCCGTGGCCGTGGCCGTCTCGGCCATCCCGGAAGGACTGCCAGCCGTCATCAGCGTGACCTTGGCTCTCGGGGTGCGGCGCATGGCCCGGCGCAACGCGATCGTCCGGCGCATGTCGGCCGTGGAGACCCTCGGGTCCACCACCGTCATCTGCTCCGACAAGACCGGCACGATCACGGAAAATCAGATGACCGTCCGCCGGATCTGGGCGGGCGGCCAGGCGTTTGCGGTGAGCGGCGACGGCTATCGGCCCGAGGGGGAATTAAAGGCGGTAGGCGGCGATACGCTTGGAGACCGGCCCGATGCCCTTGAACGGCTTCTGCGGATCGGCGTGTTATCCAGCAATGCCGACTTGAAGGAAGAGGCCGGTCAGTGGCAGGTCGCGGGCAATCCCAGCGAAGGCGCTTTGCTGACCGTGGCGATCAAAGCCGGCCTGGATATCGGTCCGATGCGAGGGGCGCAACAACGCCTTGCGGAAATCCCCTTCTCCAGCGACGCCAAATACATGGCCACCCTCCATCCGAGTCAAAACGGCGCCGGGCGCGTCGCCTACGTCAAGGGCGCTCCGGAGCGGCTCCTGGGATTCTGCTCCCAGGTGCTGCGGGACGGGAAGCCGGTGGAACTTAACGAGGATATTCGCCGGGAAATCGGCGAGATCGGCGAACAGTACGCCTCCGAAGCGCTAAGGGTGATGGCCGGCGCGTACCGCGAGATGCCGGAGGGGAAAAATCGGCTGGAGCTGTCCGACGTGGAAAACGGCCTGACCCTGGCCGGGCTCTGGGGAATGTTCGACCCGCCGCGCAAAGAAAGCGCCCAAGCCGTGGTCGATGCCAAAGGCGCGGGAATCCATCCCGTCATGATCACGGGCGATCATGCGGTCACGGCGCTGGCGATTGCCCGACAAGTAGGGATTACGGAAGACGGGCCGGTCCTGACCGGAGCGGACATCGAAAAGATGGAGAAACCGGATCTGGCCAAGGCGGCGCTGGCAGGAGGCGTATTTGCCCGCGTTTCCCCCGCGCATAAGCTCAAGCTCATGGAGGCCCTCAAGGAGCAAGGGCAGATCGTCGCCATGACCGGGGACGGCGTGAACGATGCCCCCGCGTTGAAAGGCGCTGACATTGGCATCGCCATGGGCCGGGCCGGCACGGAGGTGGCCAAGGAGGCCGCCGACATGGTGCTGACGGACGACAACTTCGCGACCATCGTTCACGCGGTGGAGGAAGGCCGGGTCATCTACAGCAACCTGCGCCGCGTGGTGTACTTCCTGCTGACGACCAACCTGGGCGAGATTCTCACGCTGGTGGGCGCCCTGGCCATCGGTCTGGACTTGCCTCTGACCGCGGTCATGATCCTCTGGATCAACTTGGTGACGGATGGCGCTTGCACGGTGCCGCTCGGAATCGAGCCCAGACACTCAGATGTCCTCAAACACCCGCCGCGCGCGCCCAAAGCCTTCATCGTGGACCGGCGCGCCCTGTTGCGCATGGCCTTGCTGATGCCGATCATGGCCGCCGGCACGCTCGGTTTGTTCTGGTACGCACGACAGACTGGCGAACTGGCTCACGCGCGAACCGTCGCCTTTACGGCAATGGCGGCCTTCCAGTGGTTCCAGGCCTTCAATGCGCGATCCAGCCTCCAGTCTGTTTTTTCCATCGGCCTTTTCAGCAACCGATCGCTGCTGGCGGGTGTGGGAGCGGCCATTTTGCTGCAAATCGCGGCCATTCACACCCCGATCGGACAGAAACTCCTTGGCACCACCGGCCTTTCGTTGGTAGACTGGCTCCTGATCCTGATGGTCTCCGGCTTGATTGGGGTGGCCGATGAAATCTTCAAGCGGTTCGGGGAGAATGGCAAGCCACGGAGGATCGCATGAAACCGCCACGCATCCTGACGATCAACGGCGGCTCGTCGAGCCTCACCTTCGCGCTGTACGAGGCCGGTGAACCGCTGTGGCGAATGCCCGACGGTTCGATCGATCCGATCCTGTCTAGTTGGTGGCGTCCTTCACCGCGTCACCGGCATCTTGAACGTCCTGGCCCGCGCCCCTGAGCATGTTGCACGAGGTACCGGAAAATGCCAACAACAACACCAATAGTACGAGTAGCTTTTTCACGCTGATCCCCTCCTCTCTTACGTCGGTTCCCTTTTTGAACACAGTAAGATGAGAGCGGGTTCGGCGCTATGGGGTATAACCCTACCGATTGCGGTTTCGGCGGACGCGCCGGCCGCGGTAGGGTTACACCCCATGGCTGGTGTCCCATGCATCGCGTAGCCTGTCTGCTATGGAAGAGGCGCCCAGGTAGAGGGAGAGCGGCGAATCGTCAGCGGTTCGGGTGGCGTGCTGGCCCGCACCAGCATGCTGCCGACCGGATATCTCGGAAAGGATGGCCATGACGGATGTGCTGATACGAATAGCCGGCGAGGCCGGACAGGGAGTCGTCACGGCCGGCAATACGCTGCTCGGCGGACTGTCCGGCATGGGTGTGCAATTGTTATCCACACAGAGCTACATGTCCCGCATCCGCGGCGGATTGAACTGGTATGACATCCGGGTCAGCGAACGGGAATGCTTTGCCGGCAAGGAGCGGGCGGATCTACTGGTGTCGTTTACAGATGTTGCCCGGGAAGTTCTGGCCCCAAGCATGGCCCCGGGCGGAACGCATCTGCACGATGGCGAAGCGGCGGACGCCGCGGGCATCGTATCGCTGAACGCCACGAAACTGGCCGGGGAGCTGACCGGCTCCACTCTGGCGGCAAACAGCGTGATGGCGGGCGCCGTTTTCGCGTTACTTGGATATCCCGTTGATCACTTGTGCGTCTACCTGGCGAACGCGTTCCGCCAGAAAGGACCAGGCCTGGCCGATGCCAATGAGAAATGCGCCCGCGCCGGCCATGCCCGCATCGGCGATGCCGGGTTATGGAAACGTCTGCGCGCTCCGGATGCGTCCGATGCCGTTGCCGGCCAACTCTGGAGCGGGGCGGCGGCGCTCGGACTCGGAGCGGCGACGGCCGGGGTGAAGTTCGTGGCAGCCTATCCCATGAGCCCAAGCACGGCGACGTTTGCATGGCTGGCGGACAAGGCCGATCATTATGGCATTCTGTGTGAACAGGCGGAAGACGAGATTGCCGCCATCAACATGGTTTGCGGCGCCACCTATGCCGGCGCGCCCGCTCTGGCGACCACCAGCGGCGGCGGCTTTGCGCTCATGGCGGAGGGGTTGTCATTGGCCGGAATGATGGAACTGCCTGCCGTGGTGATGATTGCCCAGCGTCCAGGACCGGCCACGGGCATGCCGACGCGGACGGCTCAACAGGATCTGCAATTCGCACTGCGGGCCGGTCACGGCGAATTTTCACGGGCTATCTATGCTCCCGGAACCGTGGAGCAATGCTATTTACTGATGCGTACGGCTTTGCAGACAGCGCATCGCTATCAGACTCCCGCATTGCTGCTGACGGATCAGTTTCTCCAGGACCTGCAGAAACTCGTGCCGGCATTTGCGGAGGAGGACGCGCCCATTGACCGATGCCTCGCTCAGAATCCCGGAACTGACTACCAGCGGTACCGGATCGCTGCCGGCGGCGTCTCGCCGAGAACGATTCCAGGCGGGCCGGCCAGGGTTGTCATGGATTCCGACGAACACGATGCCGCCGGCCACTTGTCTGAGGATCTCGGGGTGCGAATGGCGCAGCAGGACAAACGCATGGCAAAATCGGAGGCCATGCGGGCGGAAGCGCTGCCCCCGGCATATTACGGCCATGCCAACGCGGAGAACCTGCTCATCTGCTGGGGATCCACCTACGGGCCGGCGCGCGAAGCGGTGGATGCATTGAATGCCGCCGATCGGCCAACCGCCATGCTGCATGCGGCCCAGGTATGGCCGCTGTCACCCGAAGCATGGAAGCCCTACCTGAGTAAACGGGGTCGCATTTATTGCGTGGAAGGCAACCAGACCGCCCAGTTTTATGCGTTGCTGCGGGAAACCGGGATACTGACACAAGCAGAAACCATGCTCCGCTACGATGGGATGCCTTTTACCGGGGCGGAGATTGCGGAAAGGATCGGAACGTGATGGAGGCGCTTGACCTGAGGAAAGCCGATACGGCGCCGGCCTGGTGTCCGGGCTGTGGAAATTACCCGATTCTCAAGGCGATCAACGCCGCCCTGGCGGAAAGCGGTTTGAATCCGGACAAGACTGTGTTGGTTTCCGGAATCGGGCAGGCAGCCAAACTACCGCACTACCTGACGCCGCCCTGCAACGTCTTCAACGGATTGCACGGCCGCGCGTTGCCGGCCGCCACCGGCATCAAGTGCGCCAATCACGAACTGGAGGTCATCGTCACCAGCGGCGATGGCGATATGTACGGGGAAGGCGGCAACCACTTCATTCATGCCGTCCGCCGCAATATCGGACTCAAGGTCTTTGTGCACAACAACCAAGTCTACGGCCTGACCAAAGGCCAGGCATCCCCCACTTCCGACGAAGGCTTTGTGACCCAAATTCAGACGCATGGGGTGGTGTCCCTGCCCTTCAATCCCCTGGCATTGGCGATTGTGGAAGGATGTTCCATGGTGGCGAGAACCTTTGCCGGCGATCCGGTCCATCTCCAGGCCACAATGCTCGCGGCGCTGCGGCACAAGGATGGGTTTGCTCTCGTGGACATCCTGCAACCGTGCGTCTCATTCAACAAAGTCAACACCTACAAGTGGTACAGGGAGCGGGTGCGGCCGGTGCCGCCAGCGCATGACCCGTACGACAGGATGAAAGCCCTGGCGCTGGCTTTCCAATGGGGCGACTCCATTCCGATTGGGATCATCTACCGCAGCCGGCGGCCCAGTTTTGAAGCGCGGCAGCCGGTGCTGCAACAAGGCACGCTGGTCAGCCGTTTGTCAGTCCCCCCCGCGGGCAACCCCTCAGGAAGGGAGGTGCCGGCGCCATAGATACACGATGTCACTCAAGTCGCAAGGAATTCTGAAAGACAACGAAAGAAACAGTGATACTGCGGGGAGTGTTGGTGACGGCACTGCCGTTGCCGGAATACCAAAAGGAGAGCGAAAGATGAATCCGTATTTCAGCGAAGGTTGGTTGACAATGTTGGTTCTGGCGCCGTTGGTGGGCATGGTGATCGCGGCGAAAGCGCAGGCCCCCGGGAAGACTCCGGCCGCCGGCGGAGACGCTCCCGCTTTCTTGCTGCCGGCGCTGCCCTACGCGCCGGACGCTTTGGAACCGCACCTATCGGCGCGGACGCTGAGCTTCCACTACGGCAAGCACCACCAGGCCTACGTGGACAACCTGAACAAACTCGGGGCCGGCGCGAAGATGGCCGGTCTGCCGCTGGAAGAAATCATCCGGCAGACGGCGGGCAAACCGGCTCAGGCGGGTCTGTTCAACAACGCCGCCCAGGTCTGGAATCACACGTTCTTCTGGAAAAGCATGAAACCCAACGGCGGCGGCGCGCCGGCCGGCAAGCTGGCGGAACGGATCAATGCCACGTTCGGCAGTTTCGATGCCTTCAAGACCGCCTTCAGCGAAGCCGCCATGACCCAGTTCGGCAGCGGATGGGCCTGGCTGGTGCAGGAAGGCGACACGCTGAAGATCGTCAAGACTTCCAATGCGGATACGCCCCTCGCCCGCGGGCAAACCGCGCTCCTGACATGCGATGTCTGGGAGCACGCCTACTATCTCGACTACCAGAACCGCCGGAAGGACTTCGTCCAGGCTTTCCTGGACCATCTGGCGAACTGGGATTTCGCGGCTTCACAGTTGAAGTGATGTCCTCAACGAAAAGCGAGATAACACTGCGGATGTAATTGATGGGTGCGCCTGGTCCAGTTCTCGTCATCCTCTTCCAGCAGCGGGGCTGCGACTAGATCTCAGATAACATCCGAGCGGTCTGACCGCTCCCGGCACAGTCCTGTTTTGATGGCGGGAGCCGCGGTCGCGTCATGACACAAGCGGCTCGTTAAGGAATCTTTTATGATACCCATTATCCGATCTCTGGGTACCGCCAACCCGCCGCTGTACACCACGCAACAGGAAGCCTATGAGTTTTTCAGGACGCACTTCAACCTCGCACCGGAAGAGGAAAGCCTGTATCGGCGTCTCCTGCTGGATGGTCCCGTTCGGGGACGTTATGTGGGGATGGACAAAGTGGAAGATGCGTGCGAGACCGATCCGGACTGCCTGAATGCGCGCTTCCTGAAATACGCGCGCCGAACGGCTGCCGCGGCGGCGGTCACAACACTCAGGGAAACCAATATCCCGCCGCACGCAATCGGCGGGCTGGTCGTGAACACCTGCACCGGTTACCTGTGCCCCGGCTTAACCTCCTACCTGGCGGAAGATCTTAACTTGGGGCCCGACCTGCGAACGCTCGATATCGCCGGCATGGGATGCGGAGGCGCCCTGCCCGCCCTGGAAGCCGCCGCCGGCCTGCTGGCCTTCAACGGGCAGCGCCCCGTCCTTAGCATCGCCGTCGAAATGTGCTCCGCAACCCTGTTCATGGGCGCCGACCCGGCGCTGGTTGTCAGCAATTCCATATTTGGCGACGGGGCCGCCGCAACGATTCTGCAAAACGGCGGAGGTGATACGAAAGGCGGACTGGCGCGTGTGCTCGACTTCGCCTCGGGCGTGTATCCGCAGTATCGCGGCCAGCTCCACTACCGCCAGGAAGGGGGCCGCCTGCGCAATGTGCTCAGCATGAAGGTTCCCAAAATTGGCGCAAAGACCGCCGCCGAAGTTCTGGCACGCCTGCTGGAACGCCATCAGTTGACGCAGGATGGCATACAGTGGTGGGCCGTGCATGCCGGCGGGACGGCTGTGCTGGACCAGGTCGGGCGCGAGTTGGGTTTATCCGCAACGGCGATGAGCTTCTCGCTGGATGTTTTCCATAACTACGGAAACATGTCCTCTCCGTCCGTGCTCTTTGCGTTGAAACACCTCATTCAACAAGGTCGCCCGCAGCGGGGCGACCTGGGTGTTATGCTCACGTTCGGCGCCGGGTTCTCGGCGTTCGCCGCCCTGGTGGAATTTCTATAAATGACGCGACATGCGCACTCCGGTCCAATCCCTTGATGCCGACATCATCGTAGTCGGCGCGGGTCCAATCGGACTTTTTCTGGCCAATCTCCTGGGGCAGGCCGGAATGAAACTTATGCTGCTGGAAAAGCGACTGGCGGGACCGATTCCCTCAATGGCCATCGGCGTCATGCCCCCGTCCTTGAGGCTGCTCGAGTCCCTCGCCCTGGCGGCCCCTCTCGTTCAGGCCGGGTGCGCGGTTCGTTCCGCCGTCGTGCATGACCAAACCGCCACGCTGGGATGCCTGGACTTCACCACGCTCCCCGCGCCCTACCCGTTCATCCTCTCCATTCCGCAGGGCGAACTGATGCGCCTGCTGCGGGAGCGACTGGCGCTTTATGCTGCGGTGCGGCTGAGACAGGGTTGCGAGGTCATCGGGATACGCCAGCATTCCTCTTCCGCCACCGTGCAGGCACGGAATGTTCGCGACGGGTCCGATAAAGAATGGACGGCCACTTACGTGGTGGCCTGTGACGGCCATAACAGCACGCTGCGCCAGGTTCTCGGGGTGCCGACCACCGGAAAACAGTATGCGGTATCCTTCGTCATGGGGGACTTTCCCGAGACGACAACCTGGCCAAACGCCGCGCACCTGTTCTTCACCCCAAGCGGCTCCGTGGAATCATTCCCGCTGCCGCATGCGCAACGCCGATGGGTAGCCCTTGCCGACTGCTCGATGCCGGATACGGACGCGCTGATTCGCCGGGTCCGCGCCATCACCGGCTTGCAGTTGGAACCCGGCGCCGAACTTTGGCACAGTTCGTTCACGCCGGAGCGCCGCGTGGCACGGACATTCTTCCAAGGGCGCGTCGTCTTTTGCGGCGATGCCGCCCACGTCATGAGCCCGATCGGCGGTCAGGGTATGAACACCGGCTTCGCCGATGCCTGGCATCTGGCCGCGGTCATGCGGCGCTTGTTCCAGACGCACGAACCGCACGCGCCGCTGTTCATCCGCTATGAAACCGAACGCCGCCACGCGTACGGTATCGCCGCCAACCGGGCGGAACGCGGCATGTGGCTGGGCACGCGCACCGGCCGCATTCCATCCGCGCTGCGCGCCTGCCTGATGCGGAATGTGCTCCTGCGCTCTCCATTTTCCCGCCATCTGCCGAAGTATTTTGCCATGCTGACCATACCGCACGGACGGGAGTCCATTCCTCATCCCGCCGCCTTGGATGTCAACCCATGAAACTTCCCTGCCGACTGAATACCCGCGCGCGGCTGTCTGACCCCGGGCTGAAACGCGAGTTGAACGAAGAACTTTTCCGCAGGGTGGCGCCCCGCTATGATGCCATCACACGTTTGCTTTCATTCGATCGCGATCGGGTATGGAAAAAGCGCATGGTGGACGCCCTGCCTCCGCAGGCCGCCGTTTGCCTGGATCTGGCCTGCGGCACGGGCGACATCACCTTCCGGCTTGCGTCCAAATATCCCGCTGGACGCATCATCGGACTCGACCTCTCCGAATCGATGCTCGCACGGGCCCGCGCGCGCTGCACGATCCACCGCATCCAATTCCGGCGCGGCGATATGGGCCGGACCGGACTTGACTCAGGATCTGTGGATATCGTCACCGGAGGTTATGCTTTGCGCAATGCGGGCGATCTGCGCGAAGCGCTGGCCGAGAGCTACCGGGTGCTCGCTCCCGGCGGAACCGCGTGCTTTCTGGATTTCTCCAAGCCGCCCGGCCGGATCCTGCAGCAAGCGGAGATCCTTCTTCTGAAATTCTGGGGCGGTTTGTGGGGACTGATCTTTCACGGCGATCCCGGCGTGTACACCTACATCGCGGAGAGTCTGGCCCGCTTTCCGGATCGCGCGCAACTGGCCGTGATGTTCCAATCCCAAGGCTTCGTGATTCAGGCTGCGGAGCTTTTCTTTTTTGGAATTGTGCAGTGTATCACGGTGCGCAAAACCGGCCCTGCTTTATCCACCCTGCCGGAAGCAGAACCAACATGAAGCGCCTAGATTTGTCCAGCCGCGCGGCAATTGTGGAGGAGATGGACCGGCTTGACAGTCCGCAAGACCGGCTCGATCGGACCCTGGCCCAATTTCAATTCGTTAACTGGATCTTCGCCCGTTATCGAAGTTTGTTGACGGACAGCGTGCTTTACGACATGGCGAAGGATCGTTCGCGCAGCTATCGGCTGGCCGATCTGGGCGCTGGCGGATGCGATATCGCGCGCTGGCTGATCCGCCGCTGCCGGAAGCTTGGACTGCGCTTGACGATCTGCGCTGTCGAACGCGATCCGCGCGTCGCCCGCCATGCAATCACCGCCAATGCAGGCTATCCGGAAATCCAGGTTGTCGAAGCGGACGTTTTGAATGACAAACGCTGGATGGGCGCGGATTACATCTTCGCCAATCATTTCCTGCATCACTTGTCGAACGACGAATGCATTAAACTCATCCGGCAGATTGATCATTCAGGTCCACGGCAATACCTGCTCAGCGATCTGATCCGGAGCAACTGCGCCTACCACGGCTTCCGGCTCGCCGCGCCGCCTTTCTTTCGCAACAGCTTTATCATCCACGACGGGCTCGCTTCCATCCAACGCGGTTTCACCCTGCACGAGGTGCAGGCCCTCGTTATGGCCGCTGCACCTGTTCACCCCGTCGCGGTTTTCCGCCATCGGCCAAGCCGGTTTGTCATCAAGGGCGGAATCTCAATGCGTAATGCATCCCGCGGGGAACATCTGACTGCATAGGGTAAGACCCCATAGCCTGCAAACGGGATTCCAGCGTACAGTAAGGGCGTAAGTTGAAATTGATCGCTGCGGTAAACGGGGATTGCATGTCTGCATATGAAAGGCAGAATAATCATGAGAAGAAACACTAAAGAACAACCAAAAGAAATCGTCGATCTCGTGAACGATGCGCGCGCCTTAATGGAAGCCACGGCCAACCTGACCGACCAGAAGGTGCAAAGAGCGCGCAAGCGTCTCGAGCTCGCATTGGAACGCGGAAAAACCACCGTGAAAGATCTGATCGATGCGTCAACCGATATGGCCGCCGACAATCTCCAGGAACTTCGCGATCGTATCGCTGCCGCGCTGGATCACGGCAAGGAAATCTACGATGACGTTCATGACGATTTGGTTAGCCGGAGCAAAGCGGCTGACCTTACCGTGCGTAAGAATCCCTATCAAGCGATGGGAATCTCGCTGGGTGTAGGAGCCATCGTCGGATATTTCCTCTCATCCCGTCATTCACGTAATAGGCAGTAAAACCAGGATGGAAGCCCCCATGAACCGCTTAGAGCAACTAGCCGCGCATTCGAAAGACTATGCGCGGCTGTTATTAACGATCGGTGAAAACCGGGTTGAATTGTTGGCGGTGGAACTGCAGGAGGAATTTCGTCGTGTTCTGCGCATGATCATGCTGATGCTCGGGGTGGCGGTGTTTGGGCTGCTGGCCGGCATTACGCTCACGGCAGCGCTGGTATTGGTTATGAATTATCCGCCCGCGGCGGTTCTTTTGTATATGACCGGTATCTACATTGTCGCCGCGGCGATCCTGTATTGGCGACTCACCCGACTGCTTGCCAACTGGGAATTTCTTGCCGCCTCAATCAGTCAACTCCGGAAGGACTGCCAATGCAGCGAAACGTCAATCGCATGAATGCGCTCGAATTGCGGAAACAGCTTTTGATTGCAGAAAGCGAACTGTACCGCATTCAATTAACGGCGGAAACAGCCGCGCTGCATTCCGGGCTGCACACCGTAATCCATGGCGTATCAAAGGCTGGTG
Organism: uncultured Verrucomicrobiota bacterium; assembly: GCA_964650945.1. Lineage (GTDB taxonomy): Bacteria > Verrucomicrobiota > Kiritimatiellia > JAAZAB01 > JAAZAB01 > JAXGPF01. Next base: position 35,380 of record CAZYXU010000013.1, on the reverse strand, counting down.
CGATTGTATCGTCCGCCGCTGTACTGGCAACCAATCTATCCGCCATCCCGCGCAAACAACATGCCACCGGGACGAACACATTGTGGCTGCAAACCGTCCTCGATGGCGCCGTACTGGTTTCATCCGTCTGGTTGGCGCTGATGCCGCGCAAGACCTGACAGCTCCTTTTGCGCGGCGCAAGCGGTTCCTGGCTGGGCTCCAAGCAGGGTCTCCAGGATCGTATAGGCTGCCCGGGGTTGCGCCAGTTGCTTCATCCGCTCCCGCATCCCGGCCAGGCGGTGCGGTTCTTGCAGCAGCCGGTCGACTTTGTACGGAAGCGTAACGACATCCGTCGGGCTCACAGCCATCCCCTGCTCGAGAACGCTTGCGGCATTGATCTCTTCCTGTCCGGGAATCGGGTTCAAGAGAATCATCGGCAGGGTACTCGCCATCGCTTCCGACAGCGTCAGTCCGCCCGGCTTGCCAATCAGGAGGGTGGAGATCGCCATCCATTCATGCATCGCGGCCGTGTAGGGCAGCGCCCTGAACTTCAAATGTGCCGGCGCCGCTTTTGTCTCTTCCACGACTTGGGTGAGGAGATCGGCGTTCTTTCCGCACAGGGCCACGATTTGCGCCGGCTGCTGCATTTTCATGAGGGTGCGAACGGCCACAATGCTCGATTCCATGCCGAATGTTCCCGCCGAGAGCAGCACAACGGGCAAGGCGGGGTCGACCTTGTATCGTCTTCGAAGCGCTCCCCGATTCATCTTCCGTGAAAATGCCGGATGAATGGGAATGCCTGAAACGGTGATGCGATCGTCCGGGAAGCCAATCTGGCGCAGGTAATATGACGATTCATCCGTCGGAACAAAATAGCGTTCAAACTGATGGCATAACCACATGGCATGAACATGCAAATCGGTCACGACAACGGCATGGCGCGTGGACAACTTTTCGTTTTGCAGCATGTAGGAGACGATATCGGAGGCCAGGAAGTGCGTGCAGATGGTGATATCGGGCTGTTCGGTTTCCAGGAGTTCCATGAGCGGCCGCATTTGAGAGCGTTCCAGGGCGACACGGAAATGTTCGCCCTTCCACGGGCTATCGCTTTTGTCGTACCACCATCCCCAGAGCGAAGGAGTCTTGCTGACCATCTGCTTGTACAGTTCTGCGTAGAGTTCTCCTAACAGGGACGATCCGTATTCCAGCACGTCGATGTACCTCACCGAGGAAATGCCGGGGACGAGTGCGGCGGCCGCCTCTAACGCTTCGGCGGCCCGCGTATGTCCGCTGCCGGAACTGGCCGAGAGAATTACAAGTTTGGATCCCCGGTTCCCGGGTATCATCGTAATGGCGTCTGCGGTCGAGGCCTGCTGTTGCGTCTCGTCACGGCTCATAGTCTGTCCTTTCCGATGCCTGGCGCCCGATGGTTCAACGGCCATTTCAACCGCCAAAAACCGTCGCCACAGCCTGGGGCGCATAGGCCTCGACGGTTTTCCTTGTTACGGCGTTCTGTTGCGCGATTTCCGAGTAAAGATAAGCACTGCGGCGGGGGGCGCGGATGAGATCCGGGGCGTCGTGCCGGACGGCGATCAGACCGAAGCGCTTCGCAAAGCCCTCCCGCCACTCGAAATTGTCCACGAATGACCAGTGGTAGTAACCGAGAACCGGGATGCCTTCCCTCAGGGCCCGGTGAACCTGCGCAAGATGCTCGACGATGTAATACGGCCGCTGCGCATCCGTATCGTCTGCGATGCCGTTCTCGGTGATGAGGATCGGTTTTCCGAATCGTTCCCATACGGAACGGATCGTGCGATATAGCCCCTCGGGATAGATTTGCCAGCCCATCTGGGACACCGCGACGCTCGGGGGCGCCTTTGTATCGTTGATCCAGTACTGGTCGCGTCTTCGCCGGTCGTATTTCAGGGACGCTCGGGTATAATAGTTGATTCCGCAGTAATCGTAGGAGTCCTGGACGCCGGGAATGGCGGGCCCGCCATGAATCCAGTGCGGTTTCCCGGTACGGATCGTGTGATCCCACCCCTCAAAGGCTGCGCGGCGGACGATGCAGGCCGCGAAGCGCTCGTACCAGCCCGCGGGACCCGGCGAGTTCCATGGCTCAATCCAGGGGTATGCCATCGCCACGCCCACCTTTGAACGGGTCCCGTCCGGCGCCTGCGGATGCGCCGCGTGAATCAGGTGATAGGCCCCCGCATGGGCGCGAAGACAGGCCCGGGTTACGGCGCGGTATGCCCTGATCGAATGGCGTTGCGGAGGAAACCGGCCCAGAAAATTTCCCATGATCGCCGGCACCATCGGTTCATTCATCGTCACCCAGTAGTCGGGAAAAGTGCCCAGCTCTTGGACTATGAACTTCACGTACCGCAGGAACTGATTCACCGTTTCGGCATTCAGCCAGTCGCCCTGATCAGCGACCCAGCGTGGAATGACCCAGTGGTGCAGGGTGAGACATATTGTAAACCCATGATTGCGAAGTGATTGCAGGATGCGTCGATAGTGCTCGATCACGTCATGATCGAATCGGTCCTTCCGGGGTTCGACGCGGGACCATTCGATGCCGAGGCGGAATCCCTTGTAAGACAGCTTCGCCATGAGGGCATGATCCTCTTCGTGGCGGTTCCAGTAATCCATGGCGCGGCCGGATACCGTCCCGTCTTCGATCAAGCCCTCCTGTTCCCACGCCCACCAGTCGGAGAACTCGTTGCCGCCCTCAACCTGGTGGCCCGCGGTGGAGGTGCCCCATATGAAATGTTCCGGAAAATTCAGGGAGTCAATGGACAAAACGGGCCCTCCTTACAAGTTAAATTAAGATTATCGTGCTTCGCGAACCTGTTTTTTTCCATGGGGTGTAACCCTACCCGGTCCGTACCAGATGCCCGCATAAGGGTAATACCCCATCGCCTCTGATCGAAGTCCAGCGTATAGTAATGAACTGAATGGAAATTCATCACCGCGGTAAACGTATTGGCTACGGGAAAGCTATTCGACGCTTTGGCGGGCATGTTGCGGAGACAATTATGAAAGCTGACAGCCCCAGCCCAGCCAAATCCGGAGCGGAACGCCCTTCGGCGCGGTTCTATGTGCTGCTGGCCGCAGCCCTCTTGATTTTCATCCAGACCTTCGCGCTGCTGTCGCCCATTCTGCTTTCGCTGTTGCTCATTTTGCTGATCTCCCTCGCGATCAATCCGGTCATCGCCCGGATGCGGGCGTGGACGGGAGGCAGAAAAAGCGCGGCGGCACTGCTCGTGCTGGTCATGATAGTCGTTATGGGGGTGACGGGCTGGGTATTCTCCGTACCAATGAAGGCTTCCGTCACCAAACTTGCGAACGAATTACCGGCGTACTGGGAACGGCTCCAAAAGCCGCTGATCAAACTGGAACAACAAGCCGTGAACTCGGAGCGAAAACTGCAGGCGGAAGTCACCAGCGAAATTGCCATGGAAAAGGCGGAGGAAGGCGAGATCGATGTCGCGCCAGCCGCCGCCGGAAAAGCCCTGCCCAAACCGGAACCGGAGCCAGAACCGGAACAGAAAGCAGAATCGGAATCGCCACCGGGATCGCTTCGCTCCAGTTTAGGCAAGATGTTTCAGGAGGTGGCCGGACGCTTCACAGCCATGGCGTTCAGCGGGGCCCAGATTCTGGTAGTGTTGGTGACGGTCTTCTTCGGTGTGACCTTCACGTTGGCGAATCCCCGCCCAATCTTTGGCGCCATGTTTTCGCTCGTGCCCGAGCGACACCACGATCAGGCCCTGACCATCATGCAACGCATTGGGTTATTTGTTCCCCGCTGGGCCGGAGCGACGCTCCTGGGGATGGCGGCTATTGGCCTCCTGGTGTTTTTGTTCATGTGGCCCTTCTTCGGTTGCATGGACGCGCTGGTGCTGGGGCTGATCGCCGGCATCCTGGAAGCAGTTCCCTTTATCGGGCCGATTGTGAGCGCCGTGCCGGCCCTGTTGCTCGCCCTGGGCGAAGGAGGCCTGACCCCGCTTTGGGTCTTGCTCGCCTATCTGGCGATCCAGGCTTTTGAGAACAATGTGATTATACCCATGATCATGGCGCGCGGCATGAAATTACATCCGCTGGCGGTGATCTTCTCCATGCTCCTTTGCGTGGCTACGTTCGGGGTTCTGGGAGTCTTGGTGGCAGCCCCGCTGGTGGCCATCGTGGGCATCCTGCACGACGAGCTCTATCGCAAGCGCTTTCTTCCCACGGTCACCGACGCCGGCTTGGATCGATTGTCACGGAAGGCTCTCCACGAAAAAGTGTCAGCACCGGAGGGCGGGTCGGGCGGTCGCAGACCGTAGCACGCGTGGGCCAGGTCCGAACCTACGTGTGGCCGCATTTCGGCTTCTTGATTGCATGGCAAACTTGAGCATCGCCGTACTCGCACTGGTGCTGCCGCTGGCGACGCCGCGTTTGATGAGACTTCGCTTTTCGATGGCCTCGTCGGCTTCTACTTTCATCTCATATTCAGGACTTGGCCCCGCGCGACCGGAAGGTCGCGACCGTCCCGCCTGCGATCAGGGACAGGATGCCCGCGATAAACATCCAGACGGACTTGTCGGTGGGCGTGCCGGTAAAGAACCGGGACAGATCGGAACTGAACGAATCCATTGCGACCACGCCCATGACGAGCAGGACAATCCCGACAATAATCAACACCATTGATATAATGTTATTCATGCTCTGTTTCCCCTTCTGGTTGTATCCTCTGGCGCATGCGGCGCTTATCTTGAGGCTCTCGAAGCACTCTACCGCTCAGCAACGCGATCCGCCATGGGGTTTTCACCCCATAGAACGCCGGCGCACCATCGAATAGCATGTCCGGCAAAACGATGACGGCAGCAATGTGGCAGAAAACAGATGAAGGAGGAGCAAGATGAATCCGTATTTCAGCGAAGGTTGGTTGACAATGTTGGTTCTGGCGCCGTTGGTGGGCATGGTGATCGCGGCGAAAGCGCAGGCCCCCGGGAAGACTCCGGCCGCCGGCGGAGACGCTCCCGCTTTCTTGCTGCCGGCGCTGCCCTACGCGCCGGACGCTTTGGAACCGCACCTATCGGCGCGGACGCTGAGCTTCCACTACGGCAAGCACCACCAGGCCTACGTGGACAACCTGAACAAACTCGGGGCCGGCGCGAAGATGGCCGGTCTGCCGCTGGAAGAAATCATCCGGCAGACGGCGGGCAAACCGGCTCAGGCGGGTCTGTTCAACAACGCCGCCCAGGTCTGGAATCACACGTTCTTCTGGAAAAGCATGAAACCCAACGGCGGCGGCGCGCCGGCCGGCAAGCTGGCGGAACGGATCAATGCCACGTTCGGCAGTTTCGATGCCTTCAAGACCGCCTTCAGCGAAGCCGCCATGACCCAGTTCGGCAGCGGATGGGCCTGGCTGGTGCAGGAAGGCGACACGCTGAAGATCGTCAAGACTTCCAATGCGGATACGCCCCTCGCCCGCGGGCAAACCGCGCTCCTGACATGCGATGTCTGGGAGCACGCCTACTATCTCGACTACCAGAACCGCCGCAAGGACTTCGTCCAGGCATTCCTGGACCATCTGGCGAACTGGGAGTTCGCGGCTTCACAGTTGCAATAGGGCGACTCAACGTCCGCGGCGGACAGTGATTCTCAGCAACAGGAGGGAATACAATGGAAATTAGTCCGGAGCAAACGGTGGCCGACCTCGTCATTCGGCATCCCGAATTGAGCGAAAGACTGGAAAAGATTGGCATCGACTACTGTTGTGGCGGCAAGCGTCCACTGGGCCAGGCGGTCGCGGCGGCTGGACTCGAATGGCACGCGTTTGTGGCGTCGTTGAACGACACATCCAATGCGAATACCGCCAACTCTGACCATACGAACTGGAGCGAGGCGCCGCTCGGCGTACTGGCCGATCATATCCTGGAAAAGCACCACGCCTTTACGAAGGAACAGTTGTCCCGGCTCGACGGATTGCTGACCAAGGTGGAAGCGGCGCATGGGGCAAGGCATGGCGAGCTGCTGGCGCGGTTGCGGCGTCTTTACGATGGCCTGCATCATGAACTCGACGCGCATTTGATGAAGGAGGAGCAGATTCTTTTTCCCGCCATCAAGGGGATGGACGCCTTCGTCCACGGCAAAGGCGGGAAGCCGGTCGTGCATTGCGGCAGCGTCGCCAACCCCATCCGCCAGATGGAAGTCGAGCACGACAGCGCCGGCGAAGCATTGGCCGGCATGCGGCAAGTCACGGATAATTATCGGCTGCCTTTGGATGCCTGCCAGACCTTCCGCGCCCTCTATGAGGGCTTGCAGGCGCTGGAGGCGGATCTGCACGAACACATTCATCTTGAAAATAACATCCTCTACCCAAAGAGCATTGAGCAGGAAAAGACACTGCAAGGTAAGCGCATGCCAATGAAAACCGCACGCGAATCGCGCAAGGTGGTCGTCGTGGGCGCTGGCAATGTGGGTGCGACGTTTGCCTATGCGCTTCTTCAGAGTGGGACGTCCGAAAGCATTGTCCTGGTTGACGCGCGCAAGGCGCAGGCCGAAGGACAAGCCGCCGATTTGGCGCATGGGCTGCCCTTCGTGTCCTCCACCATTGTGCGCGCCGGTTCGGCGGACGATTATGACGATGCGGCGGTGATTGTCATCACCGCGGGGACAAAACAGAAGACAGGGGAGTCCCGGCTCGACCTCCTGCGACGCAACATCCTGATCATGGACAGCATTGTGGGTGAGATTACCGCCAGCAAGTCAGAGGCGGTCATCGTTGTCGTTACCAATCCGGTGGATGTGCTGACGTTTGCCGCGCTGAAACGCTCGCGATGGCCGCGCCATCGCATCTTCGGCTCCGGCACCGTGTTGGACAGCGCACGGTTCAGGCATCTGCTCAGCGCGCACTGCGGCGTGGATGTCAGGAACGTGCATGCATATATCATGGGCGAACATGGCGACAGCGAGGTTCCGATCTGGTCGATGACGCATCTGGCCGGGATGGCGATGGACGACTACTGCCCAGCGTGTCAGAAATGCGGCGATTGGCCTCAGGAGCGGAATAAGATCGTAACCGCAGTTCGCGATTCGGCGTACCATATCATCGACGCCAAAGGCTCCACCTGCTATGCGATTGGACTGGCGCTGGTGCGGATCGTGAACGCGATTCTGCGCGACGAACACAGCGTGCTGACCGTTTCGACGTTGCTGGATGAAGAATACGGATTGAAGGACGTGTGTCTTAGCGTCCCGTGCATCGTGTCTAAAGCGGGAATCGAAAGGATCATTGTCGGCACGCTGTCAGACGTAGAACAGCGCGACCTTACCGCTTCGGCGATGGTGCTCAAGAAAACGCTGGCCAACATCGCGGACGAGGACGGAAAGCACGACGATATTCCGGGACGGTAGGATTACACCCAAGCGATGAGGCCCGACCCATCGCGCACCCTATTTCAAAGGCACGACGGCAACAATTAGGCGGGGAGTTATATGGCAGACCTTAAAACAACTTATATGGGTATTCCTTTACGGAATCCTCTTATCGTGGGCGCGTCGACGCTGACCGCAAGCCTGGAATCCATCAAACGGATCGAAGAGGCGGGAGCAGGGGCATTGGTGACACACTCGCTGTTTGAAGAGGAGATCCAACTGGAGCGATTCGAGTTTGACGAATCGTTACACCGCGAGGATTGCCGGAACGCGGAAATGATCACGGTTGTTCCGCAGATGGAACATGGAGGACCGCAAGAGCATCTGATGTGGGTGAGAACGGCAAAACAGGCCGTGCGCATTCCGGTGATTGCCAGCCTCAATGCCGTGAACAAGGATACGTGGATTGAATACGCCAAACTGCTAGAAGAGACCGGTGTGGACGGTCTGGAGTGCAACCTGTTCGCCTCCCCCGGAGACCTGCAGCAAGAAGGTGTTTCCGTCGAGAGCGAACAGATCGAGTTGATCAAAGAACTGAAGAAAACGGTATCTATCCCTGTGAGTGTGAAGCTGAGTTTCTTCTACACGAACCCCCTGAACGTCGTTCACCGCATGGACGAGGCGGGTGTATCCGCTTTCGTTCTATTCAACCGGCTATTCGATCCGGATGTTGACGTCAATCACGAGAGAAGTACTTTGCCCTTCAATCTCAGCCACGAGGCCGACTACCGACTGCCGCTGCGTTACGCAGGGCTTCTGGAGGGAGCCATCAAAGCTGACATCTGCTCCAGCACGGGTGTTTTCACTGGCGAAGATATGGTCAGGATGATCCTGGCGGGAGCGACTGCGGTCCAGACCGTCAGCGCACTTGTGTGTCATGGACCTGCCCATATTCGGACCATGTTGAAGGGCCTCGATGAATGGATGGAGCGTCGAGGCTACGGCTCGCTTTCGTCGTTCCGGGGTAAACTCAGTCGACGGCACAACGCCGACCGCTGGGCATATACGCGCGCGCAGTATGTTAAACTGCTGATGGATCCCCGGGGAATCATGAACAAACCCTCAAGCAGAAAGGACTAAGAGAAAAGGAAACATGAAGGCAAGAGTTGAAAAGGAACGACGATGAAACACACCACGAGACTCAGTTACCTCTTGATGGCCGCTGTCGCAGCGGTCGGCATCGGAACCTTGGCTGTCGGCACGGCGTGGGCGCACTGCGACACCACCGGCGGTCCGATCATACCGGAGGCCAAAGCGGCGCTGGAGAAGGGCGATGTGACCCCGATCCTCAAATGGATCAAGGCGGACAAGGAACCCGAAATCAAGGCCGCGTTCGCGCAAGCCGTCGTCGTGCGTGTCCTCGGACCGGAAGCTAAAAAGCTGGCCGACCATTACTTCCTCGAAACCCTGGTGCGGGTACATCGCGCGGGCGAAGGCGCACCGTACACCGGCATCAAGGACGAACCGGTGGAACCGATCGTGGCCATGGCCGACAAGACCCTGGCGGAAGGCTCCGCCGCTGCGATGATCGAGAAGATGAACGCGCATATGGCCCAAGCTGTTAACGAAAAGTTTAGCAAAGCGCTTTCGGCCATGAAGAAGAAGGACCGGAGCGTGGACGCGGGCCGCGAATTTGTGGAGGCCTACGTGACCTACATGCATTACGTCGAGGGCATCCATGACGCCATCATGTCCACCGGCGGCCACCAGCATACAGAATCGGCCGCGGCGCCGAGCGGGCATGAACAGCACCAATAACAGAGAGCACCATGTCAATCCGGATAAACCGGAGAAGGGAGGCAATCGGAAACTACACGTCGTGATAATGCGGTCGAAAGAGAGCGGCTGTTGAAAGTCCGACCTGGCTGTGTGCAATGATCGACTGCCGTTGGATGCCTGCCAGACCTTCCGTGAAACAACATCCCGTTCCCGGCGGCCGTTGAAATGGAGTCGGCCATGCCGGAAGCATAAAAAACGAAGCATGCACAAGGGATCGGCGCTCAAGATGCTCAAAAGCAAACCATGAACGTGCGAAAAAGACAAATATCCGATGGCGTGGAAAAGCGCACGCCAAAGAAAGACCCTTCGCCGCTGGTCATGACGATTGGCCATTCCACGCACACGCTCGAGGAATTCATCGACCTGCTACGAAACCACGGGGTATCTTGCGTCGTGGATGTGCGCACCGTGCCGCGTTCCCGGCACAATCCGCAGTTCAACAAGGCTTCCTTGCCCGGACCATTGAAGAAAGCCGGCTTGGGATACGTTCACCTGCCGGGACTCGGCGGACTGCGTCCAGCGAAACGCAATTCGCTCAACGTGGGCTGGAGAAACGCCGCCTTTCGAGGTTATGCGGATTATATGCAAACGCTCGAGTTTGCACAGAGCCTCGACGAATTGGTCCGGTTGGCGAACCAGGAGCAAATTGTGTTAATGTGCGCCGAAGCGGTTCCGTGGCGCTGTCATCGCTCGCTCATCGCCGATGCCTTGCTGGTCCGTGGAATTCATACGGAAGACATCATGAGTCCGACGCGACGCCAGGTTCATACGCTCACTCCTTTTGCCAGAGTCCAGGGCGCCGCGATTACCTATCCAACCGAGGCTCCAAGGAGCACGCTAAAGAAGCCGCCGGCCAAGCGCTCCCGAACACAGTCCGTCGCGAAAACTATGCCTGAAAAGAAGGTTAAACCATGAAAACAAAAACTCTCGCTCCGGACCTGCTCCGCAAGCTGGACGCCTACTGGCGGGCCGCGAACTATCTGTCGGTCGGACAGATTTACCTCTACGACAATCCGCTCCTGAAACAACCGCTCGCGCAGAAGCACATCAAGCCGCGCCTGCTCGGGCACTGGGGCACGACGCCGGGGCTGAACTTCATCTACGCGCATCTGAACCGCGTGATTCGGGAGCGCGATCTGAACGTCATGTATGTGACCGGGCCCGGCCACGGCGGGCCGGGATTGGTGGCGAACGCCTACCTGGAGGGAACGTACAGCGAGGTGTACCCGAGTATCTCGCAGGACGAAGATGGAATGCGGCGGCTGTTCAAGCAGTTCTCCTTCCCCGGCGGCATCCCGAGCCACGTCGCGCCCGAGACGCCGGGTTCGATTCACGAGGGGGGCGAGTTGGGATATTCGCTGTCGCATGCGTTCGGCGCGGCCTTCGACAATCCCGATCTGCTCGTCGCCTGCGTGGTCGGCGACGGCGAAGCGGAGACCGGCCCGCTCGCCACGAGCTGGCACTCGAACAAGTTCCTCAATCCGGTCCACGACGGCGCCGTGCTGCCGATCCTGCACTTGAACGGCTACAAGATTGCCGGCCCGACCGTGCTGGCCCGCATTTCCCATGATGAACTGGAGTCGCTCTTTCGCGGCTATGGGTATACGCCCCATTTCGTCGAGGGCGACGACCCGCAAGCGATGCACCGACTCATGGCCGCCACGCTTGACCGGGTCATCGGCGAGATTCTACGCATTCAGCGCGACGCCCGGGCGAACGGATTCAAGGAGCGGCCCCGCTGGCCGATGATCGTCCTGCGCTCGCCGAAGGGTTGGACGGGCCCGAAGGTCGTGGACGGCAATTCCACGGAGGGCTCGTGGCGCTCGCACCAGGTGCCGATGGGCGAGATGAGCCGCCCGGGGCATGTGAAGATTCTGGAAAAGTGGATGAAAAGTTACCGGCCGCGGGAGCTTTTCGACAAAGCGGGCAAACTGCGCCCGGAACTGGCGGAACTGGCCCCGCAGGGCGAGCGCCGCATGAGCGCCAATCCCCACGCAAACGGCGGGCTCTTTCTGCGCAACCTGCATCTGCCGGATTTCCGCGAGTACGCGGTGAAGGTGGCGAAGCCCGGCACCGTCGAGGGCGAGGCCACCCGCGTGCAGGGCAAGTTCATCCGCGATGCGATCAAGCTTAACCCCACTTCGTTCCGCGTGTTCAGTCCGGACGAAACGGCCTCGAACCGCTGGGGCGCCGTCTTCGAGGTTACGAACCGCTGTTCGACGGCGGACATCGTCCCCGGCGACGACCATGTCGCGCCCGACGGCCGTGTCATGGAAATGCTGAGCGAGCATCAATGCCAGGGCTGGCTCGAAGGGTATCTGCTGACCGGTCGCCACGGATTCTTCTCCTGCTATGAGGCGTTTATCCATATCGTGGACTCCATGTTCAACCAGCACGCCAAGTGGCTGGATGTCGCGGGCGGGATCCCGTGGCGCCGGCCGATCGCTTCGCTCAATTACCTGCTCTCATCGCATGTATGGCGGCAGGACCATAACGGCTTCAGTCACCAGGACCCCGGGTTCATTGACGTCGTCGTCAACAAGAAGGCGGCCATCGTGCGCGTATTTCTGCCGCCCGACGCGAACACGCTGCTCTCCGTGACGGACCACTGCCTGCGCAGCCGCAACTACATAAACGTGATCGTGGCCGGCAAGCAGCCCGCCCCGCAGTGGCTCGACATGGATTCCGCCGTCAAGCACTGCACCGCCGGCCTCGGCATCTGGCCGTGGGCCAGCAACGATGAGGGCGGCGAGCCGGACGTGGTGATGGTCTGCTGCGGGGACGTACCTACACTCGAAACGCTGGCGGCGGTGCAGTTGTTGCGCGCGCAGTTCCCCGCATTGAAAATCCGGGTTGTGAACGTGATCAATCTCATGAAGCTGCAATCGCAGAACGAACACCCCAATGGTCTGAGCGACCGGGATTTCGACACGCTGTTCACCACCGACAAGCCGATCATCTTCGCCTACCACGGCTATCCCTGGCTGATTCACCGGCTCACGTACCGCCGCACCAACCACAAGAACCTGCATGTGCGCGGATTCAAGGAAGAAGGATCCACCTCGACGCCGTTCGACATGGTGGTGATGAACGATCTCGACCGTTTTCACCTCGTCGCCGACGTGATTGATCGAGTCCCAGCCCTCGGCCCGAGCGCCGCTTACGCCAAACAGTCCATTCGCGACAAACTCCTGGAGCACAAACAGTACATCGCAAAATACGGCCAGGATATGCCGGAAATCCGCAACTGGCAGTGGCGCCGAACCAAATGATTGTCAGTTCCAGGCCGAAAGATCCAACGCACGGCAACGCCTAATGGCATAGATCACCGCCGTTATTGGATATTTGAAGTGAAAAGAGCCCGCCTTCGTTGCTGCGCACTACGGCGCGGCAGCCTTCTCTCACCGCTGGCGTGCCGACAGAGTACAGTGCGATGTGGCTGAGTTGTAGCGCTGGCGTGCCAGCCGTAGCTCGTCGCGCCAGCGGCGAGCGAAGGCTGGTCGGGGCGGTGGGATTTGAACCCACGGCTTACAGCTCCCAAAGCTGTCGCGCTACCAGGCTGCGCTACGCCCCGTTACATAAATAGAGCAGGACATCGAACCCTGTCAGGATGGGCTTGAGTTGACGAATTATAACAGCCGGCCTTTTTTTAGCAATGATTGATTGCAGCCGGATGCAAGCCGGAGTCGTTGCTCCCCGTTAGTCATAATATTCCCGGCAATGCACCGGCGGAAAATCTGCCGTTTAAAATGATTGCGCCCGGGACGGGTTTTGCGCTAATATCATCAACGATTTGTTAATTACAACCGTGGAGTGCATGGGCATGGCAAATATTTGCGCCAAACCGGCCGGCGGGATTGTCGCCGCGACAATCTGCCTGGCGTTGGTTTTGAGCGGTTGCTCCGGCGGCAACGACCAACTGGCGGCTTTCAACGGTTTGAAAGCCCTGGAACATGGCGATCTGCCACGCGCCGTGGAACAATTGCAGCGCGCCGTTCGCCGCTCCATGGACCCGGCCCGGGCCGCCTTGCTGCAAAATCATCTGGGGATCGCCCTGGCGCGCACCGGTCTGCCCAACGACGCCATGGTCGCCCTGGGCACCGCGCATAACCTGGCCCCGCAAATGCCGGAACCGGCTTATAACCTGGGCGTGCTCAACCTGGAACAAGGGCGCATGGACACCGCGGCGGAATGGTTTTTAAAGGCGTCCGACCTGGCCCCGGACGACACCATGGCGCTGGAATACCTGAGCGCCATCCGCCGCCGCCAGGGAGATTTGGCCCAGGCGCGCGGTTATCTCATGGAAGCCGACCGCCGCCAGCCGCACCTGCCGCGCATCACGGCGGCGCTGGGGCTGGTGGAATTGCAGGCGGAGAATCTGGAGCAAGCCTCCGTATTTTTGCAGCAATGCCTGGAAAAGGATCCGATGTATCCGCCCGCCGTCTTCAACCTGGCGCTAGTGCGCCGCCGGCAGGAAAACCTGATCCAGGCCCGCTCGCTTTTCCATGAATACACCCGCTTGAGCGGCGTCAGCCAGGCGCACATGGAACTGGCGCAGCAAGCCATGACAGAATTGAACCGCCGGATCAACACGGCCGCCCAACCCAGCGCGCCGGCCGACGATGCCAGCGTCACCCCGCCGCCGCCCCCCCCGTCCACACCCCCTACCCCGGAAACATTGCTGCGCACGGCGCGCTTGCTGGAAAAACAAGGCCGCGCGGAAGCGGCGGTTAATAATTATCTGCTGGCCGCCCGCGCGGCGGAACGCGCCGGCCAGGATGACGCCCTCCGCCAAGCGCAGCGGGCGGCGGCGCTGGCCTGCGCGGAAAATTCCCGGGCGCATTATAATGTCGGCATGTATTTCCTCGAAAAACGCCGGCCGGATGACGCCTTGATGCATTTTAAACAGTCCGTGGCCCTGGACCCGCAGTGGTTCGCGGCGCACCTTGCCCTGGCGCGCGTGGCCACGGAGCAGGCGGAATATGACGCCGCCCTGGTTTCGCTCAAAACCGCCGTGCAATTGCGCCCGGACGACCCCAATGCGCTATGGTCTTTGATCCAGGTTTACGATCGCAGCCTGAATCTAACCGGGCAGGCGCGGCGGCATTACGAACTGTTTCTGGAACGGTTCCCGGACGATGTGCGCGCGCGCAACGCGCGGTTGCGCCTGGAAGCCATCCGCCAGGCAACGCCCGCTTGAGCTTGACCATGGAATAATCGCGACATGACGGGATTTGCATATAATGCGGTGGACTTGATCGCGCTGGGCCTGATTGCCTGGGAAATCATCATGGGCCTGCGCCGGAAGATGGCCGGCGAACTGTTCCGGCTGCTTTGCACGGTCCTGGTGCTGGCCGCGGGTTGGCGGTATTATCTGGATGTCGGCAACCAACTGGCGGACCATACCCGTCTGGCGGCCAACCTGGAAATGGCGCAGGCGATCGCCTTCGGCATGATCGTGGCGATGCTGGGCATGTCTTGCGCCTTGCTGCACTTGATCCTGGGATTACTCATGCAGGTGCAGTTTAACACCCTGATTGACCGGGTGGGCGGCGCCGTGCTGGGGCTGTTGCGCGGCAGCCTGCTGGTAATCATGCTGCTGTTTGCGGCGGCGCTCTGGCCGCAAGCATTGCTGCGGGAAACATTCCAGCAGGATTCCTGCGCCGGACGGATCACCGCCCGCCTGGCGCCGCCGGCCATCCGGTTCCTGCGCGCGATTAAATTCGATTTTCAACCGGACACTCCCGCGGGCGAAGAATCGCGCGCCGCCGCCCAAACACCCGTTCGCGATGTCCAACCGCCGGCGGATTAATCACGTCGCGCCGTGCCAGCGCGGCGCGGCGGTCGGCGCCTGACCGCCCTGTCCGCGCGGGCACAAGCACGCGTTTCGAATCGCCACCTTAAATTGAATTTCAACCAGGTCGCCCATGATACCGCCCGAAGTTTTAGAAGAAGTTCGCTCCCGCAACGATATTGCGGCGGTGGTGGAGTCGTTTATCCCCCTGCTGCACCAGGGCAACACCCTCAAGGCGCTCTGCCCGTTTCACAAGGAGAAAACCCCTTCCTTCGTGGTCAATCCGCAGCGCCAGATTTTCCACTGCTTCGGCTGCGGCAAGGGCGGCGACGTTTTCCGGTTCGTGATGGAATACGAGAAACTGGATTTCATCGCCGCGGTGCAGTTGCTGGCCCGCCGCGCCGGCGTGCGCCTGGAACAATCCGCCGGCGCGGCGTCCGGCCAGCCCTCCCCGCGCGAAACCATCTTTGAAATCAACCAGGGTGCCGCGCGGTTTTACCATCAATACCTGCTGGAAGACAACAACGCCGCGGACGCGCGGCGCTACCTGGCGGAACGCGCCCTCCCGGAACAGGCCATCCAGGATTTCATGCTGGGTTACGCGCCCGACAAGTGGGATGCGTTTTTAAACTGGGCGCGCCGCAAATATACGCCCGCCTTACTGGAGCAATCCGGACTGATTGTCCCTGCCGGACAGGGCCGGACCGCCGCGCCGCGCTGGTATGACCGGTTCCGCAAACGCCTGATGTTCCCCATCCGCGACGAGCAGGGCCGGGTGATCGGATTCAGCGGCCGGGTATTGGCCGGCGACGACCAGGGCGCCAAGTACGTCAACACGCCGGAAACGCCGATCTTCCACAAGGGGCGCGTGCTCTACGGCCTGGACCGGGCGCGCCGCGCCATCGCCGATGCCGGCCTGGTGATGGTCTGCGAAGGGCAGATTGATGTGATCCAATGCCACCTGGCCGGTTTCGGCAACACCGTGGCCGCCCAGGGCACGGCCTTTACCGAGGAACATGCCCGGATGCTGCGGCGTTATGCCGACAACGTGCTGCTGGTTTTCGACGCCGACCGCGCCGGGCAAAACGCCTCCTTGCGCGCCGGCGAAGTCTTCCTCCAAGCCGGCCTGGCCGTGCGGATCGCCATCCTGCCCCAGGGCGACGATCCGGACACCATCCTGCGCCGCCCGGACGGCGCGGCGGCCTTCCGCGACATCCTGGCGCAATCCCGGTCGCTGATTGCGTTTCAGGTGGAGACCTTGCGCCGCGCCGGTGGCGATGCCGGGACGGAAGCCGCCGTGATGCGCATTAGCCGCGCGGTGCTGGCGCTGATTCAACACAGCCCCAGCGCCGTCCAACAATCCATCCTGCTCCAGGAAGCTGCCGCCTGTCTGGGCTTGCCCATCGACGTTCTGCAGCGGGACCTGCGATCCCTGCCCCCGGCCGCCTCCCGGCAGGAAACACCGCCCGGCAAACCCGCGGCCGCCGCTGACGCCGGCGAACCGCCGCCGCGCGAATTGGCGCTGGCCGAGCATTTGGCGGCGGAACCGGCACTGGCCGCGCTGGCGCAAAAATACCTGCCGCTGGAATGCCTGCAACATCCGCTTTGCCGGCGGATTGTCGAATTGAGCATCCAGGCCGCGGCGCAGGGATGCCCGCTGGCCGGCCTGCTCTCGCAGGCGGCCGCGGAGGACGATGAATTGATGCGGTTTGCCGCCCGCGTACTGGCGGCGCCGCCGAAAATCACCAGCGAATTCGCCACCAACGAGGAGTCGGTCCAAACCCTGATCCTGGGATTGCGCACCGCGGCCGTCCAGCGGCGCCGCCGGGAATTACAGGGGCTGCTCATGAAAATGCCCGGACTGCCGGCGGCCGGCCGCAGCGGCGAACGGCAGGCGCTGGAGGAGGAATATGCCGAATTGGGGTATGATATCGCGCGGCTGAAAAAGTGGGATACCGCCCTGGAAATCATGTGACTTTCCCCTTGCAAATTCAAGGTTTGCGTGCAAGTATAAAGAGCCTGCATGCGCTGCCGCGAACATTTGCGGCGTGGCGCCGGGCGCTGGTGTAAATTGCCGTATGCCGCTGGATCATAAAATTGTGACCGACCGCAATGCCGCCTGGAAAGCGCTGGGTAAATTCGGCGCCTTGGGCATCATGCTGGCGGCCTGCATCATGGCCGGACTGACAGCGGGATATATCCTGGACCAGCATCTCGACACCGCCCCCTGGCTGACCATGGCCCTGCTAACGCTGGGCATTATCGCGGGATTTATAAACATTTTTCAGAAAACCATGTCGCGCGGCGGCAAGCAACCATGACCATAGCCGGAATATTGATCGGTGTGTTTGCCGGCATCCTGGCCGGCGCGGCAAATTATTATCTCCTGCGCCTGGCCGCCCAGCGCGCCGGGCGGGCGCCGGCCCGCATGCCGGCGGTGGCCTGGGTGTTGGGCAGCTACACCTTGCGTTATATCCTGATCTTCGGACTGACCTTGCTGCTGAGCCGTGTTTTTAACCTGCAACTGGCGCTGGTATTCCTGCTGGGCATGATGCTTGCCACGGTCGGCATGGCCATATTTGCACGGCGGGTAACCGCACAAAAAGCAGAAACGCCGGCCGCGGACGATACGCGCCGGATTCCGCCTGATTGATTGATGTCGAATCCGCCATGGATGCGATTGAAACGCCGAATATCGTGGAATATTTTGCCCAGCGGTTGGGCTTGGCCAGGTATCTGCAGCCGGATTTGCTGGGGGGCATCCTGATCCTGGGCGCAATCCTGGCCGGCGGAGCCATGGCGGTGCGGCGCTGGCGCAATCCTCCCGCGCCCACGCAAAATATCCTGGAATTGCTGATCGAAAGCATCAATGGGCTCAGCCTCCAGATCATCGGCCCGGCCGGCCCGCGTTTCATCACCTTGTTCGCCACCCTGTTTTTGTTCATTCTGTGCGCCAACCTGATCGGGCTCCTGCCCGGATTCAAATCGCCCACCGCCAACTTGAACATCAATGCCGGGCTGGCGTTGACGGTCACCTTGGCCGCCTCTGTCGTGCGGCTGCGCGAGCATGGCCTGGCGGGATATATCCGCCACTTTTGCGGGCCGCCTTACTGGCTGGCGCCGCTCTTCATCGTCATCCGCGTGATGGAGGAAGTAATCCGGCCGCTTTCCCTGACGATGCGTCTGTTCGGCAACATCATGGCCAAGGAAATCATTTTAAGCATCCTGATCTATCTGTTGACTATGTTTTTCTTTGCCGATGACGTCTTTTCCAAGATTCTGCTGCCGGTGCCTTTAATCCTGCGGCCGCTGATCATTCTGCTGGGAGTGCTGGTCAGTTTCGTGCAGGCACTGGTATTCACCGGATTATCAATGGTTTACGTCGGAGAAGCGGTTAACGAACATTAAACAGGAGGCGGTTCATGAGTATTGGCATTGTTGAAATTTCGATCTTGCTGGCGGGATTGATCATCGTGGCCGGCACCATCGTTCCAGCCATCGGCCAGGCGCGTTCGGTGGTCAGCGCCATGGAGGGAATTGCGCGCCAGCCGGAAGCCGCCGGGCCGATCGGGAACAACCTGATTATCGGGCTGGCCTTTATCGAATCATTGAGTATTTACGTGCTGGTGATTGCCTTGATCCTCATTTTTGCCGATCCCTACACCCAGGACCTGAAGAAGGTATCGGCCGCCAAGGCCGAGGTGGAAATAATGGAATTGCAATTGCGCCAGGCGGAGTTGCAGCACCAGTTGGAGCAGCTTGCGCCCGCCAAATAAATCATGCTGGAAATTGACATAAGCGTAATTATCGCCCAGGCATTGACTTTTGCCATTGCGCTGGTCCTGCTCGGCCGGATTGTGTTCAAGCCGGCATCCAAGTTCCTGCGCCAGCGGGCTGACCGCATTGCCGACGACCTGGCCCGGGCGGCGGAACAGCGCCAGGCCATGGAGCAGCTCAAAAAGGATTACGAGCGGCAACTGGCCGAAATTGCCGTCAAAAACCAGGATTTGATCCGGCAGGCCATCCGTGACGGCCAGCAGGCGCGCGACGTCATCCTGGCCGAAGCCCGCCGGCAAAGCGATGCCGTTATTCAGCGCGGGGTGGAACAGTTGGAAATCGAACGCGCGCGCGTCTTGCGTGAAATGCGCCAGCAGATTGTAGACCTGGCCGCGCAATTGACGGAAAAAGTCGTGCGGGTCAATCTGACCCCCGCCATCCAAAGCCGGATGGTGGACGACATCCTGCGGGAATTGGAGGCTGCGAAATGATGCCGCCGGTGATCACGAACCTCGCCACCCGTTATGCGCGGGCGCTCTATGAAACGGCCGCGGACCCCGCCGCGCTGGACGCCTTGGAGCGGGATTTGTTCCGCCTGGCGGAATTCTATCATGCACAACCGGCGGCGCGAGTGGTTTTCGGCAACACCTCCCTGCCCTCCGCCTGGCGCGCGCAACTCTGCCGGGAAATGGCGGCCATCGCCCAGAATTCCGCCGCCGGCCGGCTGGTGGAACTGCTGGTCAGCCGCAAACGCCTGACCCTGTTGCCGGTCATCGCCCAGGCATGGCGCGCGCTGCGGCGCGCCGCTGACGGCCTGCTGCAGGTTTTGGTCGAGACCCCGACGCCCATGCCGGCCGCGGAACAGCAAGCCCTGGCGCGGCGCCTGACCGGCATTCTCGGCAAGCAAGTGGAGCTGGACATGACCGTGAAACCCGAACTGCTGGGCGGGCTGGTGCTGTATTATAACGGCCGCATGCTGGATGGCAGCGTCCGCGGCCGCCTGCGCGAAGCCCGGGATTGCATGCTGGCGCGGCAGACGCTAATTGCTTGATTTGCGGAGTCCGGCGGGCCGCCCCGGCCGGCAACAGCCAACCCATTTATGGATGCTAACTTAAAAATTCAGCCCGACGAGGTTACCGCCATCCTGCGCCGGCGTTTGCTGGAATACGGCGGCACGCCAACCTCCGCCAGCGTCGGCGTCACTTTGCAAGTCGGCGACGGCATCGCCCGGATTTACGGTTTACAGGATGCCCTGTCCGGCGAATTGCTGGAATTCCCGCACGGCATTTACGGCCTGGCCATGAACCTGGAACGGGACAATGTGGGCTGCATCATCCTGGGCGACGACAAAAAAATCCAGGAAGGCGACCTGGTCAAGGGCACCGGCCGCATCATGCAGGTGCCCGTGGGCCGGTCCTTGCTGGGGCGCGTGGTGAACGCGCTGGGGCAGCCCCTGGACGGCAAAGGGGTGATTCCGGAAACCAAAACCAGCCCGATCGAACGCCGGGCGCCCGCGGTGATCGAGCGCGAGCCGGTAACCGAACCGCTGCAGACCGGCATCAAGGCGATCGATTCCATGGTGCCGATCGGACGCGGTCAGCGCGAATTGATTATCGGCGATCGCCAGACCGGCAAAACCGCGGTCGCCATTGACGCCATCATCAACCAGAAAAACAGCGGGGTAGCCTGCATCTACGTGGCCATCGGCCAGAAAAACTCGACCGTGGCCCGCGTGGTGCGCGCCTTGCAGGACAATGACGCCCTGAACCATACCATCGTCGTCAACGCCGCGGCCGCGGACCCGGTGCCCCTCCAATACATCGCGCCCTACAGCGGCTGCGCCATGGCCGAGGCGCTGGCGGAAAACGGCGGCCATGTGCTGATCGTCTATGACGACCTCTCCAAGCATGCCGTAGCCTATCGCCAATTGTCCCTGCTGCTGCGGCGCCCGCCCGGCCGCGAGGCTTATCCCGGCGACATATTTTACCAGCATGCGCGCCTGCTGGAACGCGCCGTGAAATACCACCGCGACCTGGGCGGCGGCAGTATCACCGCCCTACCGATCATCGAAACCCAGGCGGGCGACATTTCCGCCTATATTCCCACCAATGTCATTTCAATCACCGATGGACAAATCTACCTTGAAAGCAGCCTGTTTTTCGCCGGCGTGCGCCCGGCAATCAATCCCGGCCTTTCCGTTTCGCGCGTGGGCGGCAACGCCCAGATCAAGGCGATGAAGAAAGTCGCCGGCCGCCTGCGCCTCGACCTGGCCCAATACCGCGAACTGGCGGCTTTTTCGCAATTCAGCGCCGATCTGGATAAAACCACCCGCCTTTTGCTGACCTGCGGGGAGCGGCTGATGGAAATCCTGAAACAGGACCAGTACCGGCCGTTGCCGGCGGCAAAGCAGATCATCATCATTTATGCCGGCGTCCACGGGTTTTTGGATGACCTGCCCCTGGACCGGGTGCGGCATTTCGAGACCGGGTTATATCAGTTCATGGACCGCGAATATCCGGAACTGACCGAGCTCTTGCACCGCGGTAATCGCTGGGACGACGACCTGGAAGCCCGGGTACACGGCATGGTCGAAAAATTCAAGGCGCAATTCCGCTGATTTATGCAAAATTTACGTGAAATCCGCACGCGCATCGGCAGCCTGCGCAAGACCGCCCAACTCACCCGCGCCATGAAAATGGTTTCCGCGGTCAAGCTCCGGCGCATTCAAACGCGGCTGCTTGACAGCCGCCCTTACGTCGAAAGCGCCACCGCCATGATGCGCCGCCTGGCGGGGCTGCCCGGCATGCCCCAGCCGGCATCGACCTGGCTGGCGCCCCGCTGCGCCAACCGCGTCCTGCTGGTGGTGATCAGCGCCGACCGCGGACTCTGCGGCAATCTCAACCAGAACGTGCTGCGCCGCGCGCGGAACTTTTTGCGGGAGACGCTTGCCGATCCGCAAATGGAGGCGGCCCTATTCCTGATCGGTCGCAAAGGCGCGGATTATTTCCGGAGCCGCCTGGCGGAATACGGCGGCCGCGCGTCCATCCTCCACGCCGTGGCCGCGGCCGGTGCGGATGCCGGTGAAGTCAGCCGCCAATTGACCGCCGGCTATCAACAAGGCGCGTGCGGCCGGGTGCATCTGATTTACACGCAATTCGAATCGGCCTTGCAGTATCATGCCGCGGAATTACCGCTTTTACCGCTGCGCTTTGACGGCGCGGCGGCGCCGGGCGCCTCCGCGGCGGGGCTGGTTTTAATTGATCCGGACCCGGCGCAGATACTGGACCACCTTGCCCCGCGTTATGTCCAGGCCTGCGTGCGCCGGGTGCTGCTTTCATCCATTGTCGCCGAACACAGCGCCCGGATGGGCATCATGGAGCAGGCGCAGAAAAAAACCGAGGATATGATCGGCCGGCAGCAATTGATGTTTAACAAGGCCCGCCAGTTGAGCATTGACCGCGAGTTGGCCGACATCACCGCGGGCGTCGAGGTTTCCGCATGACGGCCGCCTTAAACCCCGAACACTGAACCCCGAACACTGATCTTACAAGCAACGCTCCTGAAAGACCAATAATCATGGATCAGCCGAATGCAACCGGCCAGGTGGTGCAGGTGATTGGCAGCGTGGTGGATGTCGAGTTCGCGCGCGACATGCTCCCCCTGCAGAACATGGCGATCAAAATCAAACGCGATCAACCGGACGATCACGGCCGCATGGAACTGGTGGCCGAGGTGCAGCAGCATTTGGGCGATAATGTCGCGCGCTGCATCGCCATGGCCTCCACCGACGGGTTGCGGCGCGGCAATGCCGCCGTCAACACCGGCATGCCGATCACCGTGCCCGTGGGCCGGGAAAATCTGGGCCGCATCTTCAACGTGTTCGGCGAGACGGTGGACGGCGCGCCGCCGCCGGCCAGCACCCGCTTCGCGCCCATTCACCGCAATGCGCCGGCGCTGCATGAGCAGGAAACCCGCACCCAGATACTGGAGACGGGCATCAAGGTGATTGACTTGCTGGCCCCCTACCCCCGCGGCGGCAAAATCGGCTTGTTCGGCGGCGCCGGTGTGGGTAAAACCGTCCTGATCATGGAATTGATCCATAACATCGCCACCGAGCACGGCGGCCTGGCAGTGTTCGCGGGCGTCGGCGAGCGCACGCGCGAAGGCAACGATTTATGGCGCGAAATGCAGGAATCCAAGGTGCTCGATAAAACCGTCCTGGTTTACGGACAGATGAACGAACCGCCGGGCGCGCGCATGCGCCTGCCCTTGACCGCCCTGACCATGGCCGAACATTTCCGGGATGAAACCGGCCAGGAAGTCCTCCTGTTCATCGATAATATTTTCCGCTTTGCCCAGGCCGGCTCCGAAGTTTCCGCGCTGGTGGGCCGCATTCCCTCCGCCGTCGGCTATCAACCCACCCTGGCCGCGGAGCTCGGAGAATTGGAGGAACGCATCACTTCCACCCGACGCGGCTCCATCACTTCGGTGCAAGCCGTTTACGTGCCGGCCGACGATCTCACGGACCCGGCCCCGGCGTCGGTTTTCACCCACCTGGACGCCTCCACCGTCCTCTCCCGCGCCATTGCCGAGCAAGGCCTGTATCCGTCCGTGGACCCGCTGGACTCGAATTCCAAATTCCTGGCCGCGGACGTTGTCGGCGCGGAGCATTATCAGGTGGCCCGCGGCGTCCAGCAAACCCTGCAAAAATACCGCGAGTTGCAGGACATCATCGCCATCCTCGGCATGGAGGAACTCTCCGACGCCGATAAGCTGCTGGTAGCCCGCGCCCGCAAAATCCAGCGCTTCCTGACCCAGCCGTTTTTCGTCACCGAGCAGTTTATCGGCGCTCCGGGGCGGTATGTCAGCCGCGCGGAAACCGTCCGCGGATTCAAGGAAATCCTGGAAGGCCGCCATGACGGGCTGCCGGAAAGCGCTTTTTACATGGTAGGCGCCATCGAGGAAGCGCAACAGAAACAGGTCCGGAAATGAGACATACTTTCGAGCTGGAAATCATCACCCCGGCCGGCGTGGTTTATGACGATACGGCGGAAACACTGGTCGCCCCGGGCATGGACGGCGCGTTTGGCATCCTGGCCCATCATGCGCCGATCATGGCCGGGCTGCGCCCCGGCAAGCTGAAGGTCGGCAAAAACACCCAACGCACGCTCTGGTTCAATTGCGGCGCCGGGGTCTTGGAAGTGCAGCACAACCGGGTCACGGTGCTGGCGGATCAATGCTCATCGCTTGATCCCGCCCCCGCGCCCGGACTGTAATCAATCCGCTGCCCAAAGCGGCCAGGATCTTTTCCATGGGAACGTCCAAATCCGCCGGCGTACGCATGGTCATGGCCACGCCGCTGATGGTCACCTGGCAGCCGGAGTTGGGCGCAGCCTGCCCGCGGACCTTGGCGCGGATGTTGTCCAGCACGGCCGCTGCCTCCGGCGGCGGGATACCCCCCTGGCAAACGATGAACTCGTCCGCCGAAAACCGCCCGACCAGGTCAATTTCCCGGATACAGCTCTTGATCAACCCGTGGATTTGTTCCAGCAAGGCGTGGCCGGCTTCAATGCCGCAGGTCTGGACAAAGCCGGTGTAGTCATCCACATCCAGGAAGATCAGGGTCAGCACCGTCTGGTAGGACTTGGCGCGCGCCAGCTCCCGCCGGTATTCCTCAAGGAAGGCATGGTATTTCAAGGCCTTGCTGGCTTCATCCACGCGGGAGAGATGCCGGGAAAGCACCAGCAGTTCGTATTTCTCGATCAACTGGCCGATCAACAGCCCCAGCACCTGCAGCCAGCGCCCCTCCTCCTCCGTGAATTCGCCCTGGTCGCGGTCGCAATGCAAATAGCCGATGGCCCGCTGGCTGTGCATGATCGGCGCCAGCACCGCCGCCGTCAGGTCGGACTCCAGTTTGATTTCAGCGTATTCCGGCGCCGCTGCCGCCAGCCCGTTCATGACCAGGGTTTCGTGTTTCAAAATCACCCGGGGAATGACCCGGCCGTTGATCGGGCGGTGGAATTTCTTGGCGAAGGAATAACTGATCTGCCGGGAGGTCTTGATGACCAAGTCATCGGTGTTTTGATCCACCATGATCACCGCCAGGCAGTGATGCGGCAAAAAATCCTTGAGCTGCTCCACCACCTCGTGCAAGGCTTGCTCCACCGTGAGCGCGCCGCTGACTTCCTGGAGGGTGCGGATCAGCCAGTCGGCTGGGCCTGGTGTGTTCTCGACCATAACGCCTCGATTGGTTTATAAATCATTCATTCCGGTCCGGCATATTGCGTATATGTTATTTTTAAAGCACCCCCGGGCAGATGTCAAGGCTTGAAATTGAAAAATTTTACATTGGAATAATCGGGCGGTAAATTATAGTATTTCTCAACAACACCATTGCCGAAGGAGCAACCATGCCCAATGCAAACCAACCGCCGGCCGCCATCCCGGACGGCGACTGGCCGGAAGTGCGGGATTCGATCCGCAAGGCCCTGCAGGAGGATATCGGCAGCGGCGACGCCACCACCCTGGCGCTGGTGCCGGATGACGCCCGCGGCCGGGCGGCGATCATTACCCGCCAGGCATGCTGTGTCGCCGGGGTGGCAGTGGCGCGGGAAGTGTTCGGCCAGTTGGACCAGGAACTGCGCGTGGAGCCGGCCGCCGCGGATGGCGCGCTCCTCCAGCCGGACCAAATCATCATGACCATCGCCGGCTCCCTGCGGACGATTCTGACGGGTGAGCGCACGGCCTTGAACTTTTTACAGCGCTTGTGCGGCATCGCCACCCTGACGGCCGCCTTCACGGCGAAAATCCGCGGCTGGCCGGTCCGGATTCTCGACACCCGCAAAACCACCCCCACCCTGCGCCGGCTGGAAAAATACGCCGTGCGCTGCGGCGGCGGCGTCAACCATCGTTTCGGGCTCTGCGACATGCTGCTGATCAAGGACAATCACCGCCGCGCCTGGCGCGGCGAGGGCGGGCTGGCCGGCGCCATCCGCGCCGCGCGCCGGCAATATCCGGACTTGCCGCTGGAAGTCGAGGTGGAAACCGAAGACGAACTGCGCGCGGCCCTCGCCGCCCGCCCGGATTGGATTCTGTTGGACAACATGTCCCCGGAACAAATGCGCCGGTGCGCCGCCATCAACGCCGGCCGCTGCCGCCTGGAGGCTTCCGGCGGCATTACCCTGGCGACGGTGGAAGCCGCGGCCGCGTCGGGCGTGGACGCCATTTCGCTGGGCTGCCTGACCCATTCCGCCCCGGCGGCCGATTTGACCCTGGAATTGCAGGATGCCCCCTGACCGCCGTGGTCAGACGGGGCAAGCTGATGCTTGCCGCACCAGGCCGATGTAATAATCGTAGGTAGCGGGCGCAATGTCGGGGCCGACGGACGCCTGCCCCAGGATCAAGCCGCCGGCCCGGCCCAGTTCCAGCAGCGGGCGGACGTGTTTTTCGATTTCATTTTTGTCGCCGCGCGGCAGGATGCGCGTGTTGCATATCCCGCCGAAAAATACCGCGCGGTTGCCGTATTTTTGCCGCAGCTTGACCAAGTCCAGGCCGCAGCGCGGTTCCAGCGGATTAAAACCTTCAAAGCCGGCCTGCAACAATAAATCCAGCACGGGGGCAATATTGCCGTCGCTGTGAAAGAAGACATGCCGGCAGCCGGCGGCGCGGCAGGTTGCGATCAGCTTTTGATAGCGGGGCAGAAAATACCGCTCGAACATGGCCGGGCTGAACATGGGGGCGCGGCTGTTGGCCATGTCGTCATACACGAACAGGCCGGCGGCCTGACAACCCGCCCGCCGCAGGGTTTCCAGGGCCATGCCGGTCAGATGCGCGGCAACACGGTCGAAAAGCGCATCGCAAAAATCCTCGTCCGCCGCCATATCCATCAGCAGCCGGTCTTCGCCGCGTAAAAAATGACTGCGGACGTAAATGCCGCCGACCTTGGCAAAGACGCAGCGGCCGGCGGTTTTTTCGCGCCGCACCAATTCATCAAACCCCGTAAATCGGGCATCCAGTTGCGCCGGCTCGAACGCCAGCCGGTCCAGGTCCGCCGGTGTTTTGAGGATGGTATCCAGGGTTTCGACGAAATACGCATCGCGGCGGGGGGCGCGGACAATCCGACCCCAGCCGTCGTTGCGGTGCTGGTAATTTTCATCGCCGCCCAATACCGCGCGTTGCGACGGGAAAAACGCTTCATCCGCCACGACCACGGACATGTCAATGCCGTAATCATCCCGCGGATCGGCCGCCGCCGGCAATCCCTTGTGCCGCCGCCATGCTTGCGTAAATTCCGGCCAAAACTTGTCCCAGACCGGCAGCCGATCCGGCGTCTGAAAATTTATGGCGGCCAGCACCCGTTCCGCGGAAGTCATAATTTTCCATCCCGCACATTGCCGCCGCCGCCCACCGCCACGATCTTGCGCGCCAGGCGGATCGGGTGTGTTAGAACTTGTCGCGCAGTCTGACATACTCGTCCACCAGCGCCATGAAGTTTTCATATTTCACGCCGTAGGCGATGGAGTGGCTGGGGCCGAGCACGAATCCGCCGCCGGGCGCGCCGGTTTCCAGGGCGTACCGCACGGCTTGGCGCGTCGCGGCGGGCGTGCCGTCAATCAAGGTTTCCATGGGGATGCCGCCCCAGAAGGTCAGGCGGCTGCCGAACATTTTCTTCAGCCGGCCGATTTCCATGCCGGCGGTGGTTTGCAGCGACTGGTAGCAGTCGATGCCCGCCTCGATAAACATCTCCATCAGCGGGACATTCATCCCGCAATCGTGGAAATTCACCTGCCCGGCATGCTGCTTGATCAACGCCACGCTTTGCCGCATATAAGGCAGGCAGAGCTCGCGGAACATCGCCGGCGAGATGAAGGGCCCGTTGGTGCCGGCGGTATCGCAGCCGATATGCACGCCGGCGCTGCCCGGCCGCACGGCGGCGCGCACGGTTTTTTCCAGCACGGCGAGGGCGCGCCGGTTGGCCGCGTGGATCACCTCCGGGTGCAGGGCATAAGTCAGCATGGCCGCATCGAATCCGCCCGGCAGCGGCATCACCGCCGCGCCGGCGGCGCTGCACACGTAACGCTCCGCGCCCAGTTGGGCGATCAGGTAATCCAACGCTTCAAAGACCGAGTCGTCCGGCGGGCGGACTGGCGGAGCGCCGTCGAAATCCTGCGCGGTATATTCGGGTTTACGTGTGGGATCATGGATGCACATGAAGTCATTGGCGGCGAACACCGCCTGGAAAATGCGCCCGCGCGGGTCTTCCCAGCGGTCGTCGGCAATTTTTTTCAAAGGCTGCGGCACGTAATCCTTGGGGGGTAAAAGCGCGGCCTCCTTGGGAATGATCAGGTCGGCGCAGTCGATCTTGCGGTAAAACTCGACGGTGTCGTGCTTGAAGCTTTCGGCGACTTCGGCGCGCCGGCCCTCAGCCAGGGCGAGCGGGACCGCGATTTTATCGCGGACAAAAGTCTTCCGGCCGATGACTTTTTCGACGATATCGCAATCCACGGCGTAAAATCCCAGCGGGATTTTATCCGCCGGTTTGCGCGCAATTGTGTTAGCTACCCGTTCCCTGCCGTTCATGGTTTTCCCTTTTAAGTCTTTTTCAAAAGTGTTCGGTGTTCAGTTTTCAGGATTTTGCAACAACGTAACGCATTGATCTTGCGCTGTTTGCTATCATTCAGAATCCTGACTCATGACTACTGAATTCTTTCAAAACATGAGTTTTAAAATTGCCTCACTGGCGTCCCATAAAGGACGCCAAGGCTGTAGGTTATTAGACTGTAGGCTGTAGGTTAAAACCCCGAAAAACATCGGCAAAAAAACCGGAACTGTGTTTTCCGATCCGATGCTTGAAATCCGCGGTTTTCCTATAGTCTACAGCCTTCAGCCTACAGTCTGAGCATCCTGTGGGATGCTACTGAAATTGCCTCTTTTGTTGCGCGATTTTGACTGTCGGTATTTTCATTATACACATAAAAGACGCCGCTTGGCAATTGCGCAATTGATCACCTTGTGCTTGCTTTCCCCGCCGGCAGTCTTTAATCTTACCGGCATTGATTATCTGGCCTTTTGCCGTTTTTTTACGGTTGCAATGAACACCGCATTACTGATTGACATCGGCAATACCAGCGCCACGGCAGCGCTGGCGGCGGGCGCCCGCATCCGCCGCGTCCTGCGGCTGCCCGCCGCCATGGCGGCGGGCCGGCCGGCCGCGGTACGCTCGCTGCTGCGCCGCCTGGCGGCCGGCGCGGCGCCGCGGCGCTCCGCCATTTGCTCGGTGGTGCCGGCGGCCACCGGCATTTGGCAGGCGGAGTTAAGGCGCCTGACCGGCAACGCTCCGCTCCTGATCCGGCACACTTTGAATTTGGGCGTTAAACTCGATTATCCGCGCCCGGCCACCATCGGGGCCGACCGCCTGGCCAATGCCGCCGCCGCCTGGCAGCGTTACGGGGCGCCGGTGCTGGTCGCGGATTTCGGCACGGCGTTGACGCTGGATGCGGTGGATGCCCGCGGCTGTTTCATCGGGGGATTGATTCTGCCCGGTCCGGGGCTTTTCCTGGATTATCTGGCGGAACGCACCGCCTGCCTGCCGCGGCTGGACGCCCCCCCGCCCCGCGCCGCCCGGCGCGCGATCGCGCGCAGCACGCGCGCCGCCATGCGGGCGGGCGCCATCCTCGGCTGGCGCGGCATGTTCCGCGAAGCCCTGATGGCCATGCGGGCGGAAATGCCGGCCGATACCGCCGTCTGCGTCACCGGCGGCTATGCCCGGCGCGCGCTGGCCGGCGCGGATTTCGACGCGCATTTCGATCCGCACTTGACCTTGCGCGGCATTCAAATTATCATGGATTTAAATTAACTCGTGAGCAGCTTTCAAAACTAAAGTTTTAAAAGAATTCAGTAGTCAGGAGTCAGAATTCGGAATAAAATTAAGATCAATGCTTGAAACACCGAACACTGAACACCGAACGCCGAACACTTTGCTCCGAACACTGAACACTTTGCTCCGATCCCTGAACACTTTAAATCCTCTTCAAACCGGAAAATCTGATCCATTGAAACCAAAATCCACATCAAATCTCCATGCTTATGCCGTCATACTGGCCGGGGGCCGGGGCGAACGGTTCTGGCCGATGAGCACCGCCCGCCGTCCGAAACAACTCCTGGCGCTGACCAGCGGCCGGCCGATGCTGGCGGAGGCCGTCCGGCGCCTGCAGCCCCTGATTCCGCCGGAACGGGTGATCATCGTCACCAACGCCGAACTGACGCCGGCCATCCGTGAAATCATGCCCGATTTTCCGGTGCGCAATATCATCGGCGAGCCCGAGGCGCGCAATACCGCGCCGGCCGTGGCGCTGGGCGCCGCCATCGTCCGCGCCCGGGCGCCGGCGGCGCAAATGGCAGTGCTGACCGCCGACCATATCATCGGCGATCTGCCGGTATTCCGGCAGACCCTGGCCGACGCCCTGGCCCTGGCCGCCGCGCGCGATGTGCTGCTGACCATCGGCATTCCACCCGCTGCGCCCAGCACCGGTTTCGGCTACCTTGAGGCCGCGCCGACCCGGCTCTCCGACCCGGCCCTGGGCAAGGGCGCCAAGACGGAATTCTTCCGGGTGGCGCGGTTCGTGGAGAAACCCGACCGGGCCAAAGCCAAGCGCTACGTGCAGGCCGGCAATTTTTACTGGAATGCCGGCATGTTCATCTGGTCGCTGGCGGCTTTTGAAAATGCCGCCCGGCGCCATCACCCGGAATTGGCGGAGTTGATGGACGCCCTCGCGCCGGCAGTTGACCGGCCGGGTTTTACCGCCGCGCTGGCGCAGGCCTATCCGGGGCTCCAGAAAATCTCGATTGACTACGCGCTCATGGAAAAAGCCGGCAACATCGCCATGGCCCGCGGCAAGTTCCAGTGGGACGATGTCGGTTCCTGGGCGTCGCTGGAAAAGCATTTTAAACGGGATGCCGACGGCAACGTTTCCGTGGGCCGTACCGTAACACTGGACGCGGCCCACAATGTGGTGATGGCCGGCGAAAAAAACCTGATTGCCCTGATTGGGGTGGAGAACCTGGTGGTGGTGCAACACAATCACGCCACCCTGGTCTGCCCCAAGGGGCGCGATCAGGATGTGAAAAAAATCGTGGAACAGCTCAAACGCCGGGCCGATTGCCGGGGTTGGTTATGAGCCGGTGCCTGGGCATCGATTTCGGTTCGCAGCGCATGGGCCTGGCCATCAGCGATGAGACCGGGGTGATCGCCCTGCCGCTGCCGACGGTGGCCATCCGCGGCGCCCGCCACGCCCGGCAGGCGGTGGCGGAAATCTGTATTGCGCGCGCTGTGCAAAAGATCGTGCTGGGGCTGCCCCTGGATATGCAGGGACGCACCGGACCGGCAGCCGAAGCCGTCCTGCATTTTGCCGCGCAATTGCGGGAAGACACCGCGCTACCGGTGGAAACATGGGATGAACGCCTGAGCACCAGCATGGCGGAACGGATGTTGATCGGCGGCAATGTGCGCCGCGCGCGCCGGCGCGATTTACGCGACCAGGTGGCGGCCCAGATTATCCTGCAAAGCTACCTGGACGCCCACGGGTCCGGTCCGGAACCATCCCCGCCGGCATAAAAGCGCCTGATTACGTCCGCGACGCCATTCCTCCGAGATGCTGCGGTTGGGCGGGAATTGGCGCGTCAAAAGATAAAAGGCACAAAGGATTTGAGAGGCAGAGGATCAAAGGCTTTGAGGGGCGGAAAGATGGGCAAAGGGACGTGCAGGTCAGCCACGCCGCTTAGCGGCGTGCGCTGGACTCGCTGGTTCGGATTTCCTTTTCCCGGTTTCAGGCAATGTGTTGTGGGCGTCCTGCCTGCCACCTTGTCAAACTTTTCCGTCCGTTCTTCGACGTTGTCCTGTTTTTAGCTCTGACCATGGCGTTCGGACCCTGGCGCTCGCGTCTAATATTTCGTAATCATTCCGGATATTATTAATATATAGGACCCCTACCAGACCCCTGCCACCCCAGACCCCTACCACCCTCTGACGTCCTGCCGCAAGATATTATGGTAGGAAAGACGCCTAAGTTTAATTGCTATTCGTAGCTTTTATAATATTTGTCATCGGTATATAGGTTGTCATACACTGAAAAATTCTCTATGGCGATGACATTATTCTGAATGGCAGCGTCACCGACATCAGGATAGAACCAGTTATGATAGATCAGCGCCTCGTTATTTGGAATTCCTCTGATTTTGACAGAATAGTAACCGGTATATTCAACCGTATTATGGTGAATGTAAATACTGTCTCCAGCAATATCGGTGCCGTCGCCTCTGTCCGCGCCGCCGTGCATGTCAAAAACCGAACTGCTGGCATTTTCCAGCACATGATTATAGCGAGCTTCATAACTGTTGCCGGTGGTGCCGGCGCCGGCAACGGAATGGCGGTTATATTCGAATTTATTAGCCTCAATAAGGCAATCTATGGTGCCGTAATAGCCGAGGCAGACCCCGTATCCCAGTCCGGTCCGCTGACAATGATGGATGTAATTATGATGAATATCGGCGTTGACGGAACCGGAACCGTCGCCGAGATATACGCCGGCATGGCTCCACCCCGATATCTCACAGTTGTCCACCTCCAGATCAGCGTGATCTTTGCAGGCTTCTATGCCTCTGGTGAAAGGAGGATCATAAGGGGCAGTTCCAATCTCGGAATGCGGCCCCTGAATACGCAATCCGGTAATGCGCACACTGCTGCCGCCGGTAATTAACAACGGACAGGCGGGCGTATCCGATTGATTGGCATAGAGCAGGGCGCCCGCCGCCGTGCCATTGTATCCGCGGTTGCCGGCTAGAGTAACTCCGCCAGGAATAATAATATCAGTTTCTCCTGTAAGATCAATGGAGGCCACGTTGACATAAACGACATCACCGTATACCGCGGAATCCAGCGCATCGAGCATTTCCTGTTTGTTGGTCACAACATAGTCCCCGGTAGTAAGGATATCGCTGTAACCGCTGCCCCCGCCGATTGGATCGCCGGTCGGATTGCTCTCACAGCCGAAATCTTTATACCATCCATTCTCTACATATAGTTGATACGCTTCTTTCGTGTCAACAGCGCGCTTATAAATTTTAAATTCATCTATATCTCCCTCAAAATAATCCCAGCCGGAGCCGATATAGCACTGAGCTAAGGTTAAGTGCTCCGTCCACCAGTCGCCGCTGTTGGTCCCGCTTAAGGTTTTTTGTTCTCCATTAATATAGAGCTTGATGCTTGTTCCATCCTGCACCCAAAGCACGTGAATCCATTTATCAACGTAACCTCCAGCCAAGTTGTCCAGATCATAACTGACCAAGGCCTTAACAATGTTACCATCTTCAATTTCCAAGTCCAATATGCCGTTTGAATATAAATGACAGCGAATATAATTAGCCCATTCGCCGGGAGCGGCCTCCTGAAATTTAAATATTGTTCCATATTGTACGCAAGTCGCTTTCATCCAAAATTCCATTGCTCCTTTTTCGGAAATAATCCCAGTCGGAAAACTAACCGTAACTTTATCATCAATACCGTCAAAATGAAGTGCGTTGCCCAATACGCCATCAACCCTGGTTGCACTTCCGGAAACAGTTCCGTTATTGACGTAATCGGAATAATCCGCTGCAATAATTCCGGACGCTTCGTCAAAATGCCAATTGCCGCCCAGATATCCGACAATATAATTATAATTAATTTCCTCTGCGCTTAAGGCATAATTATAAATCTTGAACTCATCAAGGGTTCCTTTAAAATAATCCCAACCGGAACCAATGTAACCTTGCGCTATGGTTAAATGACTGGTAAACCAACTGCCACTATTAATGAATTCATAAAGGCTTTTTTCTTTTCCGTTAACATAAAGTATTATGCCGTTACCATCCTGCACCCAGACAATATGCAGCCATTGCCCCTCATAGCCGCTTTCCAGCTTATCCAAATCATACCAGACGTTAATTTTCGCCACATCTCCGTCTTCAATATATAAATCCAGCAGGCCGCTTTGCGATAAAGCGCAGCGGATAAAATTGGCCCATTCGCCGGGGGCGGCTTCCTGAAATTTACAAATTGTGGAAATCTGTGGGCGGTTAGTATCTGCCTTCATCCAGAATTCAAGCGTTCCTTGCGCAGAACTGAGTCCAGACGGATTGTTAACGGTAATTTTGTCATTGATCCCGTCAAAATAGAGCGCACTGCCGGATAAGCACCCGTCAACCCAAGTTGCGCCAGAAATCGTACCGTCGTTGTTGTAATCAGAGGAATCCGCTGCACTTGTTCCGGACGCTTCGTCAAAGCGCCAGCAGCCGACAAGTTCATTATCTGCGAAAACCCCACAAAAAATGTTTATCAGAAAGATGATCAATAATCCTTTCCGCAGGCAATTATTTTTTTTCATTTTTTTCATATTCCCCACCCCCCTTTGTTTTTCGATTCTCTTTTGGTTTTCCGCAGTCCTATCCACATTTAAAAATGGCATAATGTCTGAATTTTGTGTTACTTAAATCATCGCGAAAACGGCCCGCCAAACGACCCAGAAACGACCCTAAATGACCCAGAACGACCCATGGGGGTGGGTCATTCCCTGGAAACGTCCCTGGGCGTCTGGGTAGCGACATAATAGGCGCCGCGCCCTTCGCCAACCAGGCGGATCAAGCCTTGTACCTGCATGCGCGCCAAAATCCGGCCGGTAACGCTCCGGGATGTGCCTAAAATCGCCATGGCTTCAGCGCGTGTCATGGTTCCGGCGGTCTGCAGCCGCTCCATCAGCCGGACCTGGCTGAGATTCATGGCGGAATCCGTTGACTCCAAGCGCCGGCCATGGACGAGTTTGGATGCCTTGGACCCGAAGAAGATGCCCAGGACTTGCAAAACAACTTTAACCAAATCGCCAGGCAATGGCATATCCGTCCGGAAGAAGTTGATGACCAGCATGCCTAAAAACAACAGCAGCCAGGCGTAGACAAACAGCGAGCCCTGCCGGGGCGGCTCGGGCACGCCCACCCAACGCCGGATTTCCTTGTCCGCGGCATAGGCGCCCAGCAAGGCAATATAGACCGGCAACATCGGGGCTGGCACGCGCAAATCGCTTCGCAGGAAGAATTCCGCGGTGATCATGGCCAGATATGCCACGGTGCATAGCGCCAGGATCGGGAAGAGCACGGACACTTCGTTGAATGGCGGGCGTTTTTCCGGACTGACCGGGTCCGCGACAGGCGGATGATCGGGCATGGCAGGACCTCCTGTGATCACAGTGTCAGACAACGGGGTCAGCATAAAACCATATCGGCGCCATGTCAATCTTGAAGCGAACATCCTGAAGCAAACGGGCGTAAGACATATTCCGATGTTTGATGACGTGCGTGGTGAATTCCGTTTTCCGCCGCCGCCAAGGCTTTGGCGGACACGGATAGGCGGCGGCGAGTGCGAGCCGCACGGGCAGTCTTTGGGGTGTCTGGTGGGCGGCGCGCCCCTGCGGGCGGGTTTGCCGGGAACGGGGCAATTCCCGCCTGCGGCGGGACAAGCTTTGAGACTTGCCCCGCTTTCAGCGGGGTTAGCCCCGCCCACCGGCGCACGCCCGTGCGGCTCGCACCCGCATCCACCCCAAA
>CAZYXU010000012.1:0-53227 GCA_964650945.1 uncultured Verrucomicrobiota bacterium | reverse complement strand
TTGCCGGGGGCGAAATTTCCGGCAACGATCATTTGCCGGATATGCCCGATGGCGTTCCCCCAAAGCCAACAGGCCAGGCCAATGACCGCGGCCCGGCGGAAGGCTTCGCCGGCCCGAAACGCCAAGACGCATAACAACCCGACCGCCAGATTGGCGACCCCCACCTCGTATTGGAACGGCGAAGGCTGCCAGCCGATATTGGCGGCGACCATGGGACCGAAAAAAATATGCATAATGCCGGCGTACAACCCGCCCACGCCGGCGCCCAGCAAAACGATCCAACGGAAGAGCTGCTCGGCCCGCCGGCCCGGCCGGCCGGTCCAAAGTCCGAGCACAATCCCGGCCGCCAGCATGACAATGTTGAAATTCTTGAAAATTCCGGCAATGATTTTATCCATGCGCTGATTATAACAGGCAGCCGGTATGGATGCCAGGGGAAATCCAGGCAGCATGTTGCTTGACAAATTCCGTCGAAAGTCTATCTTGATGACATATTTTCAACGTTTGCGCATTATTCACACACAAGCATGGAGTTCAAAATGGCTAATTCAAAGATCGGACGTAAGTGGGCGTGGCTGGCGGCGGCGGGCGCATTGGGATTGGGGCTGGGGCTCTACACCCCGGCAACCGCCGCGGCGGATGACGTGGAAAAGACCATCACCCGCGCTTACGAAGACATTCTGGGGCGCAAGCCCGACGCCGACGGCATGCGCACCTACCGCAAGCGGATGATTGACGACGACTGGTCGGAAAATCAAGTGCGCACGGACCTGAAAAAGAGCGCGGAATACAAGGGCGCCGAGACCGACAAAATCATTGACCGCGCCTACGAAGACATTCTCGGGCGCAAGCCGGACAAGAGCGGACGGGAAACCTACCGCAACCGCATCATCCAGGACGGCTGGTCGGAAAAGCGTGTGCGGGAGGAATTGAAAAAGAGCGCTGAATATAAGAACCGCTGATTTTTGACCATCATGACTACCTTCCATTCCGACCGCCCGCGCCCGCCCGACATCGCCGAACGTGAAACGCTGGACAACGGTTTTTCCAGGGGCTGGGGCTTTCATTTCCATCCCAACGAAGACTACTGGCTGGACTGCCACAACCACATGGAAAGTCCAACCACCCATGCCCAATTCTACCGCATCCTGGAGGATTGGTTCGCGCAATTGGACGCCTTCCGGCTTGGCCGGGTCATCGCCATCGTCAACCGGCCGGAAGCGTTTCACGTTTGCCGCGACCTCGCCGCACAGGATGCGCGTTTCGGCTGGCTGTTCCGCGTCCCGCACGACCAGCCGGATGCCGCGCTGGCGCAGCGGGCATTCGAGCACGGGGCGCTGGGATTGAAACTGCATAATTCCCCGCTGATGCAAGGCGCGGCCAGCCACGATGTCTGGCTGGCAAAGCCCTGGACGGAGATGTTTGAGACGGTCAGCCGCGCAAAAAAGGTCCTGCTCTGGCACATCACCCAGCGGGTCAGCGTCTCGCCCTACCACGGCGGCGGCGCCAACCCCTACTGGAGCGAAGCCAAAACCGGACCGACTACTTCCAACGAGCGGCTGCTGCAAACCGCGCTGCAAATCGCGCGGCAGCACCCGGATTTGACGCTGATCGGCGCGCATCAGATGCACATCGGCCTGGAACGGCTGGAGTCCGTCTTCCGCGAACATCCCAACGTGGCGGCGGACACCAGTTGCGCCGGCTTCCTGCGCTGGTGCGACGAACTTTATCCGGAAGACCGTGAAATTTTGCGGGCATTCTTCCTGAAACATCAGGACCGCATGTTGTTCGGCACCGACTCTTCGCTGGCCTTGGGCGCCGCCGATGCCTACCAGACGCAATCCTTTCTATGCCATGCGCGGTTCATCCACCAGTTACGGCTGCCGGACGCGGTCTTGCAAAAGGTGGCGCACGGTAATGCCGAACGCATTTTCGGGTTGCCCCCCATGCGCCCGGTGCGGCGTTACAATTCGCGGCCGTAGCATCATGCGCCACCAAACGAAATACACGCTGGGTTTGGATTTCGGCACCAATTCCGTACGGGCGCTGCTGGTGGACGCCGCCGATGGGCGGGAAATCAGCGCCGCGGTCTGGAACTACGCCGGCGGCGAACACGGCATTATCCTTGACCGGCGCGACGCCAATCTCGCGCGCCAGCAGCCGGCCGATTACACGGAGGGCATGGTCAAGACCGTGCGGGCCGTCCTCCGCTCCGCCCGCCGGCAATCCGGTCAATTCGCGGCGTCCGCCATCATCGGCATCGGGGTGGACACCACCGGCAGCACGCCGTTGCCGATTGACCGGCACTGCCGGGCGCT
This sequence comes from uncultured Verrucomicrobiota bacterium, assembly GCA_964650945.1. GTDB lineage: Bacteria > Verrucomicrobiota > Kiritimatiellia > JAAZAB01 > JAAZAB01 > JAXGPF01. The sequence continues at coordinate 50,909 of CAZYXU010000012.1, read as the reverse complement.
GGCCGCGCATCCGGCGTATGCCAACCATCCGCACGCCATGGCCTGGCTCTGGAAAGATCACACCGCGCACGCCGAGGCGGCCGAAATCACCGCGCTGGCCGCGCGTCGCCGCCCGGAATATTTGGCCAGGTGCGGCGGCATATATTCCTCCGAATGGTTTTGGGCCAAATTGCTCCATTGCCGCCGGGTGGCGCCGGCCGTGTTTAAAGCCGCTGACACCTGGGTGGAAATAGCCGACTGGATTCCGGCCATGCTCGCCGGCATCAGCCATCCGGCGGAAATCCGGCGGGGCATCTGCGCCGCCGGCCACAAGGCCATGTTCCATGACGCCTGGGGCGGCTATCCCGAACGGGCATGGCTGCATCAACTTGACCCGGAACTGGCCCGGATCCGCGACACGCTGCCGGCCAAAGCTTACACCGTCGGCGACCGCGCCGGCACGCTCGCGCCGGCCTGGGCCAAACGCCTGGGACTGCCGGCAGGCATCCCCATCGCCGTCGGCGCGTTTGACGCCCACCTGGGCGCCGTCGGCGCCGGCATCCGCCCCGGGACACTGGTCAAGATCATCGGAACCTCCACCTGCGACATGGCCATCGAGCCGCTGGAACGCAAATTGCCGGACATCCCGGGGTTATGCGGGATTGTCCCGGAATCCATCCTGCCCGGTTATTACGGACTGGAAGCCGGCCAATCCGCGGTGGGCGACATTTTCAACTGGTTTGTCAATCAAATCGCGCCGCGCGCCGGCGGCCACCAGGAGCTGACCCGCCAGGCGGAAAAACTGCGCCCGGGAACCAGCGGCCTCCTGGCCCTGGACTGGCATAACGGCAACCGCACCGTGCTGGTTGACCAGCGGCTGACCGGCGCCATGCTGGGGCTCACCCTCCACACCACCCCGGCTGAAATTTACCGGGCGCTGGTGGAGGCCACCGCCTTCGGCGCGCGGGTGATCATGGAGCGGCTCGAGGAATACGGAGTTCGTATCCGGCGCATTGTCAACTGCGGCGGCATCGCCGCGAAAAATCCGATGGTGATGCAGATTTACGCCGATGTCATGAACCGGCCGCTGGCAATCTCGCGCAGCGCGCAAACCTGCGCCCTGGGCGCGGCTATGGCCGCCGCCGTGGCCGCGGGCAGACAGGCCGGCGGACAGGCCGGCTTCCGCAGCGCGGTCCGCGCCATGACCGGCACGCTTCCGGATAAGTTCCGGCCAATTCCCGCCCATGTCAAAACGTATCACGAACTTTTCAAATTATACCAGACCATCCACGACGGATTTGGCCGGAGCGGCGCGCGCCGGGACTATTCCGCCATCATGAAAACACTGCTGACCATCCGGGATCGCACGGGTAAGCCGCCTGCATGACCATGCGCTATCAAGCATTATGCGCCGCCGCCTGCCGGGCCAACCGGGCGATTGACGCCGCCGGGCTGGCCCCCTTTACCTGGGGCAATGCCAGCGCGGCCGACCGGCGCGCGGGCGTCATGGCGATCAAACCCAGCGGCGTGGCTTACGCGCGGCTGCGCCCATCCGACATGGTGGTCCTGGATTTGGTTTCAGGCCGGATACTGGCCGGCAACAAAAAGCCGTCATCCGACGCCCCAACGCACCTGGAATTATACCGCGCGTTCGAGTCCATCAACGGCATTGTCCATACCCACTCGAAATTCGCGACGGCCTGGGCGCAGGCACGGCAGGCCATTCCATGCTGCGGCACCACGCATGCCGACGTGTTTCACGGCCCGGCGCCGCTTACCCGCCTGCCGCGCAAATCCGAAGCCGCCAGGCATTACGAAGCCAATACCGGTAAAGTTATCATCGAACATTTCCGCAAGCACAAATTGAAGCCGGAGTCTCTGCCGGGGGTGCTGGTGGCCGGGCATGGCCCGTTTGTCTGGGGGCTGGATGTCCGCCAGGCCGTTCGGAACGCGCGGATGTTGGAGGCGCTGGCGGAAATGGCGTATTACACCATGCGCATTGCCGGCGGAGCGGGCCATGCCCGGAACCTTCCGGAATATCTCCTGGATAAACACTATCTGCGCAAGCACGGTCCGGGGGCGTATTACGGGCAGAATCCGGGCGGCCGTTGCTTGGCCGTGCATCGGACAGGCGGCATTTGAACCAAGCCGTTCAGTTGCGGCGGGCGGGCGGATCGAAATTCAGCAGGGGCAGATAACTTTCCAGGGCGTGCTTCCCCTGCGCCCGGTTGACATCCAGGGGGTATTCCCCGGAGAAGCAGGCGGTGCAGAAGGCCTGGCGGTCGCGGAACGGCGCCAGCATGCCCTCGAGGCTGAGATAGCCCAGGCTGTCAACGCCGATAAACTTGCGGATTTCCTCCACATTCTTGGAGCCGGCAATCAATTCCTCGCGCGTCGGAAAGTCAATCCCGAAAAAACAGGGATGACGGACGGGCGGGCAGGAAATCCGCATGTGGATTTCCCGCGCGCCGGCATGGCGCAGCGCCTCGACCCGGCGGCGGGAAGTGGTGCCGCGCACGATGGAATCGTCCACCACCACCACGCGTTTGCCCCTGACCACATCCGCCACCACGGCCAGTTTCAAGTCCGCGCTGCCGGCGCGCTGGGATTGCTCGGGCATGATGAAGGTGCGGCCGATATAGTGGTTGCGGATGAAGCCGACATCCAGGGGGATGCCGCTGCCGCGCGCGAATCCCAGGGCCGCGGAGTTGCCGCTGTCCGGCACGGGGATGACGATATCCGCCTCAACCGGATGTTCCTGCGCCAAACGTTCGCCCAGGCGGCAGCGGATGGTATGCACATTATCCCCGAACAGGCAGCTATCCGGACGCGCGAAATAGACATGCTCGAAAACGCATTGCGCCTGCCGGGCGGCCGGCGCGCAAAAGATGCTGCTGTGCAGGCCGGTTTCATCGGCCACCACCAGTTCGCCGGGTAAAACATCGCGAATAAATTCCGCGCCCACCTGGGTCAACGCGCAGGTTTCGCTGGCGAACACATAGCCTTGTCCCAGCCGGCCGATGGAAAGCGGCTTGAAACCCATCGCATCCCGGGCCGCCATCACGCAATCGCGGGTCATCAGGAGAAAGGCAAAGGCGCCGACCAATTCCCCCAGCGCGCCGGCAACACGGCCGGGGCGCGAACGATACAAAGGATCGGCCAGCAGGTGGATCAGCACTTCGCTGTCGGTGCTGGTCTGAAAAATCGCCCCGGCCTCCTGGTAGCGCTGGCGCAGGGATTTGGCATTGACCAGGTTGCCGTTATGGGCGATGGCCCAGATGCCGTCAATGCACTCGACCACCAGCGGCTGGACATTCTGAATGCGTTTGTTGCCGGTGGTGGAATAACGCACATGGCCGATGCCCAGATGACCGGGCAGGTTCTTCCATGAATCATTGTTGAAAACGTCGTTGACTAATCCCTGCCCCTTGCTCGAACGCACATGCATGGCGTCGCTGACAACCATGCCCGCGCCTTCCTGGCCGCGGTGCTGCAGGGAAAATAATCCCTGGTAAATCAAGGGCGAAATCTGCGGGAGGCCGAACCCGCCGAACAGGCCGCAGGCTTCCCGCGGACGGTCGCCGGCATCGCGGGCGTCCAAGCTCATTGATTGTTCCATAACCCTCCAAATCGGGCTTGCGCCCGCATCCTGAAATACGCTCATCTGCCGCACAAAAAATGGAGCAGCCCGACGGCAACAGTTTAATCCGCCAGGCCGGACCCGCAAGCGGCTGCCGGCGGGCGGCTGACCCACGGACTGCCGCGCAAACTGAACCGCCATGGCCGCAAAGCGTCCGCGCCGGCATACGCCACGCCCACCCGCGGCGCGGCGCAAATCGCCGCCGCCACCGGCGCACCGCGTTCCAGCCAGATGACATCGCCCGCCACGCTGACGCCGGTATGGCGCAAACCGATCCCCAACGCCCGGCAGACAGCGCCCGGACCGCCGGCCAGCGAACGGTCCAGCCTTTTTTTACCGCGCCGCCGCAGCATCGCCGCGATCCCCCGGCGCGGCTCGATGGCGCGGATCAAGACGGCATGCGGGATTTCCGCGCGATTGGTGATGATATTAAACAGGCAATGCAAGCCATAGCACAAATAGACATACGCCACGCCGCCGGATTGGTACATCACCGCGGTGCGGGCCGTCCGCCGTCCGCCAAAGGCATGCGACGCCCGGTCGGTAATTCCGCCGTAGGCTTCGGTCTCCACAATCATACCGCCGGTGACTGTCCGCCCGCCGATCCGGGTGTAGAGCATCTGGCCGATCAGTTCCCGGGCGATGCGCGCCACATCCGGGCAGCGGAAAAAATTCAATGCAAGTTTACAGGCATTCACGGCGCGCCGCAACAGGAAAACCGGGTTTGGCAACTGGCGCCAGTAATTTTCTCCGGCCAGCTTGCCACCATCCGCCGCCCGCAAGCCGCCCCGGGGCTACCCTTGCAGATTGGAGATGATGTCAATCAGGGGCATGAACATTGCCACCACAATCGTGCCCACCACCACTGCCAGGAAAATGATCAGGACCGGCTCGATAATCGAGGTCAGGCCGTCCACCGCGGCATCCACTTCGGTGTCATAATTATCCGCGATCTTAACCAGCATTTCCGCGAGGCGGCCGGTTTCCTCGCCGACCATGACCATGCTCACCACCATGGACGGGAAGACGCTGGAGCTTTCCATGGGCGCGGCTACGGATTCACCTTCCTTGACGCTGTCATGCACGGATTGGATGGCCCGCGCCACCACCATGTTGCCGGCGGTTTCCCGGACTATGTTCAAGGCTTGCAGGATTTGCACATCCGAGCTCATCAGCGTGCCCAGCGTCCGGGTGAAACGCGAGATGCTGACCTTGCTCAAGAGATTGCCGAATACCGGCGTTTTCAGGCTGATCGCATCCAGGAGGTAGCGCCCCGCCTTGGTGAAGCCCACCAGCTTGAATAAAATCACCGCGGCGGCAATGCTGCCCAGCACCAGGGGGAAACGGTGCATCAACGTATCGCTGGCATTGGCGACGAATTGGGTCAGGGCCGGCATTTCCTTGCCCTTCATCAAATCGCGGAAAATTTCCGTGAATTTCGGAATGATGACCACCATCAGAAAGCCGGTGATCCCCAAAGCCATGATCAACACGACGACCGGATAAACCATGGCGCCCTTGACCTTGGTCTTGATCTTTTCGGCTTTTTCGATGAATTCCGCCAGGCGGTTGAGCGTGACCGCCAGCACACCGCCGACTTCACCGGCCCGCACCATGTTCACGAATAACCGGTCAAAACAGCGGGGATGCTGGGCCAGGGCTTCGGCAAAGGGCGAACCGCCCTCGACCGATTCGCACATTTCCCCGATCATGGCCTTGAGACCGGCATGCGTCTCCTGTTTTTGCAGGATTTGCAAGGCGCGCAAAAGCGGCACCCCGGCGTCAATCAGCGTGGCCAACTGCCTGGTAAACACCATCAACTGCTTGCGTTTGATGCGGCGGGCCAGGAACTTGGGCATGGAAATTTTTATTTCCATGTTCAGCCCGCCGCGCTTGGGGGCGGGGGCGGACTTGGCGGCAGCCGGCCCGGACTTGGCGGGGGCCAGTTCATCAATCCGCGAAGGAAACAAACCGCCTTCGCGCAGTTTGGCGAGGACGGTCGCGCGGTTGGCAGACTCGATGACGCCGCTGCTTTCGGCGCCATTGGCGTCAGTTGCCGTGTATTTGAATTTAGGCATAACAACGCATCAAGCCGACTTGCTGTCTTTGCCCGGCGCCGCTTCCTTGGACTTGCCGGGTTTCCGGCGGCTGACATGTGCGACATCCACCCACTCCAAGAGCGCCATGGTAGAGCCATCGCTGCGGCGGTCATTCATTTTGATAATCCGGGTATACCCGCCGGCGCGGCCGGCGCACTTGGGGGCGATTTCCTCGAACAACTGCTTCACCGGCGCCGGACGGCGGAGCACCGCCGCGGCGCGGCGGCGCGCGGCCAGCGTGCCTTTTTTGCCGAGAGTCACCATGCGTTCGGCCAGGCGGCGGGCCGCCCGGGCCTTGGGCAGAGTTGTCTGCACGCGTTTTTCAAGAATCAAGCCGCAGACCACCGCTGCCAGCATGGCCTGGCGGTGCTTGGTGGATCGGCCAAATTTAGTTGTCACTACCTGATGTCGCATAACACACCTTGTCCGTCAAATTCAGCGTTATTTAGTTTCGGCCGGAGCGGGGGACTTCAGCAATTCCGGATCAAAAGTCGACCCCATGCTGATGCCCATCTCCTGCAATTTTTGCACGATTTCCTGCAGGGATTTTTTGCCGAAATTGCGATACTTGAGCATCTCCGCCTCGGTCTTCTGGGCTAATTCGCCCACCGTCAGAATATTGGCGTTGTTCAGGCAGTTGGCGGCGCGGACGCTGAGTTCGATTTCGTTCACGCTCATGTTGAGTTTGCGCCGGAGTTCCTCGCGTTCCTTGTCCACCACGCTGTCAGTCTGTTCAAATTCCAGCAATTCATCGCTGAAATTGACAAATACGTCCAGATGATGGCGCATGATCATGGCCGCACGCGTCATGGCTTCGTCCGGCGACAAGCGGTCATCCGTCCAGACATCCAGCACCAATTTCTCATAATCCGTGCGGCGCCCCACCCGGATGTTTTCCACCGTGAAATTAACCCGGCGGACAGGGGAAAAGACACAGTCAATGGGGATGATGCCGATTTCCAATTCCTTTTTAGCGCCCCAGTCCGCCGGCACGAAGCCGCGCCCCAGGCTGACTTCAATTTCCGCTTCAAACTTGCCGTCCTGCGCCAAAGTGGCGATATAATGCTTGGGATTCAGCACTTCCAGCAGATGCGAAGGGGAGATACTGGCCGCGGTGACTTCGCCGGGCCCCTTGGCGCTGATGGTCAGGCGTTGGGTTTCGCGGGTGAAGGAGCGGAACAGCACTTTTTTCAAGTTTAAAATGACATCCGTGACATCCTCCACGACGCCGGGAATGGCGCAGAATTCGTGATGCGCGGCGGTAATTTTAACCGAGGAAATGGCGGCGCCTTCCAACGAGGAAAGCAGCACGCGCCGCAAACTGTTGCCTACCGTCCGCCCGTACCCCGGCTCAAACGGTTCCGCCGTAAAACGGGAATAAGTCCCGGTGGCCGAGCCCTGTTCCTTCACCACCCGCTTGGGCATCTCAAATCTGCCAATCTTAACCGTCATGGTCTTTCACCCCTCCAAAAAAATATCGGCCGCGCGTTATTTGGAACACAATTCCACCACCAACTGCTCATTGACCAGCGGCGCAATTTCATCCCGCGTAGGAATGCGCACAACCGCGCCGCTGAAAGCGGCGGCATCCAGACTCAGCCAGGGTGAAAGCGTCCGTCCCTGTGCCGCCTCCAAAGCCTTTTGGGCCAAACCGCGGCTGCGCGGATTATCCCGGATGGCGACCGTATCGCCGGCTTTCAGCGTCATGGAAGGCACATCCGCCGTATGTCCGTTGACCGCGACATGGCGGTGCCGCACCAACTGCCGGGCGGCGCGCCGCGAAGCGGCAAATCCCAAGCGGTAGGTCAGGTTGTCCAACCGCATTTCCAGCGCCTGCAAAAGGGTATCGCCGGTGACCCCCTGGACGCGCGCAGCGCGGCGGAAGACCAGCCGGAACTGACCGTCCTGCAAGCCGTAAAACCTTTTCAACCGCTGCTTTTCGCGGAACTGGCGGGCAAAATCCGACGGTTTGGAACGCTGCATGCCATGCACGCCCGGGGTGCCGCGTCCGGTTTCCACGGCGCACTTGGCCATGTTGCAACGCTCGCCCTTCAGAAACAATTTCATGCCTTCGCGCCGACATAAACGGCAGGCCGGACCATTATATCTACCCATGCTACCGCCCCTTCCTGTAATTAAATTACACCCGCCGCCGTTTGCGCGGCCGGCAACCATTATGCGGAATGGGGGTGACATCCTTAATGACCGTTATGGTAAACCCCGCCGCCTGCAGCGCCCGGATGGCCGATTCCCGGCCGGCGCCGGGCCCCTGCACCCGCACTTCCATTTCATTCATACGATACCCGGCCGCCTGCCGGGCCACATCCTGCGCCACCACCGTGGCGGCATAGGCCGTGCTCTTGCGCGTGCCCTTGAACCCCATGCGGCCGGAACTGCTCCAGGCCAGCACGGCGCCCTTCATGTCGGTGACCACGATTTGCGTGTTGTTAAAAGTGGCGTTAATGTGCGCGATGCCGGCGGAAACTGCGCGGACACCCTTGCGCCGTACGACCGCCGGTTTGGCGGCTGTTTCGCCTGCCGCCGCATCCGCTGCCGGCTCCGTGCCGGCCGCCACGGCCGGGGCAACCGCATCGGCCGGTTTGCCTTTCACTGCTTCTTCCGCCTTTGGATTATCCTTTGCCATGATGCTCCGAGATTCCTCCACCTTTGCTGCGATAATGCTTCAAATTATTTGACCGTGGTGCGCGCATCCGAACGCGCCTCGCGCCCGCGCACGACGCCCACGGTTTTGCGCACACCCTTGCGGGTCCGGGCATTGGTGTGCGTGCGCTGCCCGCGCACCGGCAGGCCGCGCCGGTGCCGCAAGCCGCGGTACGTGCCAATGCTGATCAAGCGCCGGATATTCTGGGCCACTTCCCGGCGCAGATCGCCTTCCAGTACGTATTTCTCCTGCAGCATGCCGGTGATCCTGGTCAATTCGTCGCCGGTCAAATCATCCGCGCATTTCGCGGGGTCGATTTTCAAAGTGCTGACAATATGCTGGGCGCGGGTCAACCCCACCCCATAAACCGAACGCAATGCGTATGTCACCGGTTTCTTCCCGGGAATATCAATGCCAAGAATCTTGGGCATGCCTCACTCCTATCCTTGCCGTTGTTTGTGCCGCGGATTGGTGCAAATCACCCGCACCACTCCTTTGCGCCGGATGATTTTACACCGCTCACAAATGCGTTTTACCGAACTTCGGACTTTCATTCCGATCTCTCCCGCTCAAAAGCAAAATATAAATTAAACAAACCTTTATTATAGCAAACTTCTCCGCCAAGTCAAACATCACCATCCAACCTGGTCAGAATTTCCGCGCCGCCGTCCCCTACCGCCACTGTATGTTCAAAATGCGCCGAGGGGCTGCGGTCGCGCGTCACCACCGTCCAGCCGTCGTCCAGCACCTCCACCGCGGCCGCGCCCAGGTTCAACATCGGCTCAATGGCCAGCGTCATCCCGCTGCGCAATTGCGGCCCCTTGCCGGGCCGCCCGAAATTCGGTATCTGCGGGTCCTCATGCATCTGGCGGCCGATGCCATGGCCAACGAAGTCGCGCACCACGCTGAACCCCCCGGCCAGCGCCGTCTTTTCAACCGCATGCGAGACATCCCCCAGCCGGCGTCCTTCGCGGGCCTGGTCAATACCGGCATAAAGCGCCTTTTCAGCAGTGGCCAGCAGCCGCAGCACATCCGCGCTGCCCACACCCACGGCCACGGTCGTCGCCATGTCGCCCACAAAACCGTCCGCAATCACCCCCACATCGAGGCTGACAATATCGCCCGCCCGGATGCGCCGGTCGCCCGGCAAGCCGTGCACGACCTCTTCGTTCACCGATACGCAAATTGTTCCCGGGTATCCCCGGTACCCCAAAAAGGCGCTCCGCACGCCCATGTCCGCCATCAAGCGCGCGGCATAGGCGTCTATGTCGCGCGTCGTCACGCCGGGCCAGATACTCCGGGCCACCTTGTCGCAAATCCTGGCCGTCGCCCGCCCGGCCGCGCGCATGCGCGCCAATTCCCCGGCATCCTTGATGACAATCATATCAGAAACCGCGTTCCGCCAGAATCCGCAACACTTCCGCCAGGGTTTCGGCGCGCGGTCCCGCGGCATCCAAGGCCGTCAATTTCCCCTGGCGCGAGTAATAATCAATCAGCCCGGCATTTTGCTGCCGGAACACTTCCAGCCGCTTGGCGATGGTTTCCGGCATATCATCCGGGCGCTGATACAACTCGCCGCCGCACCGGTCGCAGACGTCCGGACGCTGCGGCGGAATATTGCGCAAGTGGTAATTGGCGCCGCACTTCCGGCACACCCGCCGGCCGGTCAAACGTTCCATGCAAACCCCGGGAGTAACTTCCAGCAGCAGCACCAACTGCAATTCGGCCTTTTTCAACTGGAAATTCCGGTCCAGCAATTCGGCTTGCGGCAGGGTTCGCGGGAAACCGTCAAACATACACCGCGCATCCGCGGGGCCGCGTTCCAGGCGCTCCATGACCATGCGCACGATCAGGTCGTCCGGCACGAGTTTCCCCTGCTGCATGTAAGTTGACGCCTCGCGGCCCAACGGCGAGGACTTTTTGATTTCCTCGCGCAGCATGTCGCCGGTGGCGATATGCGTCACCGGCATCGCGGCCTTGATGGCTTCCGCCATGGTGCCCTTGCCGGCGCCGGGCGCCCCCAGTAAAACTATGGCCCGGATGCCCATCAGCGTCTCCCCCGCAATTTGCCTTTTTTCAGGAATCCGTCGTAATGGCGCATGATCAGATGCGATTCCACCTGGCGCATGGTATCCAGCATCACCCCCACGATGATCAAAATGCTGGTGCCGCCGAAAAACGAAGCCACCAGCCAGGGAATGCTGAACTGGCGCGCCATCATCGTCGGCAGCACCGCGATCACGGTCAGGAAGATGGCCCCGGCCAGGGTAATCCGGGTCATGGTGCGGTCCAGGAATTCCGCGGTCGGGGTGCCGGGCCGGATGCCGGGAATATATCCGCCGGCCTTTTTCAGATCATCGGCAATCTGCACGGGATTAAACACAGTGGCCACCCAGAAATAAGAGAAAAATAGAATCATCAAACCGTACAAGATCAGATACAATGGGCGTTCCATGTGAAAGTGCACCGACAGGTGCTTGAAAAAATCACCCGGCAGCATTTCCAGGATTTTTTGGGGAAACATCAGGATGGCGGAGGCGAAAATAATCGGCATGACGCCGGAATAATTCACGCGCAAGGGCATGTAGGTGCTCTGCCCGCCATACACCTTGCGGCCAACCACGCGTTTGGCATATTGCACCGGAATGCGCCGCTGGGCCTGGGTGACGGCAATCGTGCCGGCCACCACCAGAAACAGCATGATCAGCAAACCCACCAGGTGGAAGATTGAAAATTGCGCCACGCCTTCGCCTACGGGTTTGAACATGCGCACGGTGGCCTGCACGGCCCCCGGCAGGCGGCTGATAATATTGATGGTGATGATCAGGGAAATGCCGTTGCCGACGCCGGTCTGGGTCATCTGCTCCCCGAGCCACATCATCAGCATCGTGCCGGTGGTCATGGTAACTACCGTCAGCAGGCGGAAGCCCCAGACTGACTGCATATCCACGATCGGCCCCATCGCGCGGCCGAACAAGGCCTCGGGATTCTGCAGCGCGACCGCCATGGCATAGCCCTGCACCAGGCACAGCCCCAAAGTCAGGTAACGTGTATACTGGGTGATTTTCTGGCGGCCAACATCGCCTTCCCGCGCCAGTCTTTCCAGGGCGGGCACAATGGCCGTCATCAACTGCAGGATGATGGAAGCGCTGATGTATGGCATGATGCCCAGGGCGCCCACCGCGCAATTGCTCATGGCGCCGCCGCTGAACAGGTCCACCAGGCCGATCAGCCCGCCGCCGACCTGGTTGGATATGTGCTGCACCAGGTTCTGCAATTCCGCCGCATTGACCCCCGGCGTGGGCACGGCGCTGACGATCCGGCAGACAAAGACCAGTCCGAAAGTGAAGAACAAACGCCGGCGCAGCTCTTCAACCTTGAATGAATTGACAAAAGCGGAAAGCATAATCTTTTCACTTCACAAAGCGGCGCAACGCCGCGGACCCGTTGAAAAAAATAAACCACGCGGCGGGAATCCAACCCGCCGCTGACAGCTCCGGCGCCGGACGATCACTCGATCACATTGCAAACGCCGCCCGCCGCGGTGATTTTTTGCTCGGCCACCCGGCTGAAGGCATGCGCCCGCACCGTTAATTTGCGCGCCACATCGCCATCGCCCAAAATCTTGATCGGCGCCGCGCATCCGGCCCCATGCCGCCGCACTAAGCCGGCCGCGCGTAAAACGTCCGGGGTAATCTCCACCCCGTCTTCAAACCGGGCCAGTTGCCCAACCGGGACCAGGCTAAAAACCTGCTTGTGGACCTTATTGTTGAAGCCGCGCTTGGGGATGCGGCGCAACAGGCGCATCTGGCCGCCTTCAAAACCGGCCTTGTGCTTGTGCCCGGAACGGGCGTATTGCCCTTTATGCCCCCGCCCGCATGTGCGCCCCTTACCCGACCCGGCGCCGCAGCCAACGCGCATTTTCGGGCGCCGCGCCCCGGCGGTATTCCGCATGACATTCAAACCCAACATGCTCCACTCCCTTTCGAAAACGATATAATCAAGCCGATTGTTCCACCGCCCCGGCCGGCGGCGTACCGCTCAAATCCACCCCGCGCATGGCCGCGCACTCCTCGCGGGTGCGGAGCATCTTCAACGCGACAATGGTGGCATGCACCACATTCCATTTATTATTGCTGCCCAAAGACTTGGACAGGATGTTGTGCACCCCGGACAGGTTCAATACCGCCCGCGCGCCGCCGCCGGCGATGACTCCGGTTCCGTCCACGGCCGGCCGCAGCAGCACCTTGGCGCCGCAGAATTCGCCGATGACGTCGTGGGGGATGGTCTTGCCATGCAATTTGATCGCGAACATGGACTTGCGGGCAATGTCGCCGCCCTTGCGGATGGCGTCGGCAACTTCATTGGCCTTGCCGAGTCCCACGCCCACGCGGCCATGGTGATCGCCCACCACCACGACGGCGCTGAAGCTCAAGCGGCGCCCGCCCTTGACCACCTTGGAACAGCGGTTAATCCGGACCACGTATTCCTCTAAATCACCGCCGGCCGATTCGATTTCATCGGGAAATTTATTTTGTATATTATTATCAACCATATCAACGCTCATAACTTGATTCCCGCCTCCCGCGCCGCATCGGCGATCATTTTAACCCTGCCATGGTAGGCATGGCCGCCGCGATCGAATATCACCTGGGTAATCCCGCATGCCCGGGCGGCTTCCGCGGCGCGTTTGCCCAGGTCTTTGGCGGTTGCCAGATTGTGGCCGGCGGACGGCGTCTGCACCGTGGAGCAAGCCGCCAGGGTCTGTGCCCCCAGATCGTCCATGAACTGCACGCACATATGGCGCCGGGAGATTGAAACACACATGCGCGGGCAGGCGGCCGAGCCTACAATTTTCTTGCGGATGCGTAAATGCCGCCGCTTCCGATAATCCAACCGGTTTTTCATCTTCATACACACCACCTTAAGCCACGGTTTTGCCCGCCTTCCGGCGGACATGTTCACCTTTAAAGCGTACGCCCTTGCCCTTGTAAGGTTCCGCCGGATATAAAGCCTTGATGCGCGCAGCCAGGTCGCCGACCTGCTGTTTGTCGGCGCCGCTGACCGTCACGTTGACGTTATCCGCGACCTTGATCTCAATCCCCTCCGGAATCGGCATGACCACCGGCGCCGAATAACCGAGCGCAAAAGTCACCTGGCGCCCCTGGACGGCCGCCTTAAAACCAACGCCCTGGATTTCCAGATCCTTGGAATAGCCGCGGGTGACACCGATCACCATGTTGGCAATCATCGACCGGGTCATGCCCTGCAATGCGCCGGCCTCCGGCGCCGCGGCCTGCACCGTCACCTTGCCGTCCGCCACCGCTACCCGCACCGCGCCGGGCAATTTGAATTGCAAGGCGCCCTTGGGGCCCTTGACCGCGACCGCACCGGCTTGCGCCTCGATTTCGACGCCAGCCGGCACCGGCACGGGCTGTTTACCGACTCTTGACATCACACCCTCCCGTGAAAATCTTACCAAACCGTCAACAACCATTCGCCGCCCACGCCCATGCGCCTGACCTCGCGGTCGGACAACAAACCGCGCGAAGTGCTGACCAGCGCCACACCGGCGCCGCGCATGATCGGGGCCATGGCGCCCACTTTGACGTAACGCCGCAATCCCGGCCGGCTGACGCGGCGCAAGCCGCGGATGACCGGCTCGCGCGTCGCCGTATATTTCAAATAAAGCCGCAGAATCCGGCGAGCCGCGCCCCCTTCGGCGACGTAATCGCGGATAAAGCCTTCGCGCTTCAGAATGCGCGCCACGGACGCCTTGAGTCTGGAATGAGGCAACTCCACCACCTCCAGGCTTGCGGCGTTGGCATTGCGGATGCGCGTCAGCATGTCACTAATCGGATCTGTCTGATTCATTTTCACCAACCTTCAAATTAAAAGGCCAACCGCGGCGGGCTTTACCAACTGGCCTTGATCACGCCCGGGATCTGCCCGGACGACGCCAACTCCCGGAAACAAATTCGACACAATTGAAATTTACGCAAATAGGCCCGCGGCCGGCCGCAATTCCGGCAACGGTGATAATGCCGGCTGCTGAATTTCGGCGGGCGTGCGGCCTTGACGATCAATGACGTTTTAGCCAAGTGAAATCTCCTCCCTGTTTCAATTCGTTCCGGCGCCGGCAAAGGGCATGCCCATCAGCCGGAGCAGATCGCGCGCCTCCGCGTCGGCGGCGGCGGTGGTATTGATTGTAATATCCATCCCCTGGACCTTCTTCACATCGTCCGGATTGATTTCCGGAAACACCAATTGTTCGCGCAGACCCAGCGTATAATTGCCGCGCCCGTCAAAACCGTTCGGCGAAACGCCGCGGAAATCGCGGAGACGCGAAAGGGCCACGTTGACCAGCCGGTCGAAAAACTCGTACATCCGGGCGCCCCGCAGGGTGACCTTGGCGCCCACGGACATGCCTTCGCGCAAATTGAAATTGGCGATGCTTTTGCGGGCCTTGCACACCACCGGCTTCTGGCCGGTAATCCGCGTCAGGTCCTGCACCAGGCTCTTGAACACTTCCTTGTCCACAGAGGAATTGACCCCCATGTTGACCACGATCTTGGTCATGCGCGGTACCTGCATGGGATTCTTATATCCATGCAGCTCCTGCAGCGCGGCCACCACTTCCTTGCTATATTTGTCTTTCAATCTCGCCATAATTTCCGCCTGTTAAAACACATGCCCGCATTTGCGACACTTGCGCGCGGAGCGCCCTTTTTCATCCTTGAAACGGGCGATACGGACCCCCCGCTTGCAATCCGGACAATACAGCTGCAAGTTCGACACCGCGATGGAAGCTTCCTTGCGGATAATGTCGCCGTTGGGCAAATCCTGCGATTTGCGCACCGTCTTCCGGACAAAATTAAAGCCTTCGACCACCGCCCGGCGCCGGGCGGGCAAGATCTGCAAAACCTTCCCGGTGCGCTCACCGCCGGCCGCACCGCCGGCAATGGCGGTGACCAGGTCGTCGCGTCTAAGATGGATTTTCGCGCCCATATTACAAGACCTCCGGCGCCAACGAAATGATCTTGGCGAAATTCTTGTCGCGCAGTTCGCGCGCCACCGGCCCGAACACGCGCGTCCCCAACGGGTTCATCTTGTCGTCCACCAGCACCACGGCATTGTTGTCAAAGCGGATCAGGGAGCCATCCGCCCGGCGCACCGCCTTGCTGGTGCGCACAATCACCGCCAAGCGCACTTCGCCTTTTTTAACCAGGCCGCGCGGCTGCACCTCGCGCACGGCGACCTTGATCAAATCCCCCAGCCGGCCGTAGCGCTTGCGCTGGCCCAGGATCCGGAAGCACTTGACTTTCCGGGCGCCGGTGTTGTCGGCCACATCCAGACATGTTTCTTCAGCAATCATGATTCATTCCCTCATCTGCATCCGCCGCCGTCCGCCGGCTAGGCCTGCTTCGCCGGGGCGTGTTTCTCAAAAACCTTGAGCAGCCGCCAGCGTTTCAGGCGGCTCAGCGGCCGCGTTTCCACAATTTCCACCCGGTCGCCGACATGAGCGTCGCCCCGTTCGTCATGCGCGTAAAATTTGTTGGAGACGCGCATTTCCTTGCCATACAAAGGATGGCGGATGCGCCGCTCCACGCGCACAATAATTGTCTTCTGCATCGCAGCGCTGATGACAAATCCCACCCGCGTTTTGCGTTTGCCGCGTCTGTTGGCATCTTCCGGCATATTCGTCCCTTTTATCACTTGGTACCGTTCAAAACCGTCCGCACCCGGGCAATCTCGCGGCGGACCCGGCGCAGTTTCAAGGGGTCCTCCAATTTGCCCGTGGCCTTGACCTTGCGCAATTCAAAATATTCCTGCTCCAAATCCGCCGCCTTCTGGCGGATTTCGTCCGGCGATAAATCCCTGATTTCCCTGGCTTTCATAAACCCTTTCAACCTCCCGGCAAGCGCATGACAAAGCGCGTGGGGATCGGCAGTTTGGAGGCCGCCAGGCGCAAAGACTGGCGCGCCATGCGCTCCGGCACGCCCCCCACTTCGAACAACATGCGCCCATCCTTGACCACCGCCACCCAGAATTCCGGCACGCCCTTGCCCTTGCCCATGCGCGTTTCCAGCGGCTTTTTACTGACCGGCTTGTCCGGAAAAATCCGCACCCAGACCTTGCCCTTGCGCTTCAGGTTGCGATTGATCGCCACGCGGCAGGCTTCAATCTGGTTGGACTTGATCCAGGCGCGGCCCAGGGACTGCAGCCCATACTCCCCGAAAGACAACTTTTCGCCAGAGGTTGCCCGGCCCTTGCGGCTGCCGCGCTGCACCTTGCGATACTTGACCCGACTAGGAATTAGCGGCACGGCGATACCCTCCCCTGCTGGCAGGCTCCGCTTCCGGATCCTTGCAAATCCAAACCTTGATCCCGATCTTGCCGGCCACGGTATGGGCTTCGGCAAAACCATAATCGATGCAGGCCCGCAAGGTGTGCAATGGCACCTGGCCTTCCTTGTAAATCTCGCGCCGCGCCAGTTCCGCCCCGCCCAGGCGGCCGGCCACGGCCACCTTGACGCCCAGGGCCCGCTGGTCCATGACCGCCTTCATCGCCTTCTTCATGGCGCGCCGGAAGGAAACCCGGCGTTCCAACTGCACGGCGATATTTTCGGCCACCAGTTGGGCGTTCAAATCCGCCACGCGGATTTCCTTGATTTCCATATAGATTTCGCGCCCGGTCATCTTGGCCAGCTCTTCGCGCAGCTTCTCCACGTCCTGTCCCTTGTGACCGATCACCACTCCGGGGCGGGCGGTATAAATCGTCACCCGGGCCCGGTTGGCATAACGCTCGATCATCACATCCGGCACGGCGGCGTTTTCCAGCCTTTGCCGCACCATCTTCCGGATTTTAATGTCCTCATGCAGGCAGTCGCCGAAATCGCGCTTGCCGGCATACCAACGCGAACGCCAGTTTTTATTAACCGTGACGCGTAAACTTATAGGATTGACCTTCTGTCCCAAGTGCCAGTCTCCTTTATAAATGACTATTCCTCTTGCCGGCCGTCATCCAAAACGACGTGGATGTGGCTGGTTTGCCGGCGCACCGGCCGCACCATGCCGCGGGAACGCGCCCAAAACCGTTTCATGGTCGGGCCCTGTTCCACAATCACTTCCGCCACCAGAAAATCCTCCGCCGCGCGCTTGTGATTGTGGGTCACATCCGCCACGGCCGATTTCAAGACCTTGCTGATGGCCGCCGCGGCTTTGAGCGTGCTGAAACGCGTCAGGCTCAAAGCTTCCGCCAGCGACACGCCCCGCAGCCGCCGCGCCAGGGGCCGGGCCTTGGAAGGCGCCACGCGCACGTATTTCGCCATTGACTTGATTTTCATTGCAATTGATTCCCCCGCAGAGCCGTTTGATTAAGTTTTCGCCAAAGTCTTATCGGTGTGAATGCCGTGTTTGCGGAAAATCCGGGTCGGCGCAAACTCGCCCAGGCGATGGCCGACCATATTCTCCGACACATACACCGTGATATGCGCCTTGCCGTTATGCACCGCGAAAGTATGGCCCACGAATTCCGGCAGCACCATCGAACGGCGCGACCAGGTTTTGATCGGCCGTTTCTCGCCCGAGCGGTTCAAATGCTCCACCTTCTTCAGCAACTTGGCGTCGACAAACGGCCCCTTTTTCAGCGAACGTGACATGGTCTATTTTCTCCGTGCAACAATGAAACGATTGGACCGGCTGCGCCGGATGCGTGTTTTCAATCCCTTGGCATACTGGCCCCACGGCGAACGCGGATGGCCGCCGGTGGAGCGGCCCTCGCCGCCGCCCAGCGGGTGATCGATCGGGTTCATGGCGCGCCCGCGCACCGTCGGGCGCACGCCGCGCCAGCGCTTGCAGCCGGCTTTGCCATACAGCACATTTTCATGGTCGCCGTTGCTGACATGCCCGATGGTGGCCGCGCAATTGACGTGGAGCATGCGCACTTCGCCCGACGGCAGGCGCACGTTGGCGTAACTGCCCTCGCGGGACATCAGGACGGCGGCCAATCCGGCGCTGCGCGCCAGTTGCCCGCCGCGCCCGGGTTTCAACTCGATGTTATGCACTTCCGTGCCCATGGGGATGCGCGCCAGCGGCAGCATGTTGCCGACCTGCGGTTCGGCCTCCTGCCCGGCCATGACGGTCGCGCCGACCTGCAGGCCATCCGGCGCCAGGATGTAACGTTTGTCGCCGTCCCGATAATGCAGCAGGGCAATGCGCGCCGAGCGGTTGGGGTCGTATTCGATGGACGCCACCAGCGCCGGCAGGTTCAATTTCTCGCGCCGGAAATCAATCAGGCGGTATTTGCGCCGGACGCCGCCCCCGCGGTGGCGCACGGTGATGCGGCCGGCGGAATTGCGTCCGCCGGTGCTGCGTTTGGCGCGCAGGAGCCGGCGCTCCGGCTGCCGCCGCGTGATTTCCGCAAACGTGGGGGTGGCGGCAAATCGGCGGCTGGGCGTGGTTGGTTTGTATGTTTTAACTGGCATGGCCTCTCCTTACACTACCTCGATCTTGTCGCCGGGCTTGAGCGTGACCATGGCCCTTTTGGCAGCGGAGGTCCGGCCGAACTTCATCGTCCGTTCGCGCCGCAGCTTGCCCAGCCGGTTCATGGTGTTCACCCTGATCACCCGCACTTTGAAAATCTGCTCGACGGCCTGTTTGATTTCCAGTTTGTTGGCGGCCGCGTCCACTTGAAAGCAATAGCGGTTATCCTGCTCCATGGCCCGGCTGTTTTTTTCCGTCAACACCAGCTTTTGAATAATGGAATATGCCGTTTTCATCCTTCCGCCACCGCCTTCTTGCTCTGTAACCTTTGCATGATCACTTCCAGCGCCGCACGCTCCGCCAGTACCACCGGGTATTCCAGCAACTGGCAGGCATTGACATCCCGCGCGCGCGCCAATTCCAACTGCGGCAAATTGCGCGCGGCGCGCGCCAAGGCCGGCGCGGGCGCCGCGGCCAAGGCCAGCACCTTGCCGGAAAGCGACAAATCCTTGAGCAACTGGGCCATGCTCCGGGTCTTGGCGTCCGGCAGCTCGAAGTTTTCAATCACGCGCAGAGCCCCGGCGGCCAGTTTTTCGCTGAAAGCCCGCCGGAAAGCCAGTTGCAGGGTTTTGCGGTTAATGCCCTTAGCGTAACTGCGGGGGTGCGGCCCGAAGACCACGCCGCCGCCGCGCCAGACCGGCGACCGGCGGTAGCCCGCCCGCGCCCGGCCCAAGCCCTTTTGTTTCCAGGGTTTCTTGTTGCTGCCGGCGACCGCGCCCTTGCCGAGCGTGCTGGCCGTGCCGGCACGCCGGCTGGCCCGGTAGGCCACCACGGCATCCTGAACGGCCTGCGCGCCGCGATCCTTCACCAGCAGCGCTTCCGGTATATCGAAGCTGCCGCAATTTTCACCGCGCTTGTTGATCACCGCTATCGTGCTCATTCCTTGCCACCCTTTTTCAACGCCCGTTTGATGACCACCACCGCCCCGGCATGGCCCGGCACCGCGCCCTGCACCAGCAGCAGGTTATCTGCCGGCCGCACCTGCACCACCCGTAAATTCTGCTGGGTCACCCGCACATGGCCCATATGCCCGGGCATACGCTTGCCCTTGTGCACCCGGCCCGGCAATTCGCGGCAACCGATCGAGCCGACGCGGCGCTTGGAATGGCCGCCGTGCGTCATCACGCCGCCGGCCATGCCGTGCCGGCGCATCACCCCTTGGAAGCCTTTCCCCTTGGTCATGCCCGTGATATCCACGTGGGTGACTTTGGCGAAGATTTCCGCGTTAATCACATCGCCGGCCTTGAAGTCCTCGCCGGCATCCAGGCCGAACTCGCGGCAATGGCGCTTGAACGGCAGATTGTTTTTGCGGAAGGCGCCGGCCGCGGGCCGCGACAGCCGGCGTTCCGCCGCGTCGCCGAAACCCAACTGCACCGCGTCGTAACCGTCCGCGCCCGCCACGCGCTTGCGCCGGAGCACCAGGCACGGACCGCACTCCAACACCGTCACCGGCACCTGCTCGCCGCGCTCGTTAAAGACACGGGTCATCCCGATTTTTTTGCCAATTAAGCCTTGCATAAAAAACTTCCCGCTCAAATCCTGATTGAAATGTCCACCCCCGCCGGCAGGTTGAGTTTTTTGAGTTCATCCACGGTCTTGGCCGTCGGCCCGATGATATCCAGCAGGCGCTTGTGCGTGCGGATTTCAAACTGCTCCATGGACTTCTTGTCGCCATGCGGCGCCCGGTTGACGCAATAGCGCTCCACGCGCGTCGGGAGGGGGGTCGGCCCGGCCACCCGCGCGCCGGTGCGCTTCGCGGTTTCGACGATCTCGCCCGCGGACTGGTCCAAGGCGCGAAAATCAAACGATTTTAATCTGATGCGTATGCGTTGCTCTTCCATTCCTGAATCACCGATTTAATATTTTTTTCTGAATCGCTTCCGGAACAACTTCGAACAAAACCGGCTCCATCGCGCAACTGGCCCGGCCGCGGGTCAGCGAACGGATCGTGGTGGCATAGCCGAACAATTCGGCCAGCGGCACATCCGCGCGGATCAACTGCAAATCTCCCGCGGCGGTCATTTCCCGCACCTTGCCGCGCCGCGCGCTCAAATCGGCCAGCACGTCGCCCATGTGTTCGGCCGGCGTGGTAATTTCCAGCGCCATGATCGGCTCCAACAAGACCGGACGGGCGGCGCGCACCGCCTCGCGAAAAGCCATCACGCCCGCCGTCCGAAAGGCCACTTCCGTCGAATCGTGCATGTCAAAGCCTGCGTCGAGCAAGGTAATCCGGACATCGATCACGGCAAAGTGGCCGAGGACCCCCGTCATCACGCCGTCCTGCACGCCCTCCGCGGCGCTTTTCCGGAAGAGCACCGGCAGTTTTTCCGGGGGCAAACCGCACTCAAATTCAACCCCCGCCTTGCGCGGCCGCGGCGCCACCTGCAACACCAAGCGCGCGAACTGCCGCTTGCCGCCGATTTCGCGGTCAAACACGAAGGCGCCTTCGCCCGGCATGGTGACGGTTTCGCGATAGGCCACGACCGGTTCGCCGGTGTGGGACGGCACCTTGAATTCGCGCAACAGGCGGTCCTTGATGATGCTGAGATGGAGTTCGCCCATGCCGTTGATCAACAACTGCCCGGTATCGGGGGCGGTGGTGACCTTGAAAGTCGGATCCTCGTCGCTCAACAGGTTCAGGGCGCGCAGCAAATCATCGCGCCCGCCCTGGGTGCGCGGCTCGATGGCCATGGCCATCACCGGCTCCGGAAAATGGATGCTCTCCAGCGCGATGGGCTTGTTTTCCAGGCAAAGCGTGTCGCCGGTAACGGTTTCTTTCAAACCCACGGCGGCGCCGATTTCGCCGGCGTACAAATTCCCGACTTCCTTGTATTCGTCGGCATGCATCTGGAACAGGCGCAGCAGGCGTTCGCGCCGGCCGGTGCGGGGATTATAAACATTCTGCCCCTTCTCCAGCATGCCGGCGTACACCCGGATAAAAATCAACTTGCCCATGAACGGGTTATTCATCACCTTGAAAGCCAGGGCGGTCAGCGGCTCGAAATCGCCGGTGGCCCGCGCCTGCACGGCGCCGGTCTTGGGGTGATGCCCCTGCACCGCCGGGAGGTCCAGAGGGGCGGGAAGGTAATCCACCACGGCATCGAGCAGTTTTTGAATGCCCTTGTTGCGCAAAGCCGCGCCGCAGCACACCGGAACCAGCCGCCGCGTCACGGTTGCCCGGCGCAGTCCCGCGCGCAGCAGGTCCGCCGGCACATCCGGGCTTGCCACAAAGGCCGATAAGACTTCCTCGTCCGCCTCCGCCACGCGTTCGACGAGTTCCGCGCGGGCGCGCTCCGCCGCGACCGCCATCTCGGCGGGCAGCGGGCAAAGCCGCGGATGGGCCCCCTGGTCGGCGTCATCAAATTCCACGGCGCGCATTTCCAGCAAATCCACGACGCCGCGAAAGGCGTCTTCGCGGCCCCAAGGCAGTTGCACCGCCACCGCCTGCGGGGCCAGACGCCGGCGAAAATCCTGCAAGACGCGGTCAAAATCCGCGCCCGTCCGATCCATTTTGTTGACAAAAGCCACGCAGGGAACCCCGTACTTGTCCGCCTGGCGCCAGACGGTTTCGGACTGCGGCTGCACGCCGCCCACGGCGCAAAAAACCGCCACGGCACCGTCCAGCACGCGCAGGGAACGTTCGACCTCCGCGGTGAAATCCACGTGGCCCGGAGTATCCACGATATTGACCATGCAATCCCGCCAGAAGCAGGTGGTGGCGGCGCTGGTGATGGTGATGCCCCGCTCCTGCTCCTGCGCCATCCAATCCATCTTGGCGGTGCCGTCATGCACTTCGCCCATGCGGTGCAGGCGCCCGGTATAAAAGAGGATACGTTCGGTGACGGTGGTTTTGCCG
This sequence comes from uncultured Verrucomicrobiota bacterium, assembly GCA_964650945.1. Taxonomy (GTDB): domain Bacteria; phylum Verrucomicrobiota; class Kiritimatiellia; order JAAZAB01; family JAAZAB01; genus JAXGPF01. The sequence goes on along the minus strand of CAZYXU010000012.1, from coordinate 28,129 downwards.
GCGTCAATATGGGCCATGATGCCGATATTGCGCACCTGCGCCAACGGCCGTGTCCGGGCGGACGCTTCGCGCGCGGGCGCGCCGGCTTCGGCCGCGTCCGCGTTCTTTTGCCGTTTTTCTTTCAAAACCGTCACCATGTCATGTTACCACTTGTAATGCGCAAAAGCCTTGTTGGCCTGCGCCATCTTGTGCGTGTCGTCGCGCTTCTTGATGGCATTCCCCTGATTCTTGTAGGCATCCAGCAATTCCAGCGCCATGGCCTTCCACATCGGCACGCCCTTGCGCGCCTGGGCGTACTGGATCAGCCAGCGCAAAGCCAGCGCCAATTGGCGGTCCGAACTGATCTCGACCGGCACCTGGTAGGTGGCGCCGCCGACGCGGCGCGATTTGACTTCAATCTTGGGCTTGATATTTTCGACCGACCGGATCAAAACCTCGAGGGGTTCGTCCGGCTGTTGTTTGCCGATGAAATCCAACATGCCGTAAACCACCGACTCCGCCGTGGTTTTCCTGCCCGCCTTCATGACGATGCTGATCAAACGCCCGACCAGATGGTTGTTGAACCGCAAGTCCGGCATGACCGCCCGTTTTTCCGCTCTGTGTCTCCTCGCCATAATCTCCCGTCCGCGGTGATGATGATTAAGTCTTCGCCTTGGCCTTCTTGGCCCCGTACTTGGAACGCCCGCGCTTGCGGCCCTCCACGCCCACGCTGTCCAGCGTGCCGCGGACGATATGATACCGCACGCCCGAAAGGTCCTTGACGCGGCCGCCGCGCACCAGCACGATGCTGTGCTCCTGCAGATTATGGCCCTCCCCGGGGATGTAGGCGGTGACCTCATACCCGTTCGTCAGGCGGACGCGCGCCACCTTGCGCAAAGCGGAATTGGGCTTTTTCGGCGTCACGACGCGCACCGCCAGGCAAACGCCGCGGCGCTGCGGGCAATTGGTCAACGCCGGGGATTTGCTGCGCTGGATAATTTTGCGCCGGCCATGGCGCACAAGCTGATTAATTGTCGGCATTTTGTTTCTCCCGGAAAACCGCAAACATAACAAAACCTCCATCTGAAAGCAAATTAAAATTGCAGATTTACGTTAAAAGTTTCTTTAACTCGCTTTCCTTGGCGGCGGCTTCCGGCGGCGCCTCTTCCGGAATCGGCGCGCCCAGGGGCACGAGTTTGATGTGCTTGTTGGCCGGGAAGCCCACCCCGGCGGGGATCAGATGCCCCATGATGACATTTTCCTTGAAGCCGTACAGGCGGTCATGCTTGCCCTGGGTGGCGGCCTCGGTCAACACGCGCGTGGTGTCCTGGAACGAGGCGGCGGAAATAAAGCTTTCGGTTTCAATCGAGGCCTTGGTCACCCCCAGCAAAGCCGGCGTGGCTTCAGCCGGGCGCTTGCCTTCGGCCATGGCCTTCTGATTGGCCTCCTGGAAGCGGTTCTTATCCACCAATTCGTTCCACAGGAATTCCGTTTCGCCGACGTCGGTAATGCGCACCTTGCGCAGCATCTGGCGCACGATGATCTCGATATGCTTATCGTTGATTTCGACGCCCTGCAAGCGATAAACCTCCTGCACCTCATTTACCAGGTAGGCCTGCAATTCCTGCGGACCGCAGACCTCCAGGATTTCCTGCGGCACGATCGGCCCTTCGGTCAAAGGCTCGCCTTTTTCCACATAATCGCCCTTGAACACAATGATGTGCTTGCCGATGGGAATATTGTGTTCCTCCTCGGCATTGGTGGCGACGTCCCGCACGATCAGGCGGCGGGTGCCGCGCTGGATGCCGCCGAAATCCACGATGCCGGCGATCTTGGATATTTCCGCGGCGTCCTTGGGGCGGCGGGCTTCGAACAATTCCGCCACGCGCGGCAGGCCGCCGGTGATGTCGCGGGTCTTGGCCTCCTTGCGGGGCGTTTTGGCCAGCACCGTGCCGGCCGTCACCGTGTTGCCCTTCAAGACCACGACGTGCGCGCCGGCGGGAATGCTGTAACTGGCCAGCACCGTCCCGTTGGCGGGATTTTTGATGATCACCTGCGGATGAATGTCTTCGCGGTAATCCAGCACCACGATTTCCTTGAACCCGGTGATGGGATCGATATCCACCTTCATGGAAACGTTCTCGACGAAGTCGCGGAACGCCACCACGCCGTCAAATTCGGTGATGATCGGCACGCTATGCGGCTCCCACCGCGCGAAAATCTGCCCCTTGGCCACCGGTTCGCCCTCGTTGACCGACAGCACGGAACCCACCACCAGCTTGTGGTGCTCCAGCTCCTGGCCGTCCTTGCCCAGAATCATGGCCACGCCGTTCTTGTTCAGAACCACGTAATGCCCCTGGGCATCCTTCACCAGGCGCGCGTCCTGGTAATGAACCTTGCCGGCGTTTTTGGCGGCGATATGCGGCTGGACGGCGCGGGAACTGGCGGCGCCGCCGATGTGGAAGGTCCGCATGGTCAACTGGGTGCCGGGTTCGCCGATGGATTGCGCGGCAATGATGCCCACGGCGGTGCCCAACTCGACCTGGCGGTCAGTGGTCAGGTCGCGTCCATAGCATTTGGCGCAAACCCCGCGCCGCGATTCGCAGGTCAGCACACTGCGGATGCGCACTTGCTCGACGCCGCTGCGTTCGATCAAGTCGGCATCCGTCTCGCCGATATCCTGGCCGGCGCCCACCAGCAATTCGTTGGTCACCGGATGACGGATGTCGTCCAGCGCGGTGCGGCCGACAATGCGGGTGCTCAGCCCGACCTCGACGCCGCTGGAAATGGCGCCCACGCGGATGCCGTTCAAGGTATTGCAATCGTGCTCGGTAATGATCACATCCTGCGAGACATCCACCAGTTTGCGCGTCAGATAGCCGGCGTCGGCGGTCTTCAGCGCCGTATCCGCCAGGCCCTTGCGGGCGCCGTGCGTGCTGATGAAGTATTCCAGCACGCTCAAGCCCTCGCGGAAATTGGAGACGATCGGCTGCTCGATGATCTCGCCGGAAGGTTTGGCCATCAGGCCGCGCATGCCGGCCAACTGGCGGATTTGCTGGCGGCTGCCGCGCGCGCCGGAATCCACCATCATGTACAGCGGATTGGGCTCGGTCGCCCCGCCGTTTTTACGGATGGCTTCAAACATGGTGTGGGTGGTTTCGTCCGTGGCGCGGGTCCAGATGTCAATCACCTTGTTATAGCGTTCGCCGTCGGTAATAATGCCGCGCCGGTACTGCTGATCCACTTCGGCGATTTGACTGCGCGCGTCCTTGATGATCTGGTCTTTCTCCGGGGGCATGATCATGTCCACCAGGGCGATGGAAATACCGGTCAGCGTGGCATACTTGAACCCGAGGGTTTTAAGCTTGTCCACGACCCGGATGGTTTCTTCATGGCCGGCGGCATGATAGCATTTCCAGATGATCGTGCCGGCGAGTTTTTTGGTGACGGTGTCGTTGATAAAGCCCACCGGGCGCGGGAAGATGACGTTGAAAAACACGCGCCCCACCGTGGTCAGCAGCACCCGCTGATCTTTTTTGCCGTAGACTGTCTGGTTCAGGTAATCCGGGTTGCGGAAACGGATGGGCGTATGCACGCGCACCTGGCCGTTGTCGTAAGCGAACTGCACCTCCTCGGCATCGGCGAAGATCGGCAAATGCTTGTCGGTCTGCTTCTGATCCAAACCCGCCAGGGTATCGCCCATGGTCAGGTAGTAAATCCCGAGGGCAATGTCCTGGTTGGGAGTCATGATCGGCTTGCCGTTGGAAGGCGAGAACAGGTTGTTGGTTGAAAGCATCAGCAGGCGCGACTCCAACTGCGCCTCGACGGACAAGGGGACATGCACCGCCATCTGGTCGCCGTCAAAGTCCGCGTTAAAGGCGGTGCAAACCAGGGGATGCAACTGGATGGCGTCGCCTTCAATCAACACCGGCTCGAAGGACTGGATGCTGAGGCGGTGCAGGGTGGGCGCGCGGTTCAACATGACGGTTTTGCCCTTGATCACCTCGTCAAGGGCGTCCCAGACGGCGTCCACCTGGCTTTCAATCATCTTCTTGGCGCCGCGCACGGTGTGCACCACGCCCTTTTGCTTGAGCTTGCGGATGATAAAGGGCTCAAAGAGCACCATGGCCATCTTCTTGGGCAGGCCGCACTGATGCAAGGCCAGTTCCGGTCCGACCACGATCACCGAGCGCCCCGAGTAGTCCACGCGCTTGCCCAGCAGGTTCTGGCGGAAACGCCCCTGCTTGCCCTTCAGCATGTCGCTCAGCGATTTCAAGGGGCGGTTGCCCGACCCCACCACCGGCCGGCCGTGGCGGCCGTTGTCCAGCAGCGCGTCCACGGCCTCCTGCAGCATACGCTTTTCGTTGCGGATAATGACGTCGGGCGTCTTCAGCATCAACAGGTTTTTCAGGCGGTTGTTGCGGTTGATCACGCGCCGGTAAAGGTCGTTCAAATCCGATGTGGCGAAACGCCCGCCCTCGAGGGGAACCAGCGGCCGCAAGTCCGGCGGGATCACCGGCACGACGCCCAGGATCATCCATTCCGGGCGCAAATTGTTGAGCCGCATGTTTTCCACCAGGCTCATGCGCTTGGCGAGTTTTTTGCGGGTCTGCTTGCTGCGGGTGTTCTGCATCTCTTCTTCCAGGCGGTTCATCATCTCCGCCAGGTCGATCTGCTTGAGCAGGTCGCGGATGGCCTCGGCCCCGGTCTTGGCGACAAACTCCTCGTTGAACTGCTCCTGCGCCTCGCGATATTCGTCTTCGCGCAGCACCTGGCCGGTCTTGAGGGTCGTATGGCGCGGCTCCACCACGATGTAGTCCTCGTAATACACAATGCGTTCCAGGGCCCGGGCGGTCAAATCCAGCAACAGCCCGATGCGGCTGGGGGTGCACTTGAAAAACCAGATATGGGACACCGGTACGGCCAGTTCGATATGCCCCATGCGTTCGCGCCGGACGCGCGCCATGGTCACTTCCACGCCGCAGCGGTCGCAAACCACGCCCTTGTGCTTGATGCGCTTGTACTTGCCGCAACTGCACTCCCAGTCCTTCTGCGGTCCGAAAATCTTCTCGCAAAACAACCCGCCGCGTTCCGGCTTATAAGTGCGGTAGTTGATGGTTTCCGGATTTTTAACTTCCCCATAACTCCAGGAACGGACGGTCTCCGGCGCCGCCAGACCGATGCTGACGAAGTCAAAATCCGCCGGTTTGCTCATGTCGGGAACCGTTTTGGCGTTCAAAATATCCACCGTACACCCCGCGATCTAGCTTGTTATATAAAAACAGTTGTGCAACAACACCGGCCGCGCGCCAGCGGCGCCGCGGCCCGACCAGCGCAGCCATATCACCCCGCGGCTTCCTTGGCGCGGTTCAGGCGCACATCCAGCGCCAGTCCTTTCAGCTCGTTAATCAGGACATTGAACGACTCCGGCATGCCCGGTTCGATGATGTTTTCACCCTTGACAATTGACTCGTAAATGCGCGTCCGGCCGGCGACATCATCGCTCTTGACCGTGAGCATTTCCTGCAGGGCATAGGCGGCGGAATAAGCCTCCAGCGCCCACACCTCCATTTCCCCGAATCGCTGGCCGCCGTATTGCGCCTTGCCGCCGAGCGGCTGCTGGGTAACGAGCGAATAAGGTCCGACCGCGCGGGCATGGATCTTGTCGCTGACCAGGTGGTGCAGTTTCATCATGTAAATGACGCCCACCGTCACCTTGTGTTCGAACGGATCGCCGGTGCGGCCGTCATACAGGACCGTCTTCCCGGTTTCGGGCAGGCCGGCCTCCTTCATCATATCGCAGATGCGTTTTTCGGAAACGCCGTCAAAAATCGGTGTTTCCACGAAAAGGTTTTTCTGCTCGCAGACCCAGCCCAACTGGGTTTCAAGCAACTGCCCCACGTTCATGCGGGAAGGCACCCCCAGCGGGTTCAAGACGATATCCACCGGCGTGCCGTCAGGCAGGAAGGGCATATCCTCGGCCTTGACGATCCGGGCCACCACGCCCTTGTTGCCGTGGCGGCCGGCCATTTTGTCGCCGACTTCCAGGCGTTTCTTGCTGGCGATATAAACCTTGACCTGCTTGATCACGCCGTCATCCGGCTCATCGCCGCTGGAAATGCGATCCAGCGCGTTCTCGCGCTCAAGCTCGATTTCCGAGAACTTGTTTTTGTACTCGTTGATGATCCCGTGAATTTTCACCTGGATCGGGCTGGGATCGATCTCGACGTGTTCGCTGACCAGGGCCATCTTGCGCAGCAGCGTCTTGGTGATCTTGCGGTTGGCGGGAATGATGATTTCACCGGTCTCGGCATTCACCACGTCCAGGGGGATTTTCTCGCCCAGCAGCACATTGCTCAAAGCTTCGGTCAGGACATCGGTCAGGCTCTGCTTTTTGTCCTTGTATTCGTCCTCGATCTGCTTGAGCTGCAGCCGGCGCTCCTTGGCGGAAAGCTTTTCGCGGGCCACGGTTTTCTGGGACGAGACATTCACGTCCATGACGATGCCATAGGTGCCGCTGGGCACGGTCAGCGAGGTGTCGCGGACGTCCGCGGCCTTTTCCCCGAAAATCGCCCGCAACAGGCGCTCTTCCGGCGCCAGTTCGGTTTCGCTTTTGGGGGTCACCTTGCCGACGAGGATGTCGCCGGGCTGGACGCACGCGCCGATGCGGATGACGCCGTCGCTGCCCAGATTGCGCAAAGCCTCCTCGCCCACGTTGGGAATGTCACGCGTGATTTCTTCGGGACCGAGCTTGGTATCGCGGGCGCTGGCCTCGAACTTTTCGATATGCATGGAGGTGAACATATCCTCCTGCACCACGCGTTCGCTGATCAGGATCGCGTCCTCGAAGTTATAGCCGCCCCACGGCATGAAGGCCACCAGCACGTTGCGTCCCAGCGCCAGTTCGCCCCCGGCCGTGCTGGCGCCATCGGCCAGCACCATGCCGCGCGCGACTTTCTGGCCCACGGCCACCACCGGCTTCTGGTTCATGCAGGTGCCGGCATTGGTGCGCATGAATTTGCACAATTCGTATTCCTGGGCCTGCTTCCACTCCGCCGCCCCCTTCCGGGGCAGTTTGCCGTCGGCCGTCACCACGACCCGCTGGGCCGACACATAGGCCACGCGCCCGGGCGCCGTCGCCACGACCACGTTGCCGGAATCCATCGCCACGCGCCGCTCCAGCCCCGTGGCCACGAACGGACGCTCGACCCGCAGCAGCGGCACGGCCTGGCGCATCATGTTGGACCCCATCAGGGCGCGGTTGGCATCGTCATGCTCCAGGAAGGGAATCAAACCGGCGGCCACGCTGACGACCTGCTTGGGGGAAGCATCCATGTACTGCACGGTGTCGCGGGTCTTTTCCAGAAAGTCGCCGCGATGCCGCACAAACACCATTTCGCTGGTGATCCGGCCGTTCGCATCCATCGGCGTGTTGGCCTGGCCGATGACAAAATCCTCCTCGCGGTCGGCCGAAAGGTATTCGATCGTGTCCGTCACCCGCCCGTTCACCACCTTGCGGTAGGGCGTCTCCAGGAAACCGAATTCGTTCACGCGCGCGTAGGTGCCCAGCGAAGAAATCAAGCCGATATTCGGGCCTTCCGGCGTTTCGATCGGACAGATACGCCCATAGTGGCTGTTGTGGACGTCGCGCACTTCGAAGCCGGCGCGTTCCCGGCTCAAGCCGCCCGGCCCCAGCGCGCTCAAGCGCCGCTTGTGGGTCATTTCGGACAGCGGATTGGTCTGGTCCATGAACTGACTCAACTGACTGCGGGCAAAGAAGTCCTGCACCGAGGCCGAGAGCGATTTCGGGTTAATCAAGCGCTGCGGGGTAATTTTTTCGACGGTAGTGTCGAGGAATACCATGCGTTCCCGCAGGGTTTTCTGGGTACGCGACAACGCCAGGCGGCATTGATTTTCCACCAGTTCTCCCACGGTGCGCAAACGCCGGCTGCCCAGGTGGTCAATGTCGTCAACCGCGCCCTTGCCGCGCTGCAGGTTGATCAGGTAGCGCAGCGCCTCCACCATGTCCTCGATGTCCAGCGCACGCAGATTTTTATCGGCTTTCAGCCCCAGTTTCTGATTGATTTTATAGCGGCCGACGCGCCCCAGGTCGAAGCGCCGCGAGTCGAAGAAAAGGTTTTTGAGCATTTGCCGGGCGTTGTTGACGGTGGGGGGATCGCCCGGGCGCAGGCGCTTGAAGATATCCTTCAAGGCCTCCTCCTCGGAATGCGTGGAATCCTTCTGCAGGTTGCGCAGGAAAACGCCTTCGTCCCAGGATATGTCCACCACGTCGACCGTCGTGAAGCGGGCGGCCTTCATCTGGCCCAGGAGCGTGCGGGTGACCGGCTCGTAACGCCGGCCCAGGACCACCTGGGAGTCCACGTCAATCACATCCTCTTTCAGAACCTTGTGCGCCAGCTGCTCGTCGGTATGCGCGCCGCCGACATCCAGCTTGGCGCCGCGGTAATACACATCCAGCAATTGCTCATCCGCGCCGTATCCGATGGCGCGCAAAAATGTCACGGCCAGGAATTTACGGCGGCGGTGCTGCCGGTCGAGATAGATGTTGATCAGGTTGTTGGCGTCAAACTGCACCTCCACCCAGGAACCGTGGTCGGGAATCAGGCGGAAGGAATAAATGGTGGAGCCGTTCGAATGCGTGGACTGTTCGTAACAGATTCCGGGGGAGCGATGCAACTGGCTGACCACCACGCGGTAGGCGCCGTTGATCACGAAACTGCCGTTGGGGGTGATCAGGGGAATCTCGCCCATATACACCACTTCCTCGCAAACTTCGTCGCCGTTTTTCAGACGGAAGGTGACGTACAGCGGCGCGGCGAAAGTTTCGCCGTCGCGCAGGCATTCGTAAGGATTTTTTTTCGGCGGCGCCAATTCGTACTGCACAAAATCGAGGATAAAGCGCTCGTCGTAGCTGGTGATGGGGAATAACTCCCGGAACACGCCCTGCAGGCCGATGTTTTTGCGCCGGGCCGGCGGCACTTCCGCCTGCAGCATGGTCTTGTAGGAATTGGTTTGCAGCTCGATCAAATCGGGCGGCTCAATGATGTCTTTAAGTTTGCCGAATTTAATTCTGTCAGCCATTGCGCTCATTCTCCGTAAATTGGGAATTCCGCGAATATCAAACCACCCCTTAACCACCTCCGCCAGCAGGACGGCCGCCGCCATTGCCGCCGGTGATCACGACGCAAAAAACCAAAACACTACCCAGCCGGACCGGCGCCGCCCGCGTCCGGGCGGCGGCGGAACCGGATGGCAATGTTTTGGTTGTTGATGCGTCGGCGTAAGCCGCGCCCGTTCCGGGCGCGGTTATTTGATTTCCACCTTAGCGCCGGCGGCCTCCAACTTTTCTTTAAGCTTGGCGGCTTCGTCCTTGGAAACACCCTCCTTGACCGGCTTGGGAGCGCCTTCCACCAAGTCCTTGGATTCTTTCAAACCCAGGCCGGTAATGGCGCGGACTTCCTTGATGACTTGAATTTTCTGGGCGCCGGCGCTGGCCAGCACCACGGTAAACTCCGTCTGCTCCGCCGCCGCCGCCGCGCCGCCGCCGGCCGCCGGCATGGCCGCCATGGCCATCGGCGCCGCCGCCGTCACGCCCAGGCGCTGTTCCAGGGCCTTAACCAGTTGCGAGAGCTCCAATACGCTGATGCCCTCAATCCAACTGATGAATTCGGCCATCTTGCCTTCGACTTTCACCTCGGCCGTTCCGGCTTCGGCATTCGCTGTTGCTGCTTCCGACATGATACGATCTCCTCTGCTAGAACCACACGTTTTCGCGCGCTATTGCGGTTGACTCTTTTTCTCCTGCACCGCTTTCAGGACATACAAAAGGCTGGCCACTTTCTGCCGCATGGCCCCTGCCAAACGCGACATGGGCGCGGCCAGCGTTCCGGCCAGCATGCCATACAAAACCTGCCGTGGCGGCAGGTTTACCAAAGCTTCAATTTCCCCGGCGGAAAAAAAGCGGCCTTCGAAAAAACCGCATTGCACCGCGGGTTTCCGGTTGGCCTGGATGAATTTTTTCAGTTCGCGGGCGGCTTCCAAACCTTCGCCGCCCACCACCACCGCCACCGGCCCGGCCAGGTGCTCGGCGGCGGCGGCCAGGGGCAGCCCCGCGGCCGCGCGCCTTAAAAAGGCGTTCTTCACCACATGCAAACCCGCCCCATGCCGGGCGAGCTGCCGGCGCAAATCGCCAAACTGCACCACCTGCATCCCGGTGTAATCGGCGATGATGATAAACGACGATTTTTCCAGGCGCCCGCGGGTTTCATCAATAATAGCTTGTTTCTCTATCCTCATATCGGCGCCCTTCTTATGCAACCACCGCTTCCCGCACCTGCACGGGCAGACCCACCCCCATGGTGGAACTGACCACACAGCGCTTGATAAACACACCCTTGGCCGTCGGCGGCCGCGCGGCCTGCACGGCTTCCATTAAAACCTTGGCGTTCTCCACCAGTTGCGCCGCCTCAAAGGCGCGCTTGCCGAACGGCACCATGACATTGCCGTGCCGGTCCATACGGAATTCCACGCGGCCGGCTTTGAATTGCTTGACCGCCGCCGCCACGTCGTTGGTCACCGTGCCGGTTTTGGGATTCGGCATCAAGCCCCGCGGGCCGAGAAATTTGCCCAGTTTGCGCACTTCCTTCATGGCGTCCACCGTCGCGATCGCCACGTCAAACTCCAGCCACCCGCCCTGAATCTTGGCGACCATATCCTCGAAACCCACCGTGTCCGCGCCGGCGGCGCGGGCGGCGTCGGCGGCCGCACCGTTGGCGAAAACCAGCACGCGCACGCTTTTGCCGGTGCCATGCGGAAGGGTTACCGTGCCGCGCACCATTTGCTCCGACTTTTTAGAATCGATCCCCAGGCGGAAAGCCATTTCCAAAGTTTCGTTGAACTTGGCGCCGGGGTTGTTTTTGATAAAATCCACCGCTTCTTCCAGGGTGTAAATCTTACCTTCGGCAACCTTTTCGGCGATCCCGCGATAGCGTTTTCCATGCTTGGCCATGTTAATCCACCACCTCCACACCCATGCTGCGCGCTGTGCCTTCGATCATACGGGCCGCGCGCGCCGCGTCGATTGCATTCAAATCCTGTTGCTTGGTCTTGACGATTTCCGCAATTTGCGCGCGCGTCAATTTGCCCACCTTGTCCCGGTTGGGCATCCCCGACCCCTTGGCCAGCCCGGCCGCGCGTTTAATCAGCGAGGCGGCCGGCGGGCTCTTGGTGATAAAGGTGAAGGATTTGTCGCTGTAAACCGTAATCACCACCGGCACGATCATGCCGGCCTGCCCCTGCGTGGAGGCGTTGAATTCCTTGCAGAAAGCCATGATATTCACGCCCTGCTGGCCAAGCGCCGGCCCCACCGGCGGCGCCGGATTGGCCTGGCCGGCCGGAATCTGCAACTTAATCATCGCTGCAACTTTTTTCGCCATAACATCCCTCAAACCTTGAATTTGAAATCTAAAATTTCAAATCTTGAATTTCAAACCCGTTCCACCTGCCAATATTCCAGTTCCACCGGCGCCGTCCGGCCGAAAATCGCCACCGAGACCCGCAGTTTGCCGCGCTCCGGATCGACGTCGCTGATGACGCCGCTAAAGTTAAGAAACGGGCCGTCGTTGATTTTGACGGTTTCACCCGCCGCGAAATCAACCTTGGGCTTGACTTTTTCCTGCTTATCCTCGATCTGGTGCAGAATGGCTTCAACTTCCTTGGCGCGCAAAGGGACCGGTTTTTCACCCCCGGCAAATCCGATCACGCCCGGCGTATCCCGCACAAAATACCAGGAACGTTCATTCAAACCGCCGTCAGGTTTGTAAAGCGCAATCTGCGCCAGCACATAACCAGGATAAAACATCCGCGTTACCGTGGTTTTGCGGCCCTTTTTAACCTCGGAAACCTTTTCCGACGGAATGGAAATTTCGCCCACCAAATCGCCCATTTCCTCGGTGGCGGCCCGGCGCTCCATACTTTCCTTGACGCGCGTTTCCTTCCCGGTCAGCGTATGCACCACAAACCACTGCTTTTCCATGATTCACCCCAGCGTCCGCCACCAAATCACAAAATCAGTTCCAGGAACTTCATCAGCACCAGATCGCTTATCCCGACAAAGACCGCCAGCGCAATCACGGATAAAATCACCACCAAGGTCGAATCCAGCAATTCCGGCCGTGTCGGCCATGACGATTTGCGCAATTCCGCCCCGACGTCGCTGAAAAACGCCGCCATGCTCATGATTAATTCGCGCAACTTGCTCATTTCACCTCACACCCGCCCGGCACATTTCCTGCCAATGGCAGGCCAGGAGGGACTTGAACCCCCAACACCCGGTTTTGGAGACCGGTACTCTGCCAATTGAGCTACTGGCCTTCCAAACACCGGCCACAATTAACGGGTTTCGCGGTGCAAGGTTCGCTTCCGCTCGAAACGGCAGAATTTTTTCAATTCCAGCCGGTCCGGTGTGCGTCGCTTATCCTTGGTGGACATGTAATTCCGGCGCTTGCATTCCGTGCACGCCAGAGTGATCAATTCCCGCGCCATCGCTCACCACCCCGTTTAAAAAATTTATTATCAACGATTTAGGCCGCGGACTTTATTTGATGACTTCCGTCACCTGTCCGGCGCCCACGGTCCGTCCGCCTTCGCGGATGGCGAAACGCACGCCTTTCTCCAACGCAATCGGGGCAATCAACTTGACTTCCACCGCCACATTGTCGCCGGGCATTACCATTTCCACGCCTTCCGGCAAAGTAATCTCGCCGGTGACATCGGTCGTGCGGAAGTAAAACTGGGGCCGATATCCCTTGAAAAACGCGGTATGCCGGCCGCCTTCTTCTTTGCTCAGCACATACAACTGGCCCTTGAAATGCGTGTGGGGCGTGATGCTGCCGGGCTTGGCGAGCACCTGGCCGCGCTCCACATCCTCTTTCTTGACGCTGCGCAGCAGGCAACCGATATTGTCGCCGGCCTGCCCCTGGTCCAAAAGCTTGCGGAACATTTCCACGCCCGTAACCACGGTCTTCTGCGTATCGCGCAAACCGACGATTTCCACTTCCTCGCCGACCTTGATCAAACCGCGTTCAACGCGGCCGGTAACCACCGTCCCGCGGCCTTCAATGGAGAACACGTCTTCGATCGGCATCAGGAACGCCTGATCCAGAACGCGCACCGGCTCCTGGATGTAGGCGTCCAGCGCGTCCATCAGTTCCTGGATGCACTTGGCTTCGGGCGCATCGGGCGCAGTCACTGAAGCCGCCTTTAAGGCGCTGCCGCGGATAATCGGGATTTTATCGCCGGGGAACTGGTAGCTGTTCAGCAAGTCGCGGATTTCCAACTCGACCAAGTCGAGCAATTCGGGATCGTCCACCGTGTCCACCTTGTTCAGGAAGACCACGATCGCCGGCACACCCACCTGGCGGGCCAGCAAAATATGTTCGCGGGTCTGCGGCATCGGACCGTCGGAAGCGCTCACCACCAGAATCGCGCCGTCCATCTGGGCGGCGCCGGTGATCATGTTTTTCACGTAGTCGGCATGTCCCGGGCAGTCCACATGGGCATAATGGCGGTTAGCCGTGCCGTATTCGACATGGGAGGTCGCAATGGTCAAAATTTTGGTCGGATCGCGGCGGCCCTGCGACTCGGAAGCCTTGGCAACCTGGTCGTAGGAAACATACTCGCTGAATCCTTTCAAAGATTGCACCTTGGTGATCGCTGCCGTCAGCGTGGTCTTGCCATGGTCAACGTGCCCGATTGTCCCCACGTTCACATGCGGTTTCGTCCGTTCAAATTTTTCCTTAGCCATTGTCCGTCTCCTTCGATTTGCCTGACTTTTCCAGTCTGTTTTTTACAACCTTGAAATGGAGCCCACGAACGGGATTGAACCGTTGACCTCATCCTTACCAAGGATGTGCTCTACCAACTGAGCTACGTGGGCCTAACCACATCCCAAGCAGGGCCAACCCATCCCGCCTGTAATTGCTTCCGCCGCTTGGCAGTTACCTGTAAGCAGTAAAGTTGGCAGACTAGCAAAAACCGGATGCATGTCAATATGTTTTTTTTAAAATGTTGATTTTTTCAGGCAGCGGCTATAATCCCCGCCCATGCCCGTTTTGAACCATGCTTTGCAAATCGGTCCCCTGCTCCTGGAGACGCCGGTCGTGCTGGCGCCCATGGCCGGTTATACCGACCGGCCATTCCGACAGGCCCTGCGCGCCATCACCCCGCCGGCTTTCCTGGCTTACAGCGAAATGGTCGAACCCCACAGCATTCTGCGGGGCGGCGGGCAAAAACGCCAGGCCCTGTTGTCCCATGATCCGGCAGACGCGCCCCTGGCCTGGCAGCTTTACGGCACCGACCCGGACTTGATGGCCGAGGCGGCCCAATGGCTGGTGGCCAACCGCCAGGCGATGCTGCTGGACATCAACATGGGCTGCCCCAAGCGCAAGATCGCTAAACGCGGCGCCGGCGCCGGCCTGCTGCTGGAGCCCGCGCGCGCCTTGGAAATCGCGCGCCGCGTCGCCGCCGCCGTGCGCGTGCCGGTCACCGCCAAACTGCGCCTGGGCTGGGAGGCGGCGGACGAAACGGCGCGGCGGCTGGCACCGGCGCTCGAACAGGCCGGCGTGGCGGCGCTCGCCATCCACGGCCGCACCGGCGCCCAGGGCTATACCGGCCGCGCCGACCGCGCCGCCATCCGCCGGGTCGTGGCCGCCGTGCCGCGCCTGCCGGTCATCGCCAACGGCGACGTCAATTCAGCGCAAGCGGCGCTGGCGATGCGCGCGGAAACCGGCTGCGCCGGCGTCATGATCGGCCGCGCCGCGCTGCATCATCCCTGGATCATCCGCGAATGCGCCGCCGCCCTCCGCGGCGACGCGCTGCCGCCGCCGCCCGCGGCCACTGAACGCCAGGATTTTTTACGCGCGCATTTCCACGCGCTCGCGGAATTGCATGGCGAACGCATCGCGGTTTTATTGTTCCGGCGCTGGATTCCACAATACGCCAAAGCGCTTCAAATCCCGCGCGCGGACATGCTGGCGCTGCTGCAAACGCGTTCCCTGGAAGAATTGCGCGCCGGCTTAGGGCGTTTGGACATCCGGCTTTGATAACGCCGCAACCCGGTCCCGAAAAAAAGCAATTTCATTGACTTTCAATCCGCAATATTTTCATTCCGCCCCCGCGCACCAGCGGATGGCATTGAGCAGCAGCGCGGCCTCATCCGCCGTCGGCCCAGTCTCGCGGTCGCCCGAGCCAAACTGATCATGTTCCATTCCCAGCAGCAACCCGCAGGCGACATACCGGCCCTTGCCAAACGCGCCCGCCACGACCACGGGGTTGCCGGTGATCTCGCCGGCCGCCACCGCTGCGCCATTCGTGCCGACCCGTAATTCCACCTGGTCAATAAAGCCCCGCGACAACGCCTTGCCGGCCGCCAATCCCCTGGTCACCGGATGCGTCGCGGCAATTTTCCACGTTCCGGCGCGGGTATGTTCCACGCCGCCGGCACAGACGCTTTCACACAACTTGGGCATCTCGCGGTAGCCCACGGCATCATGCGTGGCAACCAATCCGCCGCCCTGCCGGACGAACTCCTCCAGTTGCCGCGCAAAGGCCGCCGGCACCGCCGAGCGCATTTGCGGCAGGATCAGCACGCGGCAATTTTCGGACTGAAAATCACCCAGGCTGACCGGCGCGGAATCTATCCCCGCGGTCTTCCGCAGCAATTCCAGCAAGCCATCGGCGCCATATCCGCCCGCCAGCACGCCCACCTTCAAGCCCTTGCCGGAAAAACCCAGCCGCGCCGCCGCCCCGGTGACAACCGGCTGGCAGGCCATGATCTGGCTCTGCCAGTCCAGCGGACGTTCGCGCTCCAGCCAAACCTTGCCTTCACAGCCGGTCTGCCCGGTTTTCTGATCCTGCGGGCGTACGCCGCGTATGCGGGCCACCAGCATATAGCGGCGGGCGGCATCGTAGTTGGTCAGCGCCAGTGCATATATGTTTCGGTCATTGCTCGCGCCGGTGCTCCCGGCGTGTTCGTCCACCGCCAGTTCAACTTGCCTGGCGGGATCATCCGCCGGCGCCGACGCCAATGCCACCCGTGACACCTGCAATCCGTTATACCCGCCGCCATATTGGAAAGCGGCCAGATACCGCCCCGGCCCGCAGACCTGCCGGCTGACATCCATGGTTTTGACAATCTCGGCTTTCTCCCGGAAATCCTCCAACGTCCATGCGCCGATCTCGCCGCGTGTGAAAGCGGACACGACATCCCGGACGCCAAACCGCGCCAGCGCGCGCGCCGCGGCGCCGATGGAATCCTGCGTCGCCTGCACGCCTTCCCGCAGGCGTCCGCCGCCGGCGCCGGCGGCCACCGCGCGTTCCCAATCTTCCAACGCCTCCACGTTCAGCAAACCGGCCAGCGCCAGCCGGTTCATGTGCTGCTGCAACACGCCGCGTTCCGCATCGCCGACATTTTTATGCGCGGACAGGAACCCGCCGATCCCGATCACCTCGTTGAGCATCTGGTAATACGTCAACACCGCCTGGGACTCGGCCACCATCCCCGCCCCGCCCACACGCTCGGCCAGCGTCAGCGCCTCGCGGCACATCTGAAAATTGCGCTGGAAATGTTGGTTGTCGGGAATATAAGCAAAGGCGCCCAGCCCGTAAGCGGGCGGCAAGCCGGAGGAAACCATGCCGGCAAAATTCGCCGGGGCGAACAAGTACCGTTCCACCAGCCGCGCGCCGTACAAATCCCAGGCGGGCTGGCCCAACTTGACCGCCCAATCCGCCGCCAATTCCGCCTGCGCCGCAGGCAGGCCCTGGCGCGTCGCCCAAGCCAGGGCGAATTCACGTTCGCTGCGCCCGTGTGCATTCCAACTCCATTCCGCCGCGGCGGTGACGTTGAAATCGAACAGGCGATTGCCGCCGACAACATAACCGGCAAGCGAGACCAGTTTTTTGTCAACAAATTCCGTCATCCGATACTTGATGAATTGCGGGCAGCTCCAGGGGCTGACGATCCGCCAGGACGGCGTGAGCTGCGGATACACGCCCAGCCAGCCGCCCTTGGCGGCATATTCCTCCAGCAACGGATAAATCATCGGGGTCGGAGAGGAATCATAAGTCTTGCCGCCATCGTAATAGGTTACGCCCACCTCCGGGGGAACCTCCGCCAGCACCTTGTCGTTGGACTTGTAACTCCCCTGGGTCAGCAGGATGCGGATGCGCAAATCCGGATAGTCCTTGACCGCCAGGCGCCAGGCCCGGACAAACGCCCGCGTTTCCAGGGCGAATTGTTCCAACTTGGCGCATTCCGGGCACTCGCAGCGCAGGTTGAGCTCGCCCAGCCAGCAGGAGATGTCGCGCACGCCTTCATAAGCCGCATAGGCGCGCATCCAATCGGCCAGGATGCCGATCAGCTTCGGATTGGAGGCGCACGGGGCGTAAAGCTCGGTCGCCTGGCGCTTGTAAAGCGCGCCCGGCCCCGTGCCTTGCAATTCGGGATACGCCTGATACACGCCGCGATGCCCCATGCCGTTCAAATGCGAGATGATCGGCACCATTTTGACGCCATGCATCCGCCCGCGGCGCAGCAACGCGCGGTCAATATTGGCCGTCGCGTTGCCGTTTGAATCCACCTGGTGATTGACGTGAAACTCGATCAGATTCATCTTGCGCGCAGCCATCCACTCGATATCTTCAGGCTGCAAGGTTGCGCTGCCCTTGCCCACCCCGCCCCACTCGCCGCGCTCGGCCAGGTCGGGCCAGTCGGTGATCACCGCCAGCGGCAACGTCACATCCTCGCCCTTGAATTTCGGCTCCAGCAACTGCCGCAAGGTCAGCGCGGCGTAAAATACGCCGCGCCCATCCAGCGCGGCCAGGACCAGCCGGTTGTCGCCCAAAGGCCGGATCAGGCAGGCCTGCTCCTTGTTCGGCAATTCCGCCAGCCGTGCGGCGTCCGGCACGATGGCATCGCCCAGGCGTCCCTGGGCGTCGCAGACGCCGATCAATATCTCAAACGCTCCACCCTGACCACCATCCACCCCGGCCTGTGCGCGGAACAAATCCTGGAGCTGGCGCAGGGCGTGCAGTTCCAGTTCGCCGGCGCCGGCGCGCGCCGTCAGCTTGACGGCGGCAGCGGGCAGTTTGACCTGGCGGAGAATTTTAGCTTCCTTGGGCAGGGGAATCGCCCAACACAGCCATTCCGCCGACTGGGCGTCGGTCACAGCCGCGGATTCCGCCCAGGCGCCGGTTGCGCAGCACAGCGCCATCAGTTTCAGCAGCAATTTTCCAGCCATCCGTTTCAGCATCGCTCGCTCCTTGAATTATTCAAATTGATTTAGCTTGAATTTTATTTTACGGTCTGGTAAAAAACGAAAAAAAGCATACCCAGATGGCCGCCGCCGTCATCCATCGGGCTGCGGGACAACAGGGGCACAGCGTTGAATTTACAGGATTTAAAGCGAAAACGGGGATTACTCACCGCCATTGACACCCATGCGGGCCTGTGGCTGATCGTTTGCGGGGCGGCCTGGACGTCAACGCTATCGACGGGGATTAAATATTCCGTGGCGGCGGTCATGCTGATTTTTGCGCTGCTGCAATATTGGGTCTATCATAAAATTTTCAAACACCCCGGGCAAAAATAATCCCCGCGTCCTTCCCGCGGCGGCCCGGACGTCCTTGATTGCGCCGCGTGGGGCTTAACGGCCGGCAACCGGCGTCAAACCAGTTTCACCGCGGCATCGGCGCCATCCACCCGCACATCCGTCACGCCGCGCGCGCCGGGGTCCACCGTCCGCGCCAGGATGGAATATTCAAACGTCACGCAGCCGCGCGCCGGCAGCCAGCGGAAGGTCGGGTGCCCCTGAAATTTGCCTAGATTAACCCCGTCCCGCAAACTCAACGGGAACGGCGCGTTGGCAAATTCCATGCCGCGCGTCAATTCCCGGCCGCTCCACGGCGGCGCGGTACGGGCATGGTTCTCCTCCCAGACTCCGGTCCAGGGATAATCCGCCGGCCGCCACGCATAGGCCACCAGCAGGCCCTGTCCGGGATGCATGGCGCTGAACCACACCTGCGCCCGGCGCGGATTCATCAGCACGGCGTAAAAGTCGCTGTTGCGGCCGCGGCCCATGGTGCGCAAATCCACCCGGCTTTTCACCCCCGGCCCGGCGGGCCAGGTGAACGCCTTGTCAGGTTGCAAACGCTGGGGTTGGCCGAAAACCTCGGGGAAGGTATGCGCCGGCCCGCCCGCCATGTCAAAAACCGTGACGCCGGGCTCGACAAACGGCGCGCTGAACGACACATGCTGGCACATGGTGAAGGGCACATCGCAGGGCGCAAGGTTTTCCACCACCTCGCGCACACCCACGACCCCGGATTCAGCCTGCATGGTCAGCGTCCGTCGCAATGCCATCCGGGCGACCGGCAATTCGCAGCCGTAACTGAACACCAGGCGGCGGCCGGAGCATTGCTTGTTCAAGACGCGCCAGCGGACAATGGGCGCCTCGCCGTGGCAACCCGGACCGCCCGCGCGCGCCTCGTCCGGCGACGGCCCGCCGAAAGCGCCCAGGCAGACATTATGCCCAAAAATCGCCGCCAGCAACTTGGCGCCATAACGTCCGGCCATGGCGGAGCGATATTGCCACGGCTCCATCGTCCGCCATTTGGGTTTCCAATAGGGGTTGATTTTCGGACCATCCTTCAGAAACACGCCGGCGATATGCCCGCCGCCGGCCAGCACCACCAAATCCATCCGGCCGTCGGACAGCCGCCATGCCTGCCGCCCGTTGAATTTTTCCGATTTGATCAACATTGCCTGCCTCCTGGTTTCATTCCACCCTTACGTCCACCGGCAAAAACACGCCATTCCCGGTCTGCGCCAAATCCGTGCTGGGCCGCAACCGCCGGCCGGTCGCCCGGTCGTAAATCCCGCAATAAAGGCGCAACGGTCCGGCGCGCAAATCCGCCGGGACGGCGATTTCGCGCACCGCCATAAACACCGTTCCCACGGGCTGACGCCGCAAAAAATCCGCCGGAAAATCTTCCAGCCAGTCATGATCATCCTGAAATATGATTTGATTGTCACGCAGAAAATGCACGAACATTACATACTGTCGGCCAGCGCTGGCCGCCGGCGCTTTCCAGTAATACGCCAAGGTAGCGGTCCCCCCCGGGCTCAATGTTAACCGCTCCGTATCCAGGCCCAGCAATTCCAATCCGTGCTGGAACCGCACCGGCGCCGCCAGGGCCGGCGCGGTCATGGCAACCAGCGCGTCTTGCATGGCGCCGGTCCGCCCGGCCAGCCAGGCTGCCGCGATGCGGGGCGCGCCCCGCCGGCAGCCCGGATAGGCATCCAGGGCCGCCCGGAGCAGCCGCGCGGTCAGTTCGTCCGCGCAACCGGCATCCAGCCGCCGGCGCGCCCGGCGCAGCCAATCCACAGCCAGCTCCGCATTTTCGTCGCCGCGCAGCAGCAAGCCGAACCCGGTCCAATACAAGCCGGCCGCCGCCGGCGCGGCGTCAGCCTCCGCCGCAAACACCACCCAGGGCGGCAACCGCAGTTCCCGGAACTCCACTAGCCGCTGCGCCAGCGCTTGCCGCGTCATCTCCGCGTCCTCGCTGCGCGTCACAAAGGCGGTCTGGGCGCCCAGCGCCACCCGCCCGATTTCCGCGCGCGGCCGGGGTGTAACATAGCTGTCGCACAAAGTCTCCAACTCTCCGCCGGAAAGCGCCGCCAGCTTGTTGGCTATGTAACGGTCGCTGTAAACCCGCCGCACCCCGGCGGCGCGCAACAGGCGGCACAAGGCCGGAGCCGCGGCCGCCTCGTCCGGTTGCGGCGGCCCGGGCGCAAACACCTGCAGCCCGCGGACGGTCCACCACCAGTTGCCCGGGCTGGCATAATTAGTGATCCGCATTTTCCGGACGCCGCCCGGCGGCAGGAAAACTTCAAACCGGTAATGGTCGCCATAAGCATACAGCCGATTGCCGGACCAGTAATAATGCTTGAATCCGCCGCGCGGCACAATTTCGCGCCAGGGCGCGCCGGCATCTGCCTGGATTTCCAGGCGCCAGCAGACAGGATTTTCCTCGCGCTCCACGCTGAAAAGCCGCACCATGGCCACCGCCTGATTGGTCGCAAAACCCAGTTCAATCCAATCGTCCTTCGCCTGTTCCCGCGACCGCCAGCCATGCTCGACGACGCCATTGGTCAACAGGTATTTGAGATCGCGCCCGCTGGAATCCATAACATACGCAATCCGTTCCGCCGCCACCGCCTGGAGATGGCGCGCCGGCGCCCGCAGGTCGTAATGCACGGGAATACCCTCAAAATCGATGCGCCGGCCGGAGCCGCCATGGCGGGCAAAGAACACCGAGGGCTGATCATAATCACCCAGAATGCAGATATCATCGGCCATTTCAAGCCGCCTGGCAAATGGCGGATATTTTTCCCGGCCCGCATCCGCCACCAGCGCGCGCTCCGCCAGCATGAAATTCAACCCGTAATGCCAGTAATCCGCCATGAAGTTGGTTTTGCCGGCTGCCGTCGCCGCGTCAAACAGCCGGTCATACCGCGCCATTGCGCGGGCATCCGCCTGCATGCTTTCCCGGGCCCAGGCAATATTATGCGCCTGCGCCGCCAGCAACAGCAAGGTGATGCCCCACGCCGCCGGCCGACTGCGCCCCGCCAACCAGGCCATGGCCGCGCCAAAAACCACCGCCAGCGCCGGGATCAAGGGCAACAGGTAACGCGCGCTGTCAAATGCGGCAAAATGCGACGCGCTGAATACCAGCGCAAAGACCCCGGCAAACAGCCAGATGATTTGATGAAACGGGGCTGCTGCCCGGTTGGCCGGCATTGACTGCAAACATCCGGCTTGCGCGTTGCGGCCGTCCTGGCCGGTCAGGCCGTCGGCGCCGCGGCGGGACCGTCGGCGCCGATCGGCCAGCGCCGCCGCGTACATCAGGCCGGCCGCCAGCACGATGGCATAATGCAGCCAGCGCCAGGCAGGAGCGGCTTGGATGTGGATGAGCCCAAAAAACCGTTCAACAAAAAAAAGTTTCAGCCCCTGCCGGAATCCAATACCGCCAAACGAGTTCACAAAGCTGAACGTCGGCCAGCCATGGCAGTAATTAAACCACCAAAACGGGGCGCTGCCCGCCAGGAAAGCCAGCAAGGCCATCCACCCCGGCGGGGAAAAGACCCGCCACTTCAAGGTCGCCAGCAGCAGCAACGCCGCCGCCAGCAATGCCGGCGCAATTAGTTGATTGGTCCACCATCCCAGTCCGGCGCACAGTCCTAAAAGGATAAATTCCCGCGGACAGACCGCGCCGGATTGCCGGAAGCGGCCGGCGATGCGCGCGCTCAGCCACAAACAGGCGGCGCAAAAAAACAGCGTGGCCGCATATCCCCCGCGCGGCGAGTGATTGTAATGGAAAAAACCCTGCGGTCCGACCAGGCAAAAGGCCATGGCGAACAGGCCGGCGGTTTTACCGGCGGCGCCGCGCGCCCAGGCATACACCACCGGCAGCAGCAGCAGGGAGAAAAAGGCGGGGCCGAGCGCGACGGCAAATCCGGAAACGCCCAACAGCCTGCAAAACAAGGCGCTAACCGCGGGCTCGAGGCTGCCCATGTAAGCCTGGCCGTAAAAAAACACCGGCCAGTCCGCGCCGACAGCCATATGCCGGGCCATCAAGGCCGCCACGCCGGCATCCGGATTAAGATGGAACCGGAACCACCAAGCGCCCGCCAAACGCACCGCCAGCGCCGTTAACAACAACAGCCACGGCGCCCGGACAAAGCGGCGGCCGCCGACCGGGGCATCCGGGCCGTCATGCAAGCCGTGGTGTGATCGGCACATTTTAGTGAATTCTCGCGCCGGGATCTCCCCCGCGCAGCTCAGGCTCCACCCTGCGCGAGTTGCTCCTCCATCCGGCGGCGCATGCGTTTCAGTTCGCCGGCCAGGCTGACCTTGCGCACGGGCGACATCCGGTCAATAAACAGCACGCCATTCAAATGATCCAGTTCGTGCTGGATCACGCGCGCCAGAAATCCCCGCGCCACCATCTCGCGGCGCGCGCCGTCCAAATCGTCGAAAACCACGGTGATTTGCAGCGCGCGCGTCACCGGCGCCCAAATCTCCGGCACGCTCAAGCATCCTTCGGTATCCGTCTGCCGGCCGGATTTCGCGGTGATTTCCGGATTGATCAAAACCAGCGGAAAAACCGCATCCGGATTCAAGCGCGGGCCGTCCGGCCCGGCCATATCCAGCTTCACGTCGAAATTCACCACGCAAATCCGCCTGCTCAAACCCACCTGCGGCGCCGCCAACCCCACGCCGCGCTTGCCGTTCATCACCGTCAGCATATCCCGCGACAGGCCACCGAGGTCCGGGTCGGGTAAAGGAATCGGCTGCGTCTTGTCGCGCAGCACCGGGTTGCCGTAGGTGCAAATTTTATATTGCATGGTCTGCCATCCTGAAAATTGACGGCAACATTATGCCGGAATATCTGCAAATTTTCCACAAAATAATTATCTTGCAATATTTCTGGTTTTGTGGAAATTCCCCGACGCATTTGCATTTCTACTGGAAAGGCGCAAGATTTGACCATGAAGACTCATCGAAATTTCCCGCGCACCGTTGTCTTGACTTTGGCATTGACGCTGGCCGCCGCCACTGGGCTGGCGGAAGCGGGGGTCGCAACCGGCGCCCCGGCCGCAACCGGCGCCCCGGCCGCAGCCGGCGGGATGACCCATCGCATGATGATGCTCATCATGCAACTGGGCGCGATCCTGTTTGCCGCTAAAATCGGCAACATGCTCTTTGAAAAGCTCAAGCTGCCGGGCGTCTTGGGGGAACTTTGCGCCGGTCTGGTAATCGGACCCTACCTGCTCGGCGCCCTGCCGCTGCCCGGACTCCTGCCGCACGGGCTGTTCCCCATGCACGACCAGTTTCCAGTTTCACCGGAACTCTACGGCATCTGCTCGCTGGCCGCCATTATTCTCCTGTTCATGACCGGCCTGGAAACCGACATCAAGCTGTTTTTGCGCTATTCCCTTGCCGGCAGCCTGGTGGGGATCGGCGGCGTGGCCGCTTCATTTCTGTTAGGAAATCTGACCGGTGTGTTTTTCTCCCCGATGCTATTTGGCCGGCAACTGGGTTTTTTCAGCCCGGCCTGCCTTTTTCTGGGCATCATTTCCACGGCCACATCCGTGGGCATCACCGCGCGCGTGCTCTCGGACCAGCGTAAACTCGACTCGCCGGAAGGCGTCACCATCCTGGCCGGCGCGGTGATTGACGACGTTTTGGGGATCATCCTGCTGGCTATCGGCCTGGGTGTGATCGGCGGCTTGAAACATTCCGGCAGCGTCAACTGGGCGCACATCGGCCTGATTGCCGCCAAGGCGATCGGCATCTGGCTGGCCGCG
Organism: uncultured Verrucomicrobiota bacterium; assembly: GCA_964650945.1. Classification (GTDB taxonomy): domain Bacteria; phylum Verrucomicrobiota; class Kiritimatiellia; order JAAZAB01; family JAAZAB01; genus JAXGPF01. Next base: position 3,702 of record CAZYXU010000012.1, on the reverse strand, counting down.
ACGGCCATCGGACTGCTCGCCGCCCATAAGATCAGTTTCCTGTTAAAAACCTTCCGCGACCGCTCCGCCATCGCCAGTATGGCGCTGGGGCTGGCGCTGCTGCTGGCCGGTCTTTTCGAGGAAGCCGGGCTAGCGATGATCGTCGGCGCCTACGTCATGGGCTTGTCGCTTTCCAAGGCCGATGTTGCGCATGTCATCCGCGAAAAACTCGAACCCATCTACGCGCTGCTGGTGCCGGTTTTCTTCACCGGCATGGGCATGCTGGTCAACCTGCGCCTGCTCGGCGCGCGCAATGTTCTTTTGTTCGGCGCCGTTTACACCTTGGTCGCCGTCATTGCCAAGGTTGTCGGCTGCGCCCTGCCGGCCCTGGCCTGCAATTTCAATCTCCGCGGCGCGCTGCGCATCGGCTGCGGCATGCTGCCGCGCGGCGAAGTCGCCTTGATCATTTCCGGTATCGGTCTGGCGGCGGGATTGCTGACGCCCGAGGTGTTCGGCGTCAGCGTTTTGATGACCCTGGCCACCACGCTCGTCGCCCCGCCGATTCTCGTCGGCCTTTTTCACAATCCCGCCCCCGGCCTGCGCCGGACGGCCGGCCAGTCGGACGAGACCAATGCCGCCATTTTTCAATTCCCCTCCCCGCGCACCGTGAAACTGCTGGTTGACCGCCTGACCGAAATCTTCGAAGCGGAGGGTTTTTTCGTCCACGCGCTCAGCCATGACGACCAACTCTACCAAATCCGCAAGGGCCACACCGTCATCACCATGACCGCCGGCCCAACCAGCATCAGCTTCGACGGCCAGCCCGCCGACCTGCCGTTCATCAACACCGCCATGTACGAAGTGCTGGCCGAATTGGAACAAACCATCCGGGAACTCCGGGCGCCCATCGACCATGACGCCATCGGTAAAACCGTCCAAAGCCCGATGCACGGATTCAGCCCGCAAACCGCCATGCTGCGTTTCCTCGATGCCACCACCCTGCAGCCGCGGCTGCAAGGGACCACTAAGCAGGCCGTGATTGAAGAACTTTTGGCAATGCTCCACCGGCAGGGACTGATCGGCGATCTGAACGCCGCGCGGAACGCCGTCATCCAGCGCGAACAAACCATGTCCACCGGCATGCAATACGGCATTGCCATCCCGCATGGACGCACCGACGCTGTCAGCCGCCTGGTCTGCGCCGTCGGGCTGAAACGCGACGGCCTGGAGTTCGACTCGATTGACGAACAGCCCGCGCGGATTATCATTCTGACGCTCTCGCCATCCCAGTCCGCCGCGCCGCATGTTCAATTCATGTCCAGTATCAGCCAGGTGCTGGATGAGGCCGGCCGTAAAATGCTGCTGCGCTGCAGCACTGCCGCTGAAATGCATGCGGTCCTCACACGCGTCGATCAGCGCCGCGCCCGCCAGCGCCGGCATTGGTTCAAACGGCCTGCGCCTTGAAGCCCGGGCGGCAAAACTGCGTTGTATCCGCCGTGCCGGCTTGAAAACCGGCCTTGACAAAATTCCCTTAAAATATAATCATGCTGGAGTTTGCCTGGACAGGATTTTCTTTATGTCTCCGACAATTTTTACCCGCCCGCCGCTGCGTACGCGCCTGCGCCTGCTCTGGGGCACGCCGCGCCGTTTCTTTCTGAATGTCTTCCGCTCCGGCTATGTGCGCCAAAGCCTGGCGCAACGCCAGGGCGCCTGCCGGCGCTGCGGGGCCTGCTGCCAACTGGTGGTGAAATGCCGGTTCTTCTTCCGCGATCGGGAAGGCCTGCCGGCCTGCCGTATTTACAATATCTGCCGCACCGGAAACTGCTCCAATTTTCCGCACGATTACCGCGATCTGGCCGACCGCGACTTGATCGCGCCGCACCTTCCCTGCGGCTTTTCGTGGAGCCGCGCGAAAGATGCCGCCGATCGAAAGCCAAGCTGACGGGCAACCGGCCGGCGCCGGCAGGGAACCCTGTACCGCAAAAAGCATGCCCATACCCAACCAATCCTTACCGGAAATTCTGCGCCGGGTAGCCGCGAAAAATGGCGCCCGCCCGGCCGTCATCTTTGGCGGACAGACCCTTCATTTCCGGGATTTCGACGCCCGGAGCGATCAGGTTTCCGCCTGGCTGGCAGCCCGCGGCATCGCCCAGGGCGATCGGGTGGGATTGTATTGCATCAACTCCGACTTTTTCGCCCTGGCCTATTTCGGCATCCTCAAGGCCGGCGCGACGGTGGTCCCGATCAATCTGCTGCTGAATCCCAAGGAAGTGTCCTTCATCCTGCGCGATGCCGGGGTGCGGGCGCTGATCTATTCCGACGGATTTGCCCCATCCGTGGCCGCCTTACGCCCCATCACCCCCTGTCTGGAATTCTGCCTGTGCATCGGCCCCAATCCGGCCGACCGGGCGGATTACGCCTGGACGGAGGCCATTGCCTGCGCCGGCGCGCCGCCGGACTGCAAAAACGACCCGGCCAACGACCTGGCGGCCATTCTCTATACCGCCGGCACCACCGGCCACCCCAAGGGCGCCATGCTCTCGCATCGCAACCTGGTTGCCAACGTCAACAGTGCGGCGCAGGCGCTGCAAATCGCCCCGGGCCAGGAGCGGGTGCTGGTGGTGCTGCCGATGTTCCACGCCTTTGCCGCCACGGCCGGCATGCTGCTGCCGCTGCTGAACGGCTGCGCCATTGCGCCGGTGCCGAAATTCGATCCGCCGCGGATCGCCGCCGCCATCGCGGCGGATCACATCACGATCTTCATGGCCGTGCCCAGCATGTACGTGGCGCTGCTGCACCTGCCGGACAGTTTGGCCGCGCAATTCGCGCCGCTGCGGTATTGCATCTCCGGCGGCGCGGCTTTGCCGGTGGCGGTGATGGAGCAATTTGAAAAAAAATTCGGCAAGTTGATTTACGAGGGCGACGGCCCGACGGAATGCTCGCCGGTGACCTGCGTCAATCCCATCGGCGGCCGGCGCAAGCCCGGCACGGTGGGATTGCCCGTGCCGGACGTGGAAATGCGGATTCTGGACGAACAAGGCCGGGAATTGCCGCGGGGCACGGTCGGCGAGATCTGCGTGCGCGGGCCCAATGTCATGCGCGGCTACTGGAACCTGCCGGCCGATACGCGCGCCGCCTTTTTCGGCGAGTGGTTCCGCACGGGCGACCTGGGGCACGTGGATGCCGACGGCTACTTCAGCATCGTGGACCGCAAGAAGGACATGCTCATCGTCAACGGCATGAATGTTTATCCGCGCATCATCGAAGAAGTCCTGATGCGGCATCCCGCCGTGCGCGAGGCGGCCGTGGTGGGCGAACCCAATCCGTTGCACGGCGAGATTCCGGCGGCCTATCTAGCGCTCCAGCCCGGACAGACCGGCACCGCCCGCGATATCCGCGCCTACTGCCAGGACAATCTCGGGCGGCACGAAGTGCCGCGCAAGGTGATTTTCATGGAAAGCCTGCCGAAGAGCGCCGCCGGCAAAATCTTGAAACGCGAATTGCGCCGCCAGGGCGAACTGGAACGCGGCGTGGATCTGGAGCAGCATGCGCCCGCCTGACAAACAACGTTATTTGCGCGCGGCCCGGCGCCGGCCATCCCCGGATATCCCGTTTCAGGAGGATGAAATCGAGCCCGCCGTGGTCGCCAAAATCCTGGGCCGCCCGACCGCCGTCCACCATTCCTTCGACCTCCCGCCGGCCGACCTGGTGGAACTCAACCGG
>CAZYXU010000011.1:39274-53307 GCA_964650945.1 uncultured Verrucomicrobiota bacterium | reverse complement strand
AACATGTCAGTAACTATCAATAAAAAGTGTCAAACGGAAGTCAGGACTCGACAGGGATGGGATGCAAGCCGAGCGTGGATGCAGGAGACAAACAGGCTCACTTTTGCTCGGTTAATTTAAGGCAATAGTTCAAAAATCGACAATCATGAAAATCCCGGCAATTTACAGGTTTCTACTGGTCTTGGCATGGGCCGGCGCCACAACATGTGCCTGGGCGGAGACCAGCACGACTGCCGTCGCGGAAAACAGTCCCCTGGCGCTGGACATCACTTCCAACCGCGTCGTGTTGACGGCGGGCGCAATGATCCTGCGGACTGATCCGGGCAGCCTGAATTTTTCCCTTGCCGGCCCTTACGGGAATTACCGGTTTTATCTGCACGCTCCCAGCACCGCGCTGGCGTCCATTAACGTTTTGGACGATACGGCCGGTGAAAAACTTGTGGTTTTGACCGCCCCGCCGGCCAGCCGGCCGCCGGATGAAGCTTATGCTTTCCGGTTGACATTGTCGGCGCGGGCGGATTGTCCCGGCATCGGGATTGAAACCGCGCTGAAGAATGACGGTAAATATCCCGCGAAGACCTATTATTTTTTCCGGCTGATGCCCATCCAGTCCGATTATTATTACGATGCGGATGGCGAACAGAGCGCGCGGCGCGGCGAACTTCCGATCCGGCGCTGGTTGTTTCTGCCGAGCAACAACACCATCGGCGGCTATGGCGTCATCTTTCCGGAAACGGTGACTTTCACCTTTTCGACGCTGTATCCCCGCGCCGATTGGCGGAAGATCGGCTGGTATTTCATCCCTGAAAAGCATTTGAATTTCCAGCCCGGCGGGGTGAACCGGATGGCATTCCGGATTTTCCCCGCCACCAACGCCGCCATGGTTGCCGCGTTCGAATAATGGGAACCAACCATCATGCAAAATAAAACTTGACTTTTTCGCGATACCATTTAAGCTATCAAGCAATGAATGGTAAATTGATTGAAAAACCATTGGTGACGGCTGGGTTGAGTCTGCCAGGGCTTCAATTCGACAGCAAGGAGCCGTTGCTGTCACAGATCGCCAATTTCTATCGCCGGCAGATTCAAGATGGGATTTTGCGTCCTGGCGCGTTTCTGCCCACGTGCCTGAAACTCGGGCGTCAATTGGGTGTAACCGGCTATACCGTGAACCGCGCCTACGAGTTGCTCGAACACGAAGGGCTGGTTTGCCGCCGCCGCGCGCTGGGCACCATCGTTAACGCCCCTGCCGGCGTGCGCGGAACAACGTCGTTCGCGTCCGTCTCTTCGCAGCGCTCCCGACCGTTGCTCCAGCCGGTTTGCCTGGCCATGCGCCGGCAGGCTGACCAAGGCCTGAACCAAAGTCTTTTGCCGGATTATATCAATGGGTTGATGGAAGGTTTCAATGCGTTGAAATGCCGTTTCGAAGTCGCCTTTTTCGAGCCCGGACAGACCTTGGTGGAGTTTGTGCGGGCATTGGTCGAGAATGGGCAGACCCGCGGTTTCATCGGCCTGGACATGGATGCCGCGACGATTGATTACCTGATCGCGCGGCAGTTTCCGATGGTCGCGCTGAGCATGGATTTGTCGCAGCGCGGGGTGGCGAGCGTGGTGGCGGACGAAGTGCATGGATACAGCGAAGCGTGGAAATTTGCGGCGGCTCTCGGGCATCGGCGCGCCGCGTTCCTGGCAGCCCTGGGGCGGGATGCCCAGCCGCGGCGATACCGCGAGTGCGCGGCCGCCCTGCACTTACTGGGATTGCCGCAAGAGTTGGCCCCGCCGATCGTTGCCGCGATCGAGGATGACGGCGACGATATCTGGCCGCTGATCGAGGCGCGTTTTGGTCCATTCCAGGCGGGCGGCGAATGGCCGACCCTTTTCTTCACGCACAACGACATGATCGCCATGCGCTTGATCCGCGTCCTGGCGGACCATGGCATCCAGGTGCCCGGCGCGGTCTCGGTTATCGGGATCGACGATGCCGCCGTCGCGCAGAATTTTCATCCCGCGCTCACCACGCTGCACAAACCCCGCTACGCCATGGCCATGGCGGCGGCGCATCTGCTGGTCGATCTGCTGGCCCGGCGTCCCGGCAGCGCCGGCCGGCTGCAGGTGTTCCCCCTGCGCCTGGTCGAACGCGAAACCTGCGCGGCGGCGGACGCGCTGCGTGTCTCGGAGGTCAGCGTATGATGTTCAAACGATATCCACCCGGCCGATCCATTTTAAAACTTCCGGCCTGGTCCCTGGCGATCTATGCGGCGGGCGGGTTGCTCGCCGGCGCTGGCGGAGCGCCCGCGCCTGGCCAAGCCGGCATCCAAGTCCGTGTGACCACCGACCGCCAGGATGCGCTGTATCAGCCGGATGAACCGGCCGTCTTTGCTATCAGCGTTTGCGGGGCCGACGGCGGCGCCATCCGCCATGGCCAAGTCGATGCGGCCTTGACCTTGGATGGCGGGCGGCAAATAGCGCGGAAATTCATGGCGCTGGAACAACACCCCGTAACCATCAGCGGCACACTGGCTGCGCCGGGTTTTTTAAGATGCACGGCCGCCTATACGCAGGATGGGCAGACCTACACCGGCATGGGCGCGGCGGGGTTTGCCCCCGACCGGATCGCGCCGACCGCGGAACTGCCCGATGATTTCGACGCTTTCTGGGAGCAAGGGCGCCGGGAATGCGCGGCGCTCCCGCTGGACCTGCAACTGTCGCCATTGCCGCAATTTTCCACCGCGCAGGCGGATTGCTTTGCCTTGAGTTTCGCCCATATCAACAACACGCGGATGTATGGTTACTTCAGTGTTCCCAAGGATAAACCGCCGCCGTATCCGGCCATTGTCAGCGTGCCTTCCGCCGGCATCGGCAAGCCCCGCCAGCCGGATGTTGCCTGGGCCGCGCGCGGGGCCTTGGCGCTGGACATCGGCGTGCATGCCGTTGAGTTGGGCCTGCCGCGGGAAAAATACGCTGAGTATGCCCGTCAATTTGCGCCGTCATACACGGCCCATGGCATTCCCGACCGGGGGAAATATTATTATTACCGTGTCATCCTGGGCGTGGACCGCGCCATCGCCTGGCTGGCGGCGCGGCCGGATTTCGATCAAAAACATCTGGTGCTGACCGGCTCCAGCCAGGGCGGGGGCCTGTCCGTCATCATGGCCGGTTTGAACCCGCGGGTGACGGCGGTGGCCGCGTCGGTGCCGGCGCTCTGCGATCATCGCGGGGCGGAGGCCGGCCGCCAACCCGGCTGGCCGGGCCTGTCGTATGTCGCGGATGCGGAGGTCCGGCGGCAGGCGCTGGCGATGTTCATGTATTACGACGCGGTGAATTTTGCGCGTAAAATCCCGGCGGCGGTTGCCGTGATCGTCGGGGTGGGATTTGTTGATACCACCTGCGGCCCCAGCAGCGTTTATGCCGCTTACAATGTCATCCGCGGTCCGAAGCGCATTTATAACGCTCCGGATGTCGGGCACGCCGCCGGCCCGGAATATACGGCGGCGGCCACTCCTTGGATCAGACAGCAACTGGGATTGTAAAACAACTTGGCGGAGGGCGGAAAAGTGCCGGCGAAAGTATTACTGATCGGCGGAACGGGATTCCTGGGCCCGGCGATTCTGGAGGCGTTTGCGCGCGCAGGCCATGCGGCGCTCTACACCTTGAACCGCGGGACGCGCCCGCCCCTGGCTGGCGCCGTGGAACAGATCGTTTGCAATAAAAACGACCGCCAGGCGTTTGCGGCCGCGCTGCGCCAGCGCCCCTGGGACATCGTCGTGGACACGATTCTGACGGATCAGGACATCGAATTTGTCGTGGAAACCGCCGGCGGGAATATCGGCCGTTTGATTCATGCCGGCTCGTTCGGGGTTTACGGCGATGCCCGCCGGCTGCCGGCATCCGAAGCGCTGCCGCTCCGGGAAGGCCGGGGGCCGACGGTGGTCTTCAACCACAAACTGCGTCAGGATCAGGCCATCCTGCGGGCCTTTCAGGAGCGCGGATTTCCGGGAACGATTTTGCGCCTGAGTTACATCTATGGGCCGGGCAAGGTCCCGCTGGACGGCTGGGGGGGGCGCGCGCCGGAATTTTTCCGCATGCTGCGCGACGGCCGGCAAATCGCCCTCCCCAACGATGGCCGGGCCTTGCTTCAGCCGGGCCATGTGCGCGACTTGGGCCGCGCTTTTCCGCTCGCGGCCGCCTGCCCGAACGCCTGTGGCCAGGTTTATAACATCGGGGGCGCGCAGTCGCTGACGATGCGGGATTATATCTCCCTGATCGCCGATGCCATGGGCGTGCCGCTGAATCTGGAATTTGCCGCGCCGGATGAAATTCTCGCGCGGTATCCGGGGCTGGTTGATGCCGTCGGGATGCAATTCGCCTGCCAGCACATGTGCGCTGACTGCGCCAAGGCCGAACGCGACCTGGGCTGGCGGCCGGCGGTTGCGCTGGAAGCGGGGCTGCGCGAAACCGTCGCGTGGCTGCGGGAAGAAAAAATAATTTAGGCGGATTATGTCGATGAACACAGTTTATGATTTTCAATCCGGATGCCTGCCGGCGGCGATTTTGCCGGAAACCGCGGGGCATGTTTTTGCCGATGGGTGCTTGTGCAGCGGCGCCAATACCTTGCTCCGCGTCCCGGCGGCGGCCCGCGCCGGCGCGGCCCTGACGGTTGAGGCGGAGTTGTCTTTCACCGCGCCATCCAACATCCATTGCGGCGACCGGACTTTCAGCCTCATCGCCGAACCGGGCTTGGGCCGGTACCGGTTACTGCATTACGGCCAGATGCCGCTGGCCGAGGTCCGCATCCCGGCGGCAAACCCCGCCCAGCCAATCCGGGTAGGGTTTTTGTTGCGGGCGGATTCGTGGGAAATCCTGGTCAATGGCGCCAGCGTGCTGGCCGCCGCCATCCCGCCCGCCGCCCGGCCTGCCGCTTTGCTGGATCTGGGATTTACCCATGATTGCCGGGTGCGCGCCATCCGTCTGCAAGGATGTGCCGCACCGGCCCCGGTCTGTCCACCGCGGCCGGCGTCCAGTTTCCATCTGGAAGTGGCGGTGGATTTTCCGGACGACCTGATGCATGCGCCATATGACCGCAAGATGTTTGGACGGCTTTTTGACGAATTTGCCAGTTGGGGCGTGCGGCGGTGCCACTGGATTCATTACGGCGGCCCGGCGGGCGGCTGGTGGCGGCATTGCCACTGCGGCGGCGACGCGGCCGCCAGGCATGCCGCCATAACTTTCGCCAACGTGGGGGATTTTCTGGCGGCCGCGGTGACGGCGGCGCATGCGCGCGGCATTGAACTCTACGGGTTGATCAAACCCTTCGACATGGGATTTCAATACAGCCTCGGCGAAAACACCCCCGCGGCCGCCGCGCGCGGCCGGCTGCCGCGCATCGGCGGCCCGGTGGATTGGATTGCGGATTTTGCGGCGGAAAACCGGCATTTGACCATGGCGCGCAAACCATCCGCCCTGGCTGCGCCGCCGTCGGTGTTTACCCGGATTGACCTGGTGAAAAATGACGCCGCGCCCGCCGCCTTCACCGCGGCGGATGTCGAGCTGTGGGTAAGCGACGACAATGTCCATTACCGGCCATACGCCGGCCCCCTCCAGCGCGAGGAGGCGGTCATGGATTATCCGCGCTGGGAGCATACTCCTTCCGGCGGCCGCCTGGCCGGCGCCGCGGCGCATGTCCGGGTGATCCGCCTGCAAGGTCTGCGGCTGGACTCACCATATTGCGCCTTGCAGGTCCGCGGCCGGACCGCCTCTTTTGCCAACGATCTGCTTAACCTGGTGCATGTCTGGGGACCGGCAGGGCCGGTGCGGACCTGGACCATCGGCCTGGCGCCGCGCCTGACAAGCGTGCAACCGGACGGCGCCGCCGCCGTCCGCCAGCGCGGCGATTTTCGCGAAGTCGGCGTGGAATTCGATTGCGTGGCCGACCGAACCCCCACCGCGGTTTTTCCGGGGTACAATCATTGGCAACTCCCGCATGCGCTCGACGCCGGCCAGGGCTTCCTGGCCATCGCCCGCGGCCGTAATCCCGATGTGCTGGCGGCGCTTTCTCCGAGTTACCCCGCCGCCCGCGACTGGTGGCTGGCGCTGGTCCGGGAATGCCTGGCGGCCGGCGCCGACGGCGTGGAATTGCGCGTCCGCAACCACCATGCCCCGCTGGCCTGGTCGGAGTTCGGCTTCGAATCGCCCGTGCGGGAGGCCTTCCTGGCGCGCCATGGTGTGGACCTCTGGGCCACGGACGATTTCGACCGCGCCGCCTGGCGCCGTCTGCGCGGTGAGGCCTATACCGGATTTTACCGCGCCGCGCGGAAATTGGTCCGGGAATACGGCCGCAAACTGGGGCTGCACGTCAGCCAGACCATGTGCCTGGAGCCCGACGTGGCCGCCGCCATGGAAATCCAATGGGACTGGCGGACCTGGCTGACGGAAGGCTTGGCCGACAGCGTCACCATGAAGGAAGTCTGGCCGGGCAGCCGGTTCGCGGAGGAAGTGCTGGCCGTCGCCCGCCCCCGCCAAATCCCGGTCATCTTTGCGCCTTATGCCAACACGCTTTGGAACAAGCCGGGCGGCGTGGAAATTTGCGACCGGCGCATCCGCCTGGCTCGCGACCGCGGCTATGACGGTTTCCAGTTTTACGAATGCGCGGCCGTGATGCAGGGGCAGCCGGATGGCCGGGTGGCGATGCGGCAGCCGGATTTGCGGGCTCTGCTGCAAAGTCATTTCGCCGGCCGGCCGGCATAAAATCGGGTTTGGTTAAATACCGGGACAGCATCCCGGGCGTTAAAATAACAGTGACAGGAGGAGGCATCATGCAATGGCGTTTGGCAACTAATCCGGGATTGGCTTGGATGCTTTTATTCACAGCCTTGTCCGCCGGCGGTCGGGAGATTTACGTTTCCCCGGATGGCGGGAATATTTCCCCGTACACCAACTGGGCGGATGCGGCCACCGAGATTCAATGGGCCGTAAATGTCGCCACCAACGGCGAAACCGTCTGGGTGTCCAACGGCACCTATGTGCTGACCAACCAGATCACGATGAATCGGTATATCAACATCATCGGGACGGGTGGCGTGGCGGTGGTGGATGGCAACAACACCGTCCGGTGTTTTTATGCCAGCGTGGACATAGGCGTAATGCGTAACTTTTTGATCACCCGGGGCTTGGCCGGCGGGGCCAACGTCGGCGGCGGCGCGTCCTTATACGGGGTGACCTTGTCGGACTGCACGTTTGTGAGCAACCAAGCCTACCGGGGCGGCGGAATATTTCTCTATAACGGCCCGACCACCGTGCGGGATTGCGCGTTTATTGCCAATAATTCCAGCGATGACGGCGGGGGCTTTTATTCGTTCGCGGTTTCCAGCGTCGTCGAAAATTGCGTGTTTTCGAATAACGTTTCGTCTGTAATGGGCGGCGGCGGCGCCTGGCGGACCGGCGCGTATCCGGCGGTGCGCGACTGCCGGTTTTACGGCAATACTGCCCTGAGCGCCGCCGGGGCATACGTCACGGCGTATTCCTCGCGCTTCGAAAACTGCGTGTTTGAAACGAATACCGCGCTGAGTTCGGGCGGGGGGTTGTCGGTTTACGATGCCGAGGTGGTTACCGGCTGCGAATTCCTGGACAACAGCGCCCGGATGCAGGGCGGCGGAATCTATGCCACGACAACTCTCGCGGCCCTGACGACCCTGGTCGCTAATTGCAGCTTTACCGGCAATACGGTTTACAGCAATACCGTCAGCGCGGGCGGCGGCGGGTACCTGGCGAACAATATCCTGGTAAGCAATTGTTACGCCAGCGATAATGAAGCCTTTATGGATGGCGGCGGATTTAACATGGTGGGCGGCGCAATGATCCGGAATTGCCGGATCACCGGCAATCGGACGGTGATCAATACGGGCAATTATGGCGGGGCCGGCGTTTCCATGCGCGTTTCCGCCAAGCACAAAATATGGGACAGCGTGATCACCAGCAACAGCTCCGGCCGGTACGGCGGCGGCATTTTCCTGGAAACCGGCGGCGCCATTCAAAACTGCCTGATTGCCAACAACACCGCCCTGACGGGCGGCGGCGGCATCTACTTCAGGAACGTAAGCGGCACCAGCCTGGTCAGCTCCTGTACGATTGCCAGCAACGATACCAGCAATGCCGGCGGCGGCATCAACGATAACAGCGCCAGCACCGTCTTGTTCGTTGAAAACAGCATCATCTATTTCAACACCGCCTCACTGGCCGGTTCCAGCAATTATTATGTAGTCATTGCGCATACCAATGCCTACACCAACTGCTGCCTGGCGCCGGAACTGACGGGCTTTTCCGCGACTTATTCGACCAACAATCTGACGGTCAATCCGGGGATGGCGGCGCCGGAATCGGGGAATTATCGTTTAAGCAGAGGCTCGCCCTGTATCAATGCCGGCGTTAACCGGGCGTGGATGACTGGCGCGCTGGACCTGGACGGGCGGCCGCGCCTGGATAAATTTAACCGCCTGGTGGACATGGGCTGTTACGAAAGCGTCGCAGTCGGCTCGATGTATACCATCCACTAAAAACCGGAGATGCAAATTATGGCCCGCTGGATGATGCGGTTGTTGTTGCTGGCGATGGGGTCGGGGGCGGTGGCGTCGCCGGCCTTGCTGGATAACCTGGAGTTCCGGCCGGCCAAGCCGGATGACGACCGCCCCCTGGTTTGTCTGCCGCGGGCTGCGGCGCCGCCGGCGATTGACGGCATCGTCAACGATGCGGCCTGGGAAAAATCCTGGCGCACCGGTAGGTTCATTGCCGATGACGGCCGGGCTGCGCCCCAGGCAGCGGTGTTCAGCGCCGCTTACGATGCCACCAACCTGTACCTTGCCATGCAATGCGCGGCGGCGGATCCGGCCGCGCTGAAAACCGTGTTTAACGCCGGCGCCCGCAACCCCGGGGCCTGGGGGGACGATTGCGTGGAAATCAAGCTTTCCCCGGACAATGGCCGGACGGAGTACCAGTTCATTGTCACCGCCCGGGGCGCGTTCGACGAGCGCAAAAACGGCGCGGCGGAATGGGATCCGGCCTGGCGGTGCGCCGCCAAAATCGGGGCGGCGGGCTACGCGGTGGAAATGGCCCTGCCCTTGCAAATGCTGGGCCTGGCCGGCGCGCCGCCGGGCGCGCCGCTGCTGCTCAATGCCGGCCGGGTGGACCGCGCGGGCAAGGCCGCTGTCTGCGCGGCGCTGGCGGCGCCTTATATCAACTTCGACCGGGCGCCGGTGATCGTACTGGGTTCGGAGGCCGAATACCGGGCCCTGGTTTCGGGGGTGGCGACCTTGAGCAACGCGCAGCTTGCCATCTACCTGGACCGGGAACAATATCCGTCATTCCAACCATCGGCCTCCGGCCGCATCCGGATTCTGCCCGGCGCGCCGGGCCAGCGGCTCGGCGCGGAACCCGCTTTGGTGGTGGCGTTGCGCCAGGGCGGGCGCGAGATTGCCGTCCAGCGGATTGCCCCGTTGGCGGGTTTGAAATTGGATTTTGACCTGCCGCTGGGCGCATTGGCGCCGGGAACTTATACGTTGCATGCCAGCCTGGTGTCCGGCGCAACGGTCCTGCAGACCCAGGCGCGGGAGTTGCTGATTGTGCAAGAGCAGGCCGTCCGGGAAGGCCAGGTAAATATCACCATCCCCGCCGCGCCGGCGGCCCTGCCGTCCTGGCCGGTGACCTTTGGCGTGCCGTTTCCGGCCGGCGCGCTGGATGACCCCGATCACCTCCGGTTGCTGGATGACGCCGGCCGGGAATTGCCGGTCCAGGCGCGGGTGACTTCACGCTGGTCGAAAAACGGCAGCGTACGCTGGTTGCTGGCGGATACGCTCGCCGCCGTCGGCCCGGCGCCGGTCAAGTTGACCCTGATGTACGGGCCGGCGGCGCGGCGACCGGCGGCCGCCGCGGGGCTGCGGGTCGCGGAGGATGCCGCCCAAATCACGGTGGATACCGGGGCGGCCCGGTTTGTCTTCCCGAAACGCAACACCCCGGGCTTGGGGGAAGTGTACCTGGACCGGAATCATGACGGGATTTATCAGCCGGCCGAATTGGTGATGCGGGCGGACCAGACCGATGGCCCCTGCCTCGTGGACGAGGCGGGCCAAAAATTCCTGGGCGGCAACGATGCGGCGGTGGCGGTGGCCTTGGAATCGGCCGGGCCGGTGAAGGCGTGCGTGCGGGTCGCGGGCTGGCATGTGGCGGAGTCCGGCGCGCGGCAGGGGCAGTATGAAATGCGTTATTACGCCTATGCCGGGCTGCCGTATCTGCGGGTCTACCACACGTTCATCATCACCGCCGGCTCCAACGCCGAGTCCGGCGGCTCGCCGGAGGAGGTGCGTTACCGCGACATCGCCTACAGCCTGCCGGCCCCGGGCCCCGCTTACTTCTTCGGCACGCCGAAGGTCAATGCCGGCCGGCTGGCCGCCGGAGATGCCGGCGCCTATCTGCTCCAGCAGGATGACCGGCTGTGCCGGATTTACCCCCAGGGCGTCCGCCAGGATGATTGCGCCCGGGCGGAAGGCTGGATGAGCGTCGGGCAGGCGGGCAAGATGCTGACCATGTCGGTCCGGGATTTCTGGCAGAATTACCCCAAGGAATTTGAAGTGACGCCGCAAAAGTCCGTCATCCATTTCTGGCCGGCGCACGGCGAAGATGGCGGCCATGGCGGGAGCAACATCTCCGTCCGCACGGTTTACCGCAACTGGTTTGCGCATGAGGGCAAGCTGCTGGATTTCAAGATTCCCGCCGAGGTCCTGGCCTGCGTGCTTGCGGACACCGGGAAGGATAGCGAAGAAAGCCAGGGGGCGCCGGTGGCGAATGCGGTGGGGCTGGCCAAGACGCACGAATTATGGCTCCATTTCCACGAAGCCGACTGGGAACAGGCCCGGGCCCGTTCCACGCACCGCGTGTTTCAGGCCAACCTGACGGGCGTCTGCGATCCGGACTGGGTCTGCGCCAGTTCCGTTTTCGGGCCGATGGCCGCGCGCGATCCGGCTCGGTTCCCCGGGATCGAACGCGCGCTGGATGCGGTCATCGCCGGCATCTTCCGCCAGCATGAACAGGACCGCGATTACGGCATGTTTAACTTCGGGGATGCGCACCATAACTGGAATTGGGCGGAGCGCCGGTGGGATTTGCACCGCATCTGGCGCAACACGCATCACGGCTGGACCCGCTGGCCGTGGCTGATGTATGCCCGGAGCGGCGACCAGGCCGTGTTCGCCTATGCCGACCGCAATGCGCGGCACGTGGCGGATGTGGATCACTGCCATTACGCGCCCAAAGAGTTGACCGCCCTGGCCTGGCCGCGCGGCAAGATCAAGGGCGGCATCTGCGATTACAAGGGTTTCGTGCATTGGGCCTCCGGCAACCGCCTGTGTTACAACTCGGTGGCCGACACCCTGCTCTGGCATTATTACTTCACCGGCGACGAGCGCAGCCGGACCACGGCGCTGGAGCATGGCGCCGCGCTGCTGGCCGATGGCCGCGCCCAGCAGCACCGCGAGGGCAGCGGCCGGGCCACCAGCGCCTGTGAATTGTATTTCCATACCTGGGACAACGATTACCTGGATTTCCTCGAACGCACCGTGGAGCGCCTGCTGAACACCCAGGCGGAGGATGGCCGGTTTCCGCAGTGGGAGAATTTTGCGCCGTTCCTGGAGCGCTATATCGGGTTGACCCGGAGCCGCCGCGCCATGCAGGCCATGGTTCGTTGGTCCGGCATCAAACTCAACCCCAACAGCGGGGGCTACCACCAGGAAATCAATGTCCGCGCCTTCGCCTATCTGTACACCGGCGATGCAACGCATCTCGGCAAGGCGGCCTTCAGCGTCCGCGAATTTATCGAGAATCAATACCGGGGCGAAGATCCCCGGTATCAGGGCATGTTCATCCGGAATACCTACAACAGCAACTTGAACCAGAGTTATTTTATGCAATGGATGCCGTATTACCTGTATGCCGCGAACCGGCATGGCGGCGAACCGGCGCCGATTTCCGACGAGGAGGTCGATTCATCCCTCCGTCCCATGCGCCAAGCGGTTGGCGGGACCAATCTGTATGTGCTGCGGGCCCGCTTGAAACAGGCGGCGGACCAGCCGTTCACGCTGACGGTGAAAACCCGGGGCGGCACGAAATCGGTCTATACCGCCGCCATCAAGCCGCTGGGTGGGCGGCCCATTGAAGTCACGGTGCCATCCTTCCAGGTGAACCGGCTGGCCGGGGCGGCGGAACTGAAACTGAACGTTCCCGCCGACGGCGCTGTGGAATACGATCTGTCGGTGGCCAGCACCAACGATTTCTTCATGAATATTCCCATCACCGGCCCGGCGGACGGCCTGGGGGAGGTGTATCGCCTGGCGCCGGAAGGCATGGCCGTGGGCGATGGCCAGTATTTTTATTTCAATGTGCCGGCCGATGCGGAGCAGTTTACCATCCTGTATCGGCCCCGCAACCTGCCCCAGAAAGCGGCGGTATTCGATCCCGCCGGCGCGGTGGTCCGCGAGGATGCCTGGATCGGCGGCAACAACCTGGAGGTGCATTCCCTGGGCATCGCCAAAATCCGGGAAAGGGCCGGGTGGTCGTTCAAGTTCTACGGCAAAGGCCATCTGATGGGCGTGACCTCCGTGCCGGCAAGGCCCGACCGCCCTTTTTATTTCACGGTGCAGAAGGAAAAATTATTCGCGCCCAGCCCGGAGGAATGACGCCGGCATGCAGGCCAGGGTGATCGCCAGGGATATCTTCGTCAAGTCGCCCGCCCCGGGGGTGGCCGTGCATGCGGCGACCGCCTGCGCCGCGCGCGCCGGCGCGCATTTGATGAGCATCCATACTTGGACCAGCCGTTGCGACACCTGCGATACGGCGTCCATCCGGTTTTCCCGCGACAACGGCCGGACCTGGAGCGCTCCGCGGAGCTGGCCGACACGGTTTGAAGATCCGGCCGGCACCGGCCGCCGGCACCCGCGCGGCGGTTACCTGGACCGCGCCACCGGCCGCTTCATCACGCTTTGGACCGAAGGCGTGTTGCCGACCGATACCCCGCTGGAAGGGATGCGGCAATTTAAATTGCATTATGCCGTGATCGCGCCCGACACAGGCGCGGAGCTGGTGAACGAGCAAATCATCCACACCGGCGCGGAATTTGACGCCACCCATCCCCTGCCCGGCGTCACCGTGGGGAAGAACTGCGTGATGATCGGCGATTTTACCTGCCGGCCGCTGACGCGGCGCGACGGGGTGATCCTGGTGCCGGCGCAAAGCAGCCCGGTCGGCCCGGATGGCGCCTACCATAATCCCGCCGGCGGCTTGACCTATACCGATTGCCTGTTGTTGATGGGCCGGTGGCGGGCAGACGGACGGCTGGCGTGGACCGCGTCCGACCGGATCGTCGGCGACTACCGCCGGACCTCGCGCGGCTTGATCGAGCCCACCATCGCTGAACTGGCGGATGGCCGGCTGCTGATGGTCATGCGCGGGAGCAACGACCGCTGCCCCGACCAGCCGGGGTGGCGCTGGTGCGCGACTTCCGCGGATGGCGGGCAGACTTTCAGCAAGCCGGCGCCCTGGACGTTCACCGATGGTGCGCCGTTTTATTCCCCGAGTTCCTGTTCGCAGCTCGTGCCCCATTCCGATGGGCGCCTGTTCTGGATGGGCAACATTACCCCGGCCAATCCCCGGGGCAACCGGCCGCGCTACCCGTTGGTCCTGGGGGAAGTGGATCGTCAAACCGGATTGCTGGTCCGCGAGACGCTGGCGGTGATTGACGACTGCCAGCCGGAAGAGAGCGAACGGCTGACCCTGTCGAACTTCCTCGTCCGCGAAGATCCTGAAACCGGCCACCTGCTGTTGCACCTCACCCGCCTCTTTGCCCGCGAAGGCCTGCCGGACGCGCCGCCGGGCTGGACCGCCGACGCCTTGCTATATCGCATCGCGGTGAATTGACGATCCGTGATTGACTTTGCCGGGATATTCGGATTATAAACCGCCAAGTACGCCAAGGCCGCCAAGACGGGGAAGACCGG
>CAZYXU010000011.1:11377-39174 GCA_964650945.1 uncultured Verrucomicrobiota bacterium | reverse complement strand
CGCCAAGAAAAGAAATTCCGGAATTAATGCGACTTGTTTTTCAGGATGATTTTGCCCAATGCCGGGATGGCGCCTATCCCGACGGGTGGATTTGCGAACAAGGCTGTGAACTGCCGTTTTCGCAGGGCCTGGTACAGGACGGGATTTTCCACATCTGCCCGGTCAGCCACACCAACAAGCACCTGCCGTTGATCCCGGCCCTGGCGGATTGCCGGCTGGAATTGGAGGTGGCCGGCAACCAGTTTTTTTCCAACGCCGGCCTGGATTTGCATTTCCGGTATGACCGGGCAACGCGCCGGGGGTTGCTGTTGCGGTATGCCTGGGGCATCTGCGGCGGCCAAACGCATTATGCGCAAAAGCCGGCGCCGGAATATGTTTGCAAGCTGCTGGCCTATGATGGCCTCCGGCGCACGGGGAAATACCGCCTGCTGGCGGAACGCAAGACCGGCGGCTTTGTGCCGGATTTAAGCCGGTCCCAGACGCTGGTCTTGTCCGTTCGTGATCAGCGGGTGGGGTTGGAACATGACGGCGTCACGGTCTTTGACGGCGCGCTGCCGGATGATCCGGGCCTCCCGCGGCGGGGCCTGGCGGCGCTGAGCCGCTCCGACAATGGCGGCGATTTGGCGATAAAAAAAATCCGGATTTACGGCGATGCCGCCGGAAAACCCGCCACAATCCGCCAGGAAACCAAAACGGAGTTTCCGCCCGACTTGCATGGAATCATCTCGCCCTTTTATTTCCACGTCGCGGCCGATCGGGAATCGGGCCGGGTGGCGTTGCGCCTGCAACTGACGGGCGGCCCGTCCAAGACGCCGATTTATCCGGACATTGACCGGCAGCGGTTCAACGAGAAGATGATCAACCCCTATGTGCGCATCGAGGATGCCGCCGGGTTGGAATTGGGCAAATATCTCATCTGCCGCGGCGCGGTCGGGCTGGACGCCTTTCATTGGAATATCGCCTGCTCGGTCTGGGAGCCGGCGGATGCCGCCTGCCCGCTGTCCCGGGAAGTTTTCCTGGAAGACCTGCCGGACGAGGCGGTGTTTTTTATCGGCTATGAGCATTACATGGCCGAGGATTCCATCTGCAATCAGGGCGGCCCGGCGGAGGCGCGCCTGGCGGCGGGCGGCAAGGTGACGTGGCGCGGGCGCGCCTTGCCGCCGGGCGCGGTGCAGGCGGAAATCGTTTCGCCGGCCGAGAAAGCCATCTGCCGGCGGATTCCGAAGAATATTCACGACTACGAAGGAGCGCTGGAATTTGCGCGCCGCAACCATTATTTTATCGAGGGCGAACCCGTCCGGTTCCACGCGCGCGTTTACAGCCGGGATGTCACGCTGGAACCATCCATGCTCCGCGCGTCGTTCCAACTGGAAAATGTTTTTGGCGAACCGCTGGGCCGGCCGGTGAAGGCCGCGTTCCGCCGGGTGCAGCCGCTGCCCGGATTTCCCGGCGCCATGGAATACGTCACGGACGAGCTGCCGTTTCCCGGTCTGGGCGTGGGGGTTTATCACATCCGGGCGCGCATTGCCGGCGCGGGCGGCCGGCCGGAAGTCCGCTGCGCTTTCGAGGTCATGCCCGCGGACCCTGCCGCCAAGCCGGCGCCGCTGGTTTCCGGTTTGCCGGAACTGTACCCCAACATTCTTTCCGGGATCAAGAACGAACACTTTCATCCCTGGGGCGGGATGGTCGTGGACACCGCGCATTACAACAGCGGCGGGAACAATTATTTCAAAGTCGCGCGGCTTTGGCATGCGCCGGATTTACTGCATGCCTACGGCCGGAAATTCAACTGCTGGCTGAAACCCTGGTGCAATGTTTTCGAGGAAAAAGGCATCGAACCCAACCGCGACTTGATTATGAAGAGCGATGGCGCGCATATCACGCTTTCACGCTTCCGGGACGGGGATTTGTGGGGCATCCAGCGTTACCGCGACCCGCACCGCCGGGCAATGTTGATCGAGTTCCTGCGCAGCGGCCGTGGCCGCCGCGCGCCGGGCGGCGCCCTGGACGCCGATATCCTGCAATCCCGCGATGCGGCGGCCGGACTGACCGAGCCGGAATATGACGAACTGATCCGGCACTACTGGAAGGATTGGATGCTCTATTGCTGCGAAAAGGCCGCGGAGGAATACCGCCGCCGCTACGCGCAAATCAAGGCCATCAATCCCCGCTGCGAACCGTTTGTGCATGGCGGGACATACCCCGCCTATGCCTGCGGTTACAAGCTGGGCTATTTCCCCTTGAATTCCGGATATGACCTGCGCGGCGATATTCCGCATACCATCACCGGCCCCAATTCCTTCGAGGATTATCCGCTGTCGTCCGGCTATCCGATTGCCCGGGGCATCTGTCATCTGGCCGCTTCCAAACTGGAGGCGCCGCATCTGCGCCTGTTGCCGGAATTTTTCGGCATCAACGGCGAGACGCGCGACGGCCGGGTGGTGCTGGCCAATCCGCCTTATGGCCGTTCCGATCCGCCCCGCGGATTTTTCACCAAGATGTTTTACGAATACTGTTTCGCCGCGGTGTGGTTCGACTCCCAAAACTACCGGTTCTGGGACGACCACGGCTATCACCCGAAAACATGGGACCGCGAAAATTATGCAGAGATGCTGAAGGCTTATGCTTTCATTTCCCGGGTCGCGCCCGCCAAGCCTTTGCGGACGACGGCCTTCTGCTACAGCCGGGCGGCCTGCCTGGCGCATCCCGAATATCATGAGGCGGATGACGATTTTCATTTTCCCGGCGTGACCATGGTCAACCCGGCCGAGGAAGCCACCGCCTATGCCTACGAACAGGCGCGGGCGGCGGGACAGCAAAACGGATTCCTGATGCGCCTGGAGGATTGCGCCGGCCTGAATCCGGCCGACGTGGATTTGCTGGTGATTCCGCCGCTGGGCGGCGTGGATGAAGAAACAAAAACGCAAATCCGCAATCTGCACAAACAGGGAGTCGCCGTTTTGGGGTTTTGGGATGCAGGCGGGCTGGAGGATATTTTCGGCGTTGAAGCTGCGCCCGCCGTCCAGGCGTCCCGGATCGCCCCGGTCGGCCCGGCGCGGGCCGCGTTGGGCGACCTGCGCGAGCCGACCAACCATGAGCTTTGCGTCATCCGGCATCGGACGACGACGGGTACGGCGCTGCTGGCCGACGCCTCTGGCGCGCCGGCGCTGGTGATGAACACGACACCCCATGGGCGGACGGCTTTTTTCACGCTGCCGCCGATGTTTGTGCAGCGTTCGCGGACGCCCATGGTTTACGGGCAGCGGAGCAACAGTCCGCTGCTGAACCGCTCGGCCGCCTGGATTCAGGAGCTTTTGGGGAAGAAGGCGGTCGCAACCTCGGCCGGCACGTTGATCGCATTTCAGGATCAGGCGCAAGCCGTCCACATCATCGTCTCCGAAGATCGGTGCCCGTCGCCCGGGCAGCCGATCCGGCCCTTGGTCAGGATCAACTTGCCGGGGCTGACCGCCCGGCGGATATCCGCGGACAAGGATTTTGAAATTGTCCGCATCCGCAAACAATATGCGCTGCTGCGTTTGGCGCTCGACGCCTACGCATCGGCGCGCATCCGGATCGCGCCGGCCTGATTGCAGGCAAAAACAAAGTTTGGCGATACCAGCGGGAAATGCCATTGAAATCAAAATCGCAATCTTCATCGGCGGCTTACTTTTCGCCGCGGATTCTCCGCTCGCATCGCTCGGACTGTTGGGGGCGTGAAATTGATTCGGCCTTGGCGGCCTACAGTGACGACTGGTTGAGCGGTTTAGCCCGCGCGGGTTACGACGCCGTCTGGGTGCGGGTCAACTTGCGTGAAATGGCGCCATCCAAGCTGTTTCCCCGGGTGTCCCGGAAACCCCTCGACCAACTGAACCGGCTGGTGGCGCGCGCGGCGCGGCATGGCGTGCGGGTTTTCGTCTATTTGAACGAGCCCAAGCCGTTGCCCGCCGCCGATCCGTTCTGGGAAAGGCACCCGGAATTAAAAGGATTGCCGGGTACGATTCGCTGCGGCTTGTCGCATTTGGATGGCGCGTACATCCGTTTATGCACCAGCCAGCCGGCCGTCCGCGAGTTCCTGGAGGAAAGCGCGGCCGCGCTTTTCCGGGAAACGCCGGGATTGGGCGGGGCGTTTTTAATCAACGCCAGCGAGACTTTTACGCATTGCTATTCGCATTATCATCCCAAGCCGGGCCCGGCCTGTTCCCCGCTGCGGCTGAACTGGCGGATCAGTGTGCCGCCGGGCATTTTCGACCAGGCGGCGGCATTGACCGACGCGTATCAGGAGGCTTGGCGGGCAGGGATGACCTGTCCGCGCTGCGCCGCGCGCGACCCGGTGGCGGTGGCCGCCGAGGTCATCGCCGCTTTGACGCGCGGCATTCATCGAGCCGCGCCGCGCGCGCCGGTGATTGTCTGGACCTGGAGTTGGGGCTTGCTCGAACCGGACCCGCAGCCGGAACTCATACGCCGGCTGCCAAAAAATGTCATCCTGATGTCGGACTGGGAGCGGGGTGGCGTTAAAAAAATCCTCAGCCGGCCGTATTATGTGGATGAATACAGTTTTTCTTACGGCGGGCCGTCGCCGCGTTTTCTGGCGCAATGCCGGCTGGCGCGGCGGCGCGGGCTGAAGGTGATGGCCAAGATGATGGTGGGCGCCACGCATGAATTCGCGGCGGTGCCGTATTTGCCGCTGCCTTCCCTGCTGGCTGAAAAATTCACCCGTTTGCGCCGGCATGGCGTCAGCGGTTTCCTGGGGTGCTGGAATTTCGGCGGCAATTTGAATCCCATGAGCCGGCTGGCCGGGCGTCTGTCGCGCGCCCCGGCCTTGTCGCCCGGGCAGGCCTTGCGCTGGCTGGCGCGCGGGGAATTCCAGGCGCGCCGCCCGGCGGCCCTGGTGACGGCCTGGCAAAGTTTCGGGCGCGCCTGGCGCGAGTATCCGTTCAGCACGCCGTTGATCTATAACGGCCCGATGGGGTATGCGCCGGCCTTCCCGTTCAGCCTGCGCCGCACGGCGGCTCCTATTCCCCCGAATTACCATGTCTTGCCGCGCGACCGGCGGGGGCAGATTGCGGCCGGCTACAACCCCCGGCGCTGGATCAATCCGGGCATTATGGGCGAAAGATATCAACGGTTCGCCGCGCCCACACCCGCGCCGTTCGACGCCGCGGTCGTGGCGGCCGCCTTCGAACGCCTGCTCGGACATTGGCGCCGCGGCTTGGCGGCGTATCGCCGGGCGCTGCGGGAGAACGGCCCAACGCCGGCGCTGGCGCGCGAATACGGGCTGGCGCAACATATCGGATTGTGTTTGCAGAGCACGGTGCATATCATCCGCTTTCATGAAATCCCGGCGGCGGACGGCGGCGCGGCTGGCGCCGCGCGCCGCTTGCGGATCGTGGAAGCCGAACGCGCACTCGTGCTGGCCGACCGCGCGCTGATTGCCGCCGATGCGGAGCTGGGGTTCCACCCGGAAGCCCATGCCCGGCTGTTTGACGAGGCGGACTTGGATTGCAAACTCCGGCAGTTGGATCGTCTGATCCGCGCGCTGCGCCGGCGCGCGGGCGCGAGCAGAACCGGGGCGAGGGCGCCCCGGCTCCAGGAATGCAACTGAAAATCACGGGCGGACATGGTGCGGGGATGTCCGGTCAGGAATGATAAGGATGGCCATGATTAATAACTGGCAGGATACGGCGCGCGCATTTTCCGGGTTCCCGGCGCATTATTCGCCCGCGCCGCTCTGGTATTGGAATGACGACCTGGTGGAAGCGGAAATCGCGCGCCAGTTGCGGGAATTGAAAAAGCGGCATGTCATGCAGATCATGACCTTTCCCATGGCCGGGTTGAATGTGCCGTTTCTGTCGCCGCGGTATTTCGCGGCGTTGAAATTCACGGTGGCGCGGGCGGCCAAATTGGGCATGCAGGTTTGGATTTATGATGAGTATTGCTGGCCGAGCGGGTGCGCCGGGGGGCTGATCCAGCGGGATTATCCGCAATGCCTGATGACGGCTTGCCGTTTTTACAAGTATCCGGTCGCCGTGGGCGCGGCCCGCCCGGTGCGCCGGATACTGCCGCGCGGGCAGGTGCTCTGGGCGGAAGCCGTCCGGGCGGACGGGCGCGCCCGGGTAAATTTGAAGGACTATCTGGATGGGGTGGAACTGCGGTGGCCCGCGCCGGCGGGCGCCTGGGAAATTGTGCTGGCGGTGATTGTGCGGGTGGACATGGAACTGGATTGCTGCACGATGGCGCGTTGGACGGCGAGTGCGCCCGGCTACCTCGATACGCTCAACCGGGCGGCGGTGGCGCGGTATCTTGACCTGGTCTACGAAAGTCATTACCGGGAATTGAAGGAATATTTTGGCCGGACCGTGCGGGGCTTTTTCAACGATGAGCCCAGCATGTGTTACGATGCGCGCATCCGCGGGGCGCAGGGGCGCATTTTGATTGCCGGCCTGGGCGATGGCAATTATCCGCAATCGCTGGCTTATGCGGACGATCCCGATTTATACGGTTACTACGGATCGCGGCCCTGGACGCGCGATTTGCTCAACTTGTTCCGGGAAGATTACGGGTATGACCTGGCGCCGCGCCTGCCGGAGTTGTCGCGCGGGCCGGCGGCGGACCGCCGGGTTTGTTATCATTATTACCGGCTGATCAACCGGCTGTTCGAGACTAATTATTACCGGCAGATCGGACAGTGGTGCGCGCGGCATGGGGTGGCGTGGACCGGGCATGTGTCGGAGCATGTGGGCGGCGGCGATATCCACAATCAGATCAAAAACATGCAAATCCCCGGGATGGACAATACCAACGGCCTGGATTATGTCCTGAAAGGCGATCTCCTGACGCTGCCCAAAATCGTGGCCACCACCGCGCGCATCACCGGCGCCAAGCGCGCGCTGGCGGAAGTCTATGCCTGCCAGCCCTGGGATTATACCCTGGCGGAAAAAATCCGCGATGCCGACATCCTGTCCGTCCAGGGGATCAACCTGATCAGTTCGATAGATTTTCCCTACAGCATCCGCAGCGTGCGCAAGCATACGGCGAATGCGCCCGGCTTTTTTCAGTCGCCGTTGTGGGCGTATCAAAAGGATTTTTCCGGCCATACGGCGCGCGCCTGCCAGATGGCGGCGCTCGGGCGGCCGCTGGCTGCCACCGCCATATTGTTTTCCGGCGCCGCGGAACAATTCCTCTACTATGTGGATTTCGATGCCGCCCGGCGTCAATACAAGGAGGTCAAGGACGCGTATCTGGCGCTGCAGGATGCGCAGGCGGATGCCGACATACTTTACGAATCGGCCCTGGCGGCGGGGCGCGTCCGGGCAGGCCGGATCATTATCGGCGGCGCCGCTTATACGACCGTCATCCTGCCCGCCACGCCGATATTATTGAGGACAACGGCGGTCAAACTGGTCCGGTTTGTGAAGGCGGGCGGGTGTCTGGTCGTGCTGGGCGCCTGGCCGAAAAACGATCCGGAAGGCCGTGGTTTGTCGGCGTTATGGCGGCCTGTGCTTGGCGGGCGTCCGGAGCGACTGCCGGGAACGGATGCGCGGAGTTGGCTTTACGGCAAGGGGCGGGCGCTGGTGATTGCCGGGAGTGACAAGGCGGTGGTCAGTTCGCGCGGCTTTGACGGCGATGAGCCATCGGGCTTGTTCAGCGCGCGGCGCACCGGCGGATGGAAGACCGGATTCGGCCAGACTTTTCCGGTTGTGCTGGAAGTGGACCTGGGCGAGATTCGCCGCTTGCATTCCATCAACTTCATCATGGAGGCCATCAAAGCGGAGGTGGCCTATGACTATGAATTGCAGGTATCGCCGAATCGGCGGGATTGGGAGACCGCGGCAACCTGCCGGCAGCGCAAGGGCCGGCTGCATGCCGTGTCATTGGCGGATGCGCCGGGGCGTTACCTGCGCTGGCATGTCACCGCGGGCGGCGGGCGCATTATGGCGCTTGAAGCCATTGAGCTTTTTTACAAAAGCCCCGATGGCGGACTGATCCGGTGGCTGCCGCCGGCCGTGCCGGCCCGCCGGCCGTGGACGGATCATTTGTCGCGGCAGCCAGACCGCCTGTGTTTTTACGAAGACCGCCGGCCGGCACGGCATCTTTACCGCCAGGAGCGGTTGTTCCAAGGCGCGCGTATTTGCCTGGCGATGAATGTCACCGGTCAGGAAAAATCCCTCGCCGGCCAGGTCGCATCCGCCGGCGGGGTGGAATCCTGGGATTTGGATTCCGGACAAATCAGGCGGGTAGGGCTGGATGGCGCGCGCCGGTTTGCGGTCACTTTCGCGCCATGGCAGATGCGTGTGTTTGTCATCGGGCGACGGGATGGCTTGCCCCGCCGCGGAATTAATCTGGATGGCCGGCGCAAGGTTGTGGCGGAATTCAAGGGACCTTACAGGTTTCGACCGCTGCGTGAAAACGCCCTGCCGTTGGCCGCCGTCCCGCTGCGCATGGCGGATCCGCGCTTTCCGCGGCAATGGTATCAATCCGAGTCGGGGCGGATACCGGAGGAATTGCGCTTTGTCCCGGCGATCCGCTTCGAGGCGAAATTCAAGGCCGCTTGTTTGACCGGGCGGGAGCGCTTGCTGTTTGAGGAGGGAATCTTGTCGGCGTTCAGCGTCAACGGACGGTCGCTCACCGCCGCGCCGGTGCGCGACCGTTATTATGACGCATTTGGGATGGCGCTGACAATTGGCCAATATCTCCGCCGGGGGGTCAACGTGATTGCCGGAATATACAGCCCGGAGTTGTTCGAGCGCACCGCGGCGGGCGGCATGTATCGTTATCCGGCGGTGCAGCCATCGCTGGATGCGTTTGTACTGGGAGATTTTTCGGTTGCCCGGGATGCGGTGATTGCCGCGCCGGTCAGACGCCTGGCAGCCGGGCCCTGGGCCGGCCAAGGCTATCCTTATTATGCCGGCGGCGGTTTGTATGTGCTGGAGTTTCGCGTCCAGCGGGCCGCGGGACCGCTTTGGCTGGAGGTTGACGCGGCGCAGAATGTGGTGGAGGCAAGTTTGAATGGCAAACGGTTGGGATGCTGCCTGACTTGGCCGTTTCGCCTGGAAGTCGGGAAAACCATCCGGCCGGGAGCTAACCGCCTGGAAGTTCGTGTAACCAATGCCCTGGGCGCCCTGTTCCGCGCGCAAAAAACCGCCGGGGCATTAGTGCGCGGTAAAGCTGCCTACCAGGCGGGATTGCATGCCGTGCGGTTGGTAAGTTCCTTGTGAAGTAATTTTAGCGGCAAATCAAAGGAGACATCGCATGCGCAATTGTGCAATACGAAGCGGTTTGGCGGCGGGGCTGGCGCTGGCGGCGATGTTCTGCCGGGCGGCGGAATCCGGCGGGATACAGCCGGCTTTGCCTGAAATTGATATCCCGGCATGTAACGCCCCGCCGTTGCTGGACGGCGTGCTGACGGATCGGTGCTGGCAGGCGGCAGCGGTTTTGACCAATCTGACGGTGTATGGCAAACCGGAGGAAACAACCGGCCATAAAGTTTTCCTGGCGCATGATGCAAATTGGTTGTACCTGGCTTGCGCCGTGGAACATCCGGCTCCGGCGCATATCAAGCGGACGATCTTGATGCCGGACGGCGCTCTGCACCGGGATGACTCGTTGGAGGTGTTCCTGGATCCCGCTCCGGCCGGCTCTTTTTATGCGCATTACATCCTGAATGCCGGCAACATCAAGGCCGATCAAGCCATGTTGCGCGATGGGAAAAGCGATCGTGAAACACGCATGCCCTGGCGCTCG
This sequence comes from uncultured Verrucomicrobiota bacterium, assembly GCA_964650945.1. GTDB lineage: Bacteria > Verrucomicrobiota > Kiritimatiellia > JAAZAB01 > JAAZAB01 > JAXGPF01. The sequence goes on along the minus strand of CAZYXU010000011.1, from coordinate 29,433 downwards.
GCCGTATGCATCACCGCTGCCGGCTGGAATGCCGAAATGGCTTTCCCGCTGCGGCATTTGTCGAAATACCAGGATCAGGTCAATGCCGGGTGGACCAATGCCCGGATGAATGTATGCGTCAACGTGGTCCGGCCGATCTTTGATCCCTATGGCGCCCGGATGGCGGAGGAAACGATTGCGGCGACATGGGCGCCGATGAAACTCGGATTTCACGATCCGGACCGTTTTGGCGTGATCAAGCCAATAACCGTTGCGCCCGCATCCGCGCCGCTTTTCCTGCCCGGCTTGACGGCCGCGCAACCGGACGGCTATGCGGTGCAGGATGGGCGGGGATGCTGGACCATGACGGCCAGGATTACGAACGCAAGCGCGGCCACGGGCGCGGTGGCGTTGATTGTCCGGGACCAGCCGGTGTCCGGCGATGCGCAGGAAGTGCGGGAACTGCGCGACATCGGCGCCGGGCAGGCAGTGGAAATCAACGCGCGGATTCCCATCGTTGTACCCGGACAGCGCTATGCCGTGGTCCGGTTGGATGACGCGCGGGATGGCGGCACATGGGAATCGCGTTACTTCAGCGAGTCGGCCATGCAGGTGACGGAGCCGCTGGAGGCGGGGTTGGACCGGTCCTATTACACCGGCGAACACCAGGCGTATGTGCGCGGCACGACATCTTTGGATGAGGCCTCCCGGCGGGATCTGTGGATGGTTGTCCGGGATGACAAGGGCCGGGAACTGGGGCGGGCGGCCATGCGGGCGGAGACGGCGGAGTTGGCGTTGCCCCTGCGCGAATTCGCCGACGGTGAACACAATCTGATCGTGGAGTTGCGCCGCGCAGCGGGAGCGCCGCTTGCCGCCCGGCCGGTGACGCTGGTCAAGCGCCCGCCCAATCCGGGCTGCGAGGTCAAGGTCGACCGCTTCCACGGGGTGTTGCTGAAGAATGACCGGCCTTATTTTCCCTTCGGCCTGTATGTCCTCGGGCTGGACGCCGGGGATGAAGCCTATTTCCGGCGTATCGCGGCGGCCAATTTCAACCTGGTTTGCCGGGAAATGAGCCGGAATATCAAATTGGATTCCCGGGAGCGGCAGGCCTACTGGAAAATGGCCGGGCGTTACGGGATGGATGTGATCGATTGGGTGGTGGCGGTGCAGCCCATGCCGGCCGGCGTCAGCGGCATCCGGCGCTTGTATAACCTGAAGGTTTACGACCAGGCGGAACTTACCCTGGAGGAGGAACTGGCGGTGGCGCGGAGTGAATTCAACGATTTATTGCCCGAGTTGCGGGCCGCCTGGAATCTGGCGCGCACGACGCCGAATTATCTGGCCCATTACCAGGTGGATGAGCCGAACCTGGGCGGGGATGTGCGGCGCGAAGCGAACATGGCGGTGGCGGAATTACTTAAAAGCGAGTTGGCCGGGACGGATCCGTATCATCCGGCGATCATGGTGTACGCCTGCCATATTCCCGCCGGCCGCCGCTGGACGGATTATGCCGACATCCTGGCCTATGATCCCTATTTGTATGCGGGCTGGGGGCGCTTTGACTATTGTGCGCCGAATTTCATGTCATTCAAAGTTGATGAACTTGTGCGACGGGCCGCGAGCGCGGGGAGGGTGCCCTGGGTGGTGCCGCTGGCGGAAAGCGTGGATGTGGGGCGCATGCCGCGGCCGTTGAAGCCGGCGGAACAGGAATGCCAGACATGGTTGGCGTTAATTCATGGCGCCAAGGGCTTGATTTACTTTGTCAACACGGCAATCTATACCCAAAGCGGCTGGGATGTCCTGAGCCGGCTGGGCGAGCGGATGAAGATTATCGGCCCGGCGATTGTGGCGCCGGCGGTGCCGCAGGCCATTGACTATGCTCCCAGCGCGCTGGATATTCCGCGCCGCCAGTTTCCCGACGTGCAAGTCCGGCTTTTCCGGCATCCCGACGGCCGTCATCTGCTTTTGGCGGCCAACAGCGCGCCATATCCCGTAACGGCTGATTACACGCTTTCGGGCTTGCCGGCGGCGGGCATCGGCCAAAGCCTGCCGGACGCGCCGGCGGTGGCAAATCTGTTTGGCGGCGAAACATGGCCGGTGAAAAAACAGTCCTTCCAGGATGAATTGGAGGGCTACGGCGTACGCGCTTATGTTGTCCGGCTGCGCCCGTCCGATCAATCCGCGACTTCCGCGCTCCCATCCCCAATCCATATCGCCGTCTCGTCCCAGACGCGTCCGGGCGCGGCGGCGGTTGATAAACCTTTCCCCATTGGCGCGATTATGCAGCGTAAAAACAAAATGCCCAATCCTTCATTCGAAAACATGACGCTCCCCGGCGCCCCGGATTATGTCCGGCCGCTGGTCTATCTGTCATGGCCGTTGGTGGGGATGGAAGGCGCCCGTTGGGGCGCGGATACAAACGCGCCCTTCCATGGCAAATATTCCCTGCGCATCGCGCATGACTGGAAAGGCGGAGAACCCCCGGGCCAGACTTATCGTATCACCCAGGCGGTCTGCTACATTCCGCCCTCCGCGGCGCCGCGTCCGTATGTGCTGTCGTTTTATGCCCGCGCCGCGCGCGCGGAGGATGAAATCTCCGTGCATGTTTATGGTTTCCGAAATTCCGGGTCGGACCGCTGGAAGTTGACCCGGGATTGGCGCCGGTATGTGTTCGTCGGTGAGATAATGCCGAATGTCAGCACGTCCGTTCAGGCGGTCAATTTTTATACCTGGTCGAAGGATGCCGTGATCTGGCTTGACGCATTGCAGATGGAAGCAGGCGCGGCGCCGTCGGAGTTTATCGCGGAATGATTGGGCGCCGCGGCCGGTAAAAACGGTCCCCGAAAATATGCTTGCGGCGTGGAATTCCGGGGTGATAAACTGTACTAATAATTTTGGGTAGTTTTACTGTTCATATATTGGAGGCGCACATGCAAACCATGTTTCGCGGATTGGTCGTGCTGGGGGTGCTGCTGGGGGTGCTGCTGGATCGCGGCTTGGCCGTGACGCATTACGTCGTGCCGCCGGGCACAGCGGGGGTGGCCCCTGCGGCTGACTACCTGACTTGGGATACGGCGGCGACCAATCTCGGGGATGCCATGGCGGTGGCGGGCAGCGGCAGCGTGGTGATGGTGACCAACGGCCTGCATTATCTGACGAATGTGATCAATGTCGTTACCGGAATTGTCATTCGCAGTTGGCGCGACGGCGAGTTGGATCCGACCAATACCGTGGTGATCGGCACCGGCGCCACCAACTGTTTTTACCTGAACCATGCCGGCGCATTGCTCGAGGGTTTGACCATCACCAACGGTTATGCGCAGGGAACGCTGCGCGGCGGCGGCGTCTATATTTATGAAAACGGCGGCACGGTGCGCCGTTGCATCATTGCCGGCAACTCGGCCTGGAGCGGCGCCGGCGTGTTCATGCGGTCAACCAAGGGGTTGTTGGAAAATTCGACCATCCGCAATAACCGCGGGCTGGGCGCCGGCGGCCAGGGCGGGGGCGGAGTGTATGTGGAACTGTTCGGATCAGTCCAGGGGTGCGATGTGTATTCCAATACTACCGCCGGCGCCGGCGGCGGTATTTATCTCAACACCTCCGGCACGGTTTACAACACCTTTATTCATGACAACAGCGCGAATTACGGCGCCGGACTCTATCTGCTGTCCTCCGGGATGGCGCGCAGCAACCGGATTTACAACAACCGCGCGAATTACGGCGGCGGCATTTCCATGGACCAGGGCGGCCGGGTTCCCGGCGCGGCGCTCATCGAGCATTGTTGGGTGACGGGCAATTACGGCGCGGGGTATGGCGGCGGCGTGCACACTTGGACGGCCACAAACTTCATCATCCGCAATTGCCTGGTGGCGGACAACACCGCGGCGGCGAATGCCGGCGGGATCGGGATCACCAGCGCGGCCGGAACGAACCGCGTCATCGAAAATTGCACAATTGTCGGCAACCGGGCGACGAACGCGACCAGTTACGGCGGGGGCGTGGTGTTCAGTCAAAACGCCACGGCGACCAATTGCATCGTCTATTACAATACGGCGGCCAATTACCCGAATTGCCGCATTTTGACCGGGCAGAATCCCACCGGCCGCCTGGACTATTCCTGCTCCTGGCCGGCCGCCGATCTCATCAGCGGCGAGCATAACATCACCAATGCGCCGGGGTTTGCGGACACCAACAACGCCAATTACCGGTTGACGGTCGAGGCGCCGTGCCTGCATGCCGGCATCAATCTGCCGGGGATGGAACAGGCGGTGGACCTGGACGGTCAACCCCGGCTGGACCGGGTGGTGCGCCGGGCGGACATGGGGTGTTACGAATTCATGCCGCCCGGCACCTTCTTGCGCATCCGGTGAAATCATTACGCGCCAATTTCAAAACTGTTGGGATATAAATCAATCCGTATGGGAACAGCGCTATTCGCCGCGACAAGTTTCAGATGAGTGACCAACATGCTTCCAAAAATCAGCTGGTTGGCGCCGCTGGCGGCGGTTGTCTTGGCTTTACTGTGCAACCCGGGCAAAGCGGCTTCGACGGATCACCCTGATTCGCCGGAAATCATCGTGCCGGCCTGCCCGGCGCCGCCCTTCCTGGACGGCGTGCTCACGGATGCCTGCTGGCAGGCGGCGGCGGAAATTGCCGGCCTGGCCATCTTGAAAATGCCGGGAGCAACCGCGCCGCACAAGGCGCGGTTGTGCCGGGACGGACAATGGCTGTATGTTGCCGTGGAAGTCGCCCATCCCGAACCCGCGCATGTTAAAAAATCCGTTTTAGAACACGACGGCAGCGTGCAGACGGATGATGCGCTGGAACTGTTTATTGATCCCGGTTCTTCCGGCGCTTTTTACCTCCACTATTGCCTGAATGCGGCCAACATCAAAAGCGATCAATTGATTTTGCGGTCCGGCAGCCGGGACCGGCAGGCGCGCATGCCGTGGCGATCGGCCGTCCTGCTGACGGATTCCGGCTGGAATGCGGAAATGGCCTTCCCCTGGCACGTGCTGGTTCGTGAAACCCAATATCACCGGCAAGCGCACCTGAAAAATTGCGACTGGGCAAACGCGCGGTTCAATCTTTGCGTAAATGTGGTCAAACCGGTTTTTGACGCCTATGGCGCGCGCATGGCGGATGAGCGGCAGTTTGCCGCCTGGGCGCCGTTGGAGGCGGGATACCACGAGCCGGAACGGTTTGGCCGTTTAAAGGGAATCGTTCCCGACCAGTCCACCAATCCTGAAAACAACACCACCGCGCCGCTCTTCTGGCCGTGGTTGGCCAATGTCCGGGTGGGGAATTACGAACTGCGCACCGGCCAGCCGGTTTATACGCTCGCGGCCGACATCAAGAATACGGCTTACAGCACCGGCGTCGTGGAAATAACGGCGGCGGATCAGCCGGTGGCCGGGGAAGCCGGTGAAGTCCGCGGGCGCGCAGCCCTGGGCATCAGCCGGCAAATTGACCTGACGCTGGAGATTCCATTGAAAATTTCCGGCCGACGTACGGCGCTGGTCCGGATGAATGACGCCGTCCGCGGCGGTACGTTCGAAACGCGCCGGCTGAGCGAGCAGGAAATGGAGGCGACGGAGCCGTTTGCCGCCTGGCTGGACCGATCCTATTATACGGACGAAAATCATGCCCGCGTTGTCTGCCGGCTCCGGCTGCCGGCGGCAGCGCTGGCCGGGCAAAGCATGGCCGTCCGGGATCAATCCGGGCAAACGCTGGCGCAATCGGCCGGCCTGGCGGCGGATCATTTGATTGACGTGCCATTGGCTGGCTTCCGGCCTGGCGAACACAAATTGGAAATCGCCTGGCATGACGCCGGCGGCCAGGCGCTGTCGGTTCAAACTTTAATGTTGCGCAAGCTGGCGCCCAACCCGGGATGCGAGATCAAGGTTGACCGGGTCAATGGCGCGGCGCTCAAGGATGGCCGGCCGATTTTTCCGTTTGGGCTGCTCCAGCCCGGTTTAACCGGATCGGATGGGGAATATTTCAAACACATGGCGGAAGCCGGATTTAACACCGTGGTCTGGTGGGGGCGTGACTGGCAGACCGGTCCGGCGGAATACGGCGCCTTTCTGGAAACCGCCCGCCGGCACGGTTTGATGGTGGTGGATGCCTGCACGGGCATCAAACCGCTCCCGCCGGCCCTGAGTTCGCTCCGTCATTCCCGGGGATTAAAAGTCTTTGACCGGCAAAAAACATTTTCGGGAGAGGAGGAAGTTGAGATTGCCTTGCAGGATTTCGACCGGATCCTGCCGGCTTTAAAGGCAACCTGGGCCGTTGCCGCCAAAGCGCCGAATCTGATCGGATATTACAATGTTGACGAGCCCAACCTGGGAAATCAGCCGGCCAATGCCGCGATTTTGGAGCGATTTTACAGGGAATTCAAGCTGGCGGATCCTTATCGCCCTTCCGTCAACCTGTTTGCCTGCCATATCCCGGCCGGCGGGCAGTGGACCCGCTGGGGCGATATTTTCGGCTATGATCCCTATATTTATCCGGGCTGGGGCAGCTTCGATTACGGGCAGCCGGATTTCGTGGCCCGGGAAGTCCTGGAGTTGAAACGCCGGGTTGACAGCGTGCACCAGGGAATCTGGATTGTGCCGATCGCCTTCCAGATGGATCCGGGCCGCACACCGCGCGGTTTGACCGCGGCGGAACAGCATTGCCAGACCTATCTGGCGTTGATCCACGGCGCCAAGGGCTTGTTATATTTCAGCGGTGAAAGCTGCTATGCGCAGGCCGGCTGGGACGCGTTAAGCCGGCTGGCGCAACAGATGAAAACACTTGGCCCGGCGGTCACCGCGCCGTCAGTGCCCCAACAGGTGGAATACAACCCCAACGAGCTGGATGCGGACAAGAGTGTTTTCCCTGAAGTCCAGGCGGCCTTGTTCCGGCATCCGGACGGCCGCCATGTCCTGCTGGCGGCCAATGGCAGGAACTATCCCGTAACCGCCTCGTTTACAATCAAAGGTTTGCAGACGCCCGGGTTCCCGCGCAACCTGCCGGGAAAACGTGCGGTTGAGAATCTGTTCGATGGCTGGCCGCCGTCCGTCAACGGCGCCGCCTTTACGGACGAATTTGAAGGTTATGGCGTGCGGGCTTACGCGCTGGAAATTTCCGCATCTCAAATTTCAAATCACAAATTTCAAATCAATGTTCTGTCAGAAGGGCATCCCGATGCCGTTCCGGCGGAGACAATATTCCCGGTGGCGGAAATCCGGAAGCGCAAAAATGTAATGCCAAATCCGAGCCTGGAAATTCAGACCATCCCGGCCGTTCCGGATTATATCCGGCCGAACATGTATCTGGACTGGCCGCTGGTCGGCGCGCCCGGCGCCGGCTGGGGGCTGGACGCCGACAATCCATTCCACGGCGCACAATGCCTGCGGCTGGTCCACCGGGTCAAGGGCGGCGAGCCCCCTGACGCCAATCATCGCATCACCATCGGCGTGTTTTATCCGCCCGTGATGAAAGAACCCGCAACCTACACCTTGTCGCTGTACGCGCGCGCCGCGCGGGATGGCGACGAACTGAGCGTTTATATCGGCAGCCTGACCCCCAACTCGCCCGGTGCAAGATGGAAATTGACCAGGGAATGGCAGCGTTATACATTTACCGGAGAACTTTCCTCCCAGAGCGTGCCGGGCGCCATCGGCGGCTGCCGCAGTTTTTTCCTTTATACCTGGTCGAAGGATGCCGTGGTCTGGGTTGACGCATTGCAGATGGAAGCCGGCGCGGCGCCGTCGGAGTTTACCGCGGAATGATCCGGCCTGGCGCACAACCGGCGCGCCCGCCCGGCGCCGGTCAAATTCACAGATATAACAATTGATCCAATAATCGCTGGCAACAGGAACGGCTATGGCTAATGCAGGAAAAAAAGTCCGGATCGGTTTTGTCGGGGCCGGGACCATGGGGCAATGCGCGCATTTGCGCAACTATGCGACCCTGCCGGAGTGCGAGGTGGCGGCCATCGCGGAGTTGCGCCCGCAAACCGCGCAAAGGGTGGCGGAGCGTTACCGGATACCCGGGATTTACGGCACGGCGGAGGAAATGCTCGCGCGCGAGGAATTGGACGGCATCGTGGCATCCCAGCCGTTCACGCGCCATGGGTTGGTTTTACCCGGATTGCTGCGCGCCGGCAAACCGCTGTTCATTGAAAAACCGCTGGCCGGCTCGATTGAGACGGCGGAGCGCATCCTGCGGGACGCGGAACGCCACGGCGTCATGATCATGGTCGGGTATCATAAGCGCAGCGATCCGGCGGCGGAATATGCCAAGGCGGAAATTGACCGCTTGAAATCCACCGGGGAGCTGGGCCGGCTGACTTACCTGCGGATGCTCATGCCCGCCGGGGAATGGATTGCCGGCGGATTCTGGGACTTGCTCGATGCCGGCGATCCCCGGCCGGGTTTAACATTCGATCCGGCGCCCGCCGATATGTCCGAACCGGCGTATAAGCTCTACCTGGGTTTTGTGAATTATTATATTCATCAGGTCAACCTGATCCGCTGGCTCGTGGGCGAGGATTGGCGGGTGACCTACGGCGAATCGTCCGGCGTGCTGCTGGCGGGGCAAAGCGCGGGCGGTGTGCCGTGTGTCCTGGAAATGTCGCCCTATAAGACCACGGTGGATTGGCAGGAAAGCACGCTGGTGGCGTTTGAACACGGCTATGTTAAATTGGATTTGCCACCCCCGCTCGCGGTCAACCAGGCCGGCCGGGTGGAGTTGTTGGCGGACCCCGGGAAAAGCGCCGTGCCGCGGACGGTGGCGCCGCACTTGCCGCGGGTGCATGCCATGCGGCGCCAGGCGCAAAATTTCATCGCCGCCATCCGCGGTGAACGCCCGCCGCCATGCCAGGCGGCGGAAGCGTTGCAGGACTTGAAGCTGGCGCGCGAATATCTGCGGTTATGGAAAGGATTTTGAGCATGCCCCTTAAATGGAAAAAACAATGGATTGCGGATGAACGCTATGAAGCGGCGGGGGTGTTTGACGTGAATAACGACGGCATCCCGGATATTGTCTCCGGCGCCTGGTGGTATCAGGGGCCGGATTTCCGCAAGAAACATTACATCGGGCCGGTGGCGGCCAACGGGGAATATTACGATGACTTCTCCGTCATCCCGCTGGATGTCAATGGCGACGGGCGGATGGATTTCATCACCGGCGGCTGGTGGGGGAACGCCTTGCTCTGGCGGGAAAATCCGGGCGACCCCAAAAAAACCTGGCCGGAACACATCATCGCCGAAACCGGCAGTATCGAGACCACCCGCGCTTGGGACGTGGACGGCGACGGCGTCGTTGAAATCATTCCCAACACCCCGGGCGCCGGGGAAGTGGCGGTGTTCAAGCTCGAGGCCGATGCGCACGGCCGGGGGCGCGGCCGCTTCAGCAAACACGTCGTGCATACCTTCCCGGCGGGCAAAAAGCAGGGGCATGGGTTGGGTTGCGGGGATGTCGCCGGCAACGGGCGCATGGATATTGTGTTGGTCACGGGCTGGCTGGAAGCCCCGGTCAACCCGTTCCATGACGCCTGGGTTTGGCATCCGGATTTCAACATGGTGTGCGGCAGCGTGCCCATCCTGGTGGCGGATGTGAACTGCGACGGCGTGAACGATTTAATCGTCGGGCGCGCCCATGATTACGGCTTGGACTGGTGGGAGCAGCGGCGGCGGCCCGGCCGGCGGGAATGGGTGCGCCATCCGATCGATCCGTTCAACGCCCAGTATCATGACCTGCACTGGGTGGATCTGGACGGCGACGGCGTGTGCGAACTGGTCGCCGGCAAGCGGCATCGCGCGCATTGCGGGCGCGACCCGGGGGAATTCGACGATTACGGCTTGTATTACTTCAAATGGACCGGAGAATCTTTCGCCAAGCAGGTGGTCGACTACGGGCCCATCGGCTGCGCCAAGGGCTGCGGCATCGCGGCGGCCCTGGCGGATTTGCGGGGCACCGGCCGGCTGGACATCGTGGCGCCGGGCAAGGACGGCCTGTTCGTGTTCTTCAACGAAGGCGGGTGATCGCGTGGTTATGAAATTTCAAAAGCGCATGGATAAACTTGCGCCGGCGCAGCCGGCGAATGTGCGGCTGGGAGGATGGCTGGGGCGGCGTATGGCGGAACTGGTCAAGCACAGCGTGCTGGCGCAGGACCGCGAGCGGCTGGTGCGGCCATTCCGCGCGAAAGACGAAGTCGGCAACAGCGATTGGCGTTGCGAATACTGGGGCAAATGGGCCACCGGCGCCGCCTTGGCGTGCGCCGATGCGCCGACGCCGGAACACCTCGCGTTTTTGCGACAGGCGGCGCGGGAACTGATCGCCACGCAGGACGCCGATGGCTATATCGGCACGCGCCGCGTGGAACACCATCTGCAAGGATGGGATGTCTGGGGGCGCAAGTACGTGCTGCTGGGACTGCTCGGCATATATGAAGTTACCGGCGCCCCTGACATCCTTGATGCCGCCTGCCGGCATGCCGACAGCCTGCTTTCCGAGTGCGGCCCTGGCAAGACCAATATCGCCGCCATCGGCTACCCCGCCTGGAAGGGATTGCCGCCTTCTTCCGTGCTGGAGCCGATGGCGCTGCTTTATATGCGCACCGGCGCCCAAAAATACCTGGAATTCGCCCGGCACATTGTCGCGCAATGGAGCCGCCCAAATCATTGGTCGCCGGATGGACTGCGCCTGGTGGAGGATGCGCTGGCCGGCAAGCCGGCGGCGCAAATCGGCGGCGCGCCGAAAGCCTACGAAATGATGTCCTGTTACGAGGGCCTGTGTGAATTATACCGGGTGGACGGCGAGCCGCGATACCTGGATGCCGCGATCAAACTCGCGCAAAGCGTTTTTGACGATGAATTGACCATGATCGGCTCCGGTTCCAACCATGAGCTCTGGTGCGGCGCCCGGAACAAGCAGTGTGGCGGCGAACCGCTGGGCCTGGAGACATGTGTCACGGCCACCTGGATGAAATTTTGTTTTCAATTGCTGCGGCTGACCGGCGACCCGCGCTATGCCGATGCCCTGGAAATCAGCCTGTATAACGCCTTGCTGGGCGCCTTGGCGCCGGCCGGTCAGTGGTGGGGGTACCTTTCCGGATTGGAAGGGGACCGCGTGCCAAGCCATGCCCAGCATGCGGATGCGGGCGTGAGTTGTTGCGTGCTCAGCGGGCCGCGCGGGATGCTGCTGACGCCGCGGTGGGCGGTGATGTCCGGCGCCGCCGGTCCGGTGGTTAATCTGTATAGCCGCGGCGCCGCCCGGTGTGTTTTGCCTTCCGGCAAGCAGGTTGATCTAATTCAGGAGACAAATTATCCGGTATCCGATCTGATCACATTGCAGATAGGGCCAGCCTGCAACGAGGAATTTACGATCTCCCTGCGCATCCCGGCTTGGAGCGCGCAAAACTCGCTGATGGTCAATGGCTCAGTGATGCCGGGCGAATTGTGTCCCGGCACATACGCCAGCATCCGGCGCCGGTGGGCCGCCGGAGATACAATCGGACTCAAACTGGATCTGCGCGGCCGGCTGGCATTTGATCCGGCCGGCGGCGGCCGGCATGTTGCCGTGGCGCGCGGGCCCATCGTGCTGGCCTTGGACAACCGGCTCTGTCCCGCGGATGCGGCGTCGGCCTTGGAACCGGAATGCGGCGCCGATGGGATTTTGGCGTTAACGCCTAACCTGGCGGCAGCGGAGCAACATGGATTGTGGCTGGCATTTGATGCGCCGTTCGTGGACCGGAACGGCAATCGCCGGAGGCTGACACTTGGCGATTTTGCTTCGGCCGGCAATCTCTGGAGCGAGCAGTCTCTGTATCGCGTCTGGCTGCCGCAACCGCTGGACCTGGCAGCCGTCTGGCAGGCCGGCTCGCCGCGCTGGTGGCAAAAATTCCGCCAGACGCGGCCGGAAATGCCCGCGGCCGCTGCGCGATCAAGGATCAACATATAAAGAGCAGATAAAACCGCGAAGGACATGAAGGACACGAAGCAAGTTTCTTGTAGGGAAGCAGATCGATATTCGCCGCGCTTTGCCTACGTCTTCATCCAATGGGTGCGGGCTGCCGGATCGAAAAGCCAGGCGAGTTACGCGGGTTTCCCTGTATTTCTCTGCCCCTTCATATCTTCGTGTTCTTCATGGTGAATGAACTGCCGTTTTCAGGATCAAAGATTGTTCGCTGCCATCCGCCATTCCGCCAGGCCGTCCAGCGCCATTTGCGTGCCGATGGTCATCACCACCAGGCCGGTCAGCCGGATGAGCGCGCCCATGATGTTGAAGTTGGTCAGGACCTTGCCGATGGGCTGGGACAGGCGCATGATGACGTGATTGATCAAAACCGCCAGCGCCACGGAAATGGCCGACGGCAAAAAACCCTCCCTGACTTGCAGGGCGATGCAGGCGGTGATGGTCGCCGGGCCGGCAATCATCGGGCAAGCCAGCGGAACCAGCGCGGCATCTTCAAATTTTAAAGGCTTGGTCTGCTCGAAAAACACTCCCTTGCTCAAGGCGTTGAACCCGATCCAGGACAAAACCAGGCCGCCCGCCAGCCGCATGGAATGCATTTCGATGCGGAATACATATCCCAGCAGGAAATCGCCGAATATCATGGCGCCGATCAGAATGGCGGCGGCCGCCACGCTGGATTTGTTGGTGATCCCGCGGAAATCATCGCCTTGCGTTCCGGCGGACATGGTGAACAGAATCGAAACCTTGCTGATCGGGTTGATCAACGCCAGAATATAAAGCGCGTTGACAAGCATATGCGCAATGGTGGTAGTATTCATCTTAAAGATCGGGCGGCCAACGGGCAAACCCCGGCTTGATTCGCACAGGAATGTGCCATAAGCAGCGTGGAAGGTCAACCCTGCGTTTGGCCCATATAAAATGGGGCATGCCCGCACGATTAATTGCTTGACCCCAGCATCGCACCTGTTACTATTGTCTGGTTGCGCAATATTGCACATCTTGCACGTATGGGCTCGGCTGTGACATATCGCGGCGGCCGCGGCCGGATGCCGGGGCGTAATCTTGCAAAACATCAACCAGCGAAAGGAAATTCAATGAACATGCGCAAGCTGAACGGAATTTTGATGGGGCTGGGATGGGTGTGCCTGTCCACGCCGGCGTGGGCGGCGGCAGAGACCAATTCCGCAACGCCTCCGGAAATCATGGCGGCGCGTTGCGCCACTCCGCCCGTCATTGACGGCCGGCTGGATGATTCCTGCTGGCAGGACTCGCAAACGTTGAATCGATTTTATATCTATGGCGACGAACAGGGGCGGCAGACCGAAGCCACGGCCATCCAAATTTGCTGCGATGAGTATTGGCTTTACCTGGGGGCGAATTGCGCCAATCCGGAGATGCCCAAACTCGAACAAAAGGTGTTCGACAAGGAAGGCGCGATTAATAAAGACGATAGTATTGAGTTGTTCGTTGATCCGGGCACCGATGGCCAGGCTTATTATCATTATCTGCTGTCGTTTGCCAATATGCGCGCGGAGCGCCTGGTGACGCCCAAAGGGTCGGATGCCGGATGGAATACCCCCTGGCGTTCGGCCACGGTCCGGCGGGATGACGGCTGGACCGCGGAAATCGCCATTCCGATGTTCGTGCTGGCAGCCCACGGGCATCCGGCCGCCGTGCGGATTAATCTATGCCGGAACATGATGCAAATGACCCTGGATGGCGTGGGGGAAAAGACCGCGGTAAAAGCGGAAAACAGTTCGCTGGCGCGGGTGCGCCGCACCTTTCATGATACCAAGGCTTTTGGTTATTTGCGCGGCCTGGATGGCCTTGCAGTCAAGTCGCCGTTTTTGCCGGCCTTGGAGCAGGCGGCGGTCGGTGATTATACCGGCGGTGAAGGCGATTATGCTTATCCTGTCCGTGTGACGGTGCGGAATTTTACCCCGGCAACCGGGACGGTGGCGGTGGTTGCGCGGGATTGTCCGTTGCAGGGCGCGGGGCAGGCGGTCACAAATATTGTCGCCTTGGAAGGGATGCGTGGCCAGGAAGTGGCAATCAAAGTGCCGGTCACGGCCATGGGCCAACGCGTTGTCAGCGTGGCGTTACGGGATGCCCGCACCGGTGAAACACTCCAGGAATTGGCAGTGGCGGATATAGCGCGGCTGACGCCGATGGCGGAGCCGGTATTGGATCGTAATTATTACACCACCGAAACGTCCGCACAAATCCGCTGCCGGGTGGGATTTCCACCCGCGATGGTCAAGGGCATGAGCCTGGTGATCAAGGATGACAAAGACCGGGAATTGGGCCGGCATGCATTGCGGGCAGGGCTGGCGGATTACCCACTGGCCATCGCTGATTTGCCGGCTGGCAGCCGGGATTTAAAGGTGGAACTGGTCGGGGCCGATGGCCGCCGTCTGATGAGCAAGCCGGTGCAAATCGCCAAGCAAGCGCCCAAGCCGGGTTGTGAAATCAAGATTGACCGCTTCAACCGGATTGTGCTGAAAAACGGCGAACCATTCTTCCCGTTTGGCATTTATCTTTGCCTGGTGGGCGGCGGCGAGACGATCCAGCCTTATGAGGAAGAACTGGTCAAACGCATGGCGGACATGGGGTTCAACACGCTGGGGCATTGGACTAGCGGCATGCAGGCATCCAGCGCCAAGCCATACTTGGATTTGGCCCAAAAATACAACCTGATGGTGATTGAGAACCTCCCGGGCTATGGAAAACGGGCGCCGCATGATATTCCCGGCAAGCCGCTGGCGGAAGCGCTGCGGGAGTATCGGGAAATCATGGGTAAACAGTTGACGGAAATTGAAGCGGCCATCGCCGCCGGCATGGATCATCCGAGCCTATTGACCTATTACAGCGTTGACGAGCCGAATCTGGGAAATTTCGATCTGACGATCGAAGGCGCGCGGATGATTTACGAGCAGGCTCGCTGCCAGGACGGCTATCACCCGGTAACGCTCCTGTATGCGCGTTCGATTCCGCATGATGCGCGCGCCACGGCTTGCAGCGATATCCTGGGCTACGATGTCTATCTCATGGCCGGCCACGATCAGGCGGTCTATGCCTCGCCGAATTACGTGGCCCGGGAAACCGCCCTGTTGAAACGCCGGGCCGACAGCGTCAACCAGCCGACCTGGATTGTGCCGCTGGCGGAGTTCCTGGATCCGCGGCGGACGCCGCGGCCGCTGCTGCCGGCGGAACAGTTTTGCCAGACCTACCTGGCCATTATTCATGGCGCCAAGGGTTTTTGTTACTTTGTGTCAACCTCCTTTTCACACGGCGCCAATCACGCCGCTTTCCGCGAATTGGGCCGGCAGATGAAGCTTTTGGGGCCGATTGCGCTGACGCCGGATATCGCGCAAACCGTGGATTATTCCCCCGCCGTGTTCGACCCGGAAAACATGCGGTTTCCCGATGTGCAGGTTGCCTTGCGGCAGAATCCGGCCGGCGGCTATGTGCTGCTGGCCGCCAACAGCCGGGAGTACCCGGTGGCGGTCGAATATTCCATCCCCGCGCTGGCCGGGCCGGCGCAAGCGGCCCGGCTGTTTGCGGCAGATGCATACCCGATGAAAGACGGTGTTTTCAAGGATCGCATCGAGGGGTTCGGGGTTAGAGCGTATACGATCGGAAATCAGAAACCGGAGGCTGGCGGTCAGGGCCAGAGTGTGGAAAACGGCAATCCGCAATCCAAAATTGAAATCACTGTGAAAACCACACCGCAACAGGAGGGCTTCAAGCCGGAAGAGCGGGTCAATGCCCAAACCATGCGGCGGGGCTGCCGGAATGTCATGGCCAATCCGTCGTTCGAAGAAGAGTCGCTGCCGCTCTGGCCCAAGCATGTGGTGCCCTATCGCGTGTTCGGCGAGCCGCCGGTGGGCGATCCGCAATCGCTCTGGTCATTGGACCCGGATAAGCCTTATCACGGCAAATACGCTTTGCGGATGACGCGATCGGTTAACAGCGCAGACATGTGCTGGGGGATGTTTGCCATCGGGTACCCGCCGGAATTGGACCAGCCGATGCCCTATGTCTTTTCCGTTTATCTGCGCGGGGAGCGCGCCGGCGACACGGCGTTTGTGCGCGTGCTGGGCAAAGATATGACCTTCAAGCTGAGCACGGAATGGCAACGCTATCAAGTCAGCGGGATCTTCCAACCGGATCGCTATCGCGATCGCACGGTGATGATTTGCCCGAGCCGTGAAGGCGCGCCGGTCTGGGTGGATGCGATGCAGTTGGAAGGCGGAACCACGCCAACGGAATTCACGGCGGACTGATTCACCGCGAAAGCATGCAAAATTACAAGGAGGGAAAGTTATGCGAATGTTTTCTTGTCTGACCGCGCAAACGAGATTCAGGGTGTTGACATGCGTGCTGGCGTCAGTTGCGTCTGTTGCCGGCGCGCAAACACTTCACGTGGCCGCTACCGGCGACGATGCGGGCGGCGATGGCTCGCCTGGCAATCCGTTCCTGACGATCAGCAATGGCGTGGCGCAGGTTCCGGCGGGCGGTACGGTGATGGTTGCCACGGGCGTTTATGATGTGGTCGTGCGCATTTTGCTGGACAAGGCAGTGCGCTTGCGCAGTTGGAACGAAGCCGCCGGCGGCGGCGAAGACCGGGCGAATACGATCATCGACGGGAATGACGCATGCGCGCCGCTGTACATCACCCATTCGAACGCCATCGCCTCCGGATTCACCATCACCCGCGGCAATGCCGTGCGTGGCGTTCAAAACGGACGCGGCGGCGGAGTTTATCTTTTGGGCGGCACGCTTTCAAACTGCATCGTGGCGGGTAATTACGCCAACAATTGTGGTGGCGGCATGGAAGCGGGGGTAAACGCCAACGCATTGGTTGTGGATTGTATCATCAGCAACAACTGGCTGACCAATACGGCGCTTACCACCTACGGCGGCGGGCTTTATTTAAGAGTCGGGAACACTATTCTGAATTCCCTGATCACAAGCAATGCTGTGGCTTATAACGGCGGCGGCATCTACGCGGAAGCCAACACCATTATTTCCAACTGCACGATTGCGGAGAATAAAGCCGAAAAATCCGGCTATGCCTACGGCGCCGGCGTCTATATCGCCGGGACGAACGCGTTGATGGCGGATTGCCTGGTCAGCAATAACAATTCCACATTATGCGGCGGAGGGGTTTACGTGTATTCCGCCGGATCGCTGATCCTGCGCGACAGCGTTATCACTCACAATTACGCGCTCAGTACCGGCGGGGGATTGAATGTCATGCGTTCCCGCCCCGAGTGCAGCACCCTGGTCAGCAATTGCGTTTTCAGTTACAACATCGGCGATGCCTCCGCGGGCTATGGCGCCGGGCTGGCGGATGGATATCCCTTCACCACCCCGCATACATCCTCCGGCACTCTGACGGTGGCCGATTGCCGGATTTTCGGCAATCATGGCGGCCGGTATGGCGGCGGCGTGTGGATCTGGACCCATGGCACTTCAATTATTCAAAATTGCGAGATTGTATCCAATGAAGTCAGCATGTATGGCGGAGGAATGACCATTGGCACCGGCAGCGCGTGCGTGGTAGTGCAGAATTGCCTGATTGCCAGCAACCGCTCGACAATTTCGTACGCGCAAGGCGGGGGCATTTTCCTTAACACTAATGACACCCTGAGCAGGCATAGCGGTCCGAATCCGTTGGATTTGCGAGTGGAATCCTGCACGATTGTTGACAACCTGACGCAGCGCGATTATGGCGGCATATATGTGTTGTCCAACCATACGGAAGTCCTGAATTGCGTGATTGCGTCCAACCGCTGCGGCGCCACCTGGAATTACCCGGATTTGAATCCGGCCAACAAGGATGCGTTTTATTATTCCTGCAGCCCGGAGTTGATCAATACGGAGCAGGGCAACATCACCAACGCTCCGGCGTTCGCGGATTTCAGCGCGGGGAATTACCGCCTGGACGGCCAATCGCCCGGCGTCAATGCCGGTACCAACCGGGCATGGATGGCCGGCGCCGCGGACCTGGACGGGGTCATGCGGATTGACCGGTTTGCCGGCCGGGTGGACATGGGCTGTTACGAATACCTGCCGCGCGGGGTTTTGTTTCAATTCAGGTGAAG
>CAZYXU010000011.1:0-11277 GCA_964650945.1 uncultured Verrucomicrobiota bacterium | reverse complement strand
ACATGGGCTGTTACGAATACCTGCCGCGCGGGGTTTTGTTTCAATTCAGGTGAAGCCGGGCATGGTGAGACCGGCGCCTTAACATAAAAAAGCAATCATGAAAAAATGGTTGTCAGCTTGTTTGGCGGTTTGTTGCGCCGGGCTGGCGCATGCCGGCGCGCATTATGACGCGGCGGCTAACCGGATTTGGGTCACGGATTATCCGGCGGCGGCGCCCTGCACCCTGGCAACCTTGGCGCGGATTGACCGGATTTGCGGGTGGAACAAGGTTCACCTTGAAACCGGCGGCGTTTACCGGGTTGACGCCGATTTGTGCATCGGCGCCGATGACGGCACGGAAACCTTTTTTAACATCGGCGCGGCGGCCAGCCCCTGCGACACGCTGGTACTCAACGGCAATTTGTTTGTCCTTCCATGCGGTATGAATGCCGCCACCGGCCGGACCGGCATCAACCGGTTGACCCTGGGCAGCGCTGCGGACAGCAATCTCAGCGCCGTCATCCAGGTGGCCAGCAGTTCCAACGCGCCCCACAGCGTCTATGTTGGCGTCAAGCCGGAAGGCCGGCATGCCCGGGGGCTTTATTCCGGCCAATTGCACATGTTCAACAGCAAGATAACCGCGTTGACGCAGGATGCCGCCCATGCCCTGGGCGCGCCCTTCGGCTATGGCGGCGTTTATCTCGCCGGCGACAGCATTCGCATCCGCAACAGCGAAATATCCTGGGCCAAGGGCTGCCTGGCCGCCGGCCTGGTCATGCACCTCGACACCCGCATCGAAAATACCGTGTTCGCGCATGCCGGGTCGGCTTTGTCGGGATACAAGGAAACTCCCCATAAGCACAACCTGATCACCGGCTGCACCTTCCGCGATTGCGAGGTGGCGCTCAAGTCGCCGCACAGCCTGGCTGTTTTCTCCGGCTGCCGGTTCGAGCGCAACCGGCGGAATTGGGTGGTGGATAATTGCATGGAGCTGACCCTGATGGGATGCGTCATCGCGCCGCCCCTGGAATCCAACCTTTACGGCCGCACCGATTATGCCAAGGCCAAGCAATGGCAGCCCCGGGTCGTGATCAAGCACGATGTGGCGGTGATGGTAAGGGATCCGGCCGGACAGCCGGTGGCCAACGCGACGGTGACGATTACCGGACGCGCGGACGGGCAACTGGTGGTGTTTACCACCGGCGCGGATGGCGGTGTCGGCGGGCTGGCAAGCCGCGGGGCGCGGCTGCTGGCGCGGATTGAAAGCGCGGTTGAGGGATCCGAGCAGCCGGCCGTGGAGAATTTCAATTATGATCTTCAGGCGGAGGCGCACGGATTTCAACCCGGCGCCCGCCTGGATTTCCAGCCTTGGGCCCACCCGGAAGGCGTGGTCCTGGTGTTGCCGCAAGCCCGTCCTTGATCAGCGCAGGTTGGATGAGGCCGTTGCCAAATCCGCGCAAAAATTTTGTTGACGGCTGCAATTAAATTGAATACATTAATACATCAAATGCAATAAAAATGATCAGGGCGGGTTACGGCGCCGATGAACATTACCCCGAAATGCCTCTTGCAGATTAAACACGTCTACCCGGATCTGGCCGGCAAATACCGGGATATCGCGGATTATATCCTGGCCGGGCCGGAAAAAATCGTCCGCCGCAAGGCCCGGGAAATTGCCCGGGCCTGCCGGTGCGACGAATCGCTGATCATCCGCTTCTGTCAGAAGATCGGCTACAGCGGTTTTTCCGAATTGAAGATGTCGCTGGCGGCGGAATTCATGCCGGTCAGGATCGCGGTCGCCGAGCAGGAATCCAGCCCGCACGATTCGTTTGCGCGCATCCAGCGGAATTTTCTGGACAACAACAGCAAGGTTCTGCATGACACCGTCAGCCTGTTGAACGAGCAGGCGGTGGAGCGGGCGGCGCGGATGCTGTCCGGCGCCAAACGCATCTTCCTGCTCGGCGCCGGCGCATCCGGGATTGTGGCGCTCGATGTACAGGCCAAGCTCCTGCGGCTGGGATTCAATGCGATTTTTCACCAGGATGGCGATTTCGCCAGGCTGTTCTGCGGGCTGGTTGAGCCGGATGACGCGGTCCTGGCGATTTCTTTCAGCGGGGCAACCCCGGCGGTTTGCGAGACCGCGGAAATGGCGCGTGCGAAAAAAGCGCCGGTGATCTGCGTCACCAATTATCCGCATTCCCGCTTGGCGCGCATGGCCGATGTCAGGCTGCTGACGGCCTCCGACGAAAAAGTATTCCGCCTGGGGGCGATGACCTCCCGGATTGCCCAGTTGCTGGCGCTGGATTTCCTGATGATTTACATGGCCTTGCAGAACATGGCCCGCAGCGAGGAAAACGTCCTGCGCACCCATGAGATGCTGCGCCCCAATAAAACCAAGGACGAGGTCCGCCGGCCATGAAGCACGTTTGTCTGGCAATGGATGTCGGGGGGACTTTTATCAAATACGCTTTGGCCGCGCCGGACGGGGAGTTGCTGGTTCCGGCGCAAGCCCTGCCGGTGCCGGCGCGGGGCGGCGCGCCGGAAATCCTGGCGGCGTTGCGCGGCGCCATCGAACGGGGCGCGGCGGCGGCGCAAGCGCAGGGCGGCCGCTTGCGGAAAATCTGCGTGGCTATCTGCGGGCCGTTCGATTATGCCAGCGGAGTCAGCCTGATGCAGGAGGACAAGTACCGGGCGATTTACGGCGTCAACTTACGGGAAGTTTTCCGCGGCGCCCTGGCCGGGGCGGGTCGCATGACTGTTTTTTTCGTGCATGATGTCCAGGCTTTTCTCCTGGGGCAAGCCGCGCGCATGCCGGCTTTGCGCCAGGGCCGCGTCATGGCGGTGACGCTGGGCACGGGGATCGGCTCGGCTTTCATGGACAACGGCCGGATCATCCCGCCCGGCCGCGGCGTTCCCGACCGGGGGTTGGGACGGCTGCCGTATCGCGCCGGCAAGGTGGAAAACTATATCGGCGGGCCGGCGCTGGTGGATTTGTATCGAAAGTCACAGACGGCTCATCGGGACGATTCGCCCCACCTATCGGAAAACAAGCTGGTTGACAAGGTGGAGCGAGGCATCCCTGTCGAGCCGGGTATGGATCATGATCATGCTGATGAGGGTGGCAGGCGGCGTTTATCCGTCCGGGAAATCGCGGAACTGGCGCGCCGGGGTGATGCGGCCGCCGGCCGGGTGTTCCGGGATTTGGGAGAGATCCTGGGCGAGACGCTGGCCCCCATTTTGCGTGACTTTGCGCCGGCGCGCCTGGTGTTTGGCGGCCGGATCTCCGGGGCCTACGACTTGTTCCGCGGGCCGCTGCTGGCCCGCATCGCGCGCTGGATTGCCGCCGATGGAATATTTTGCGCGCCGGACGCGGAAACGGCGGCGCTGTTGGGCGCCGTGATCGCATCGGGAAAATCCTGAGACAATGAAAACAATTGATATTACGCTGATCCTGGCAATGTCGTGCAGCCTGGCCGTTTCGGTCCGGGCGCTTGAATCCAGCGGCAATCCGGCCATCGGCGAGTTGTTCCATGCCAAAATACTGCTGACGCCGCCGAAAGAGCAGAGCGTTGAAAAAGACATCCTCGGACGGGAATGGCGGTTTGCCGATCCGGATCGCGCCAACCTGACGCATTTCTCCGAGGGTATTTCCAATCTCCAGGTGACGGCGGGCGGCGCTTTGAAGTTCAATATGGCGCAAAACAAGGCCAGCGTGGGTTGGGGGAACACCGATGGCCGCCAGCCCGTCTCCGAGCGGATTGAATTGTGGGACAGCCAGTTTGAAGTTCAGTTGGAAGCATGCCAGGCGCATGGCACAGCCAGTGTCTGGAAGCTGC
Organism: uncultured Verrucomicrobiota bacterium; assembly: GCA_964650945.1. Classification (GTDB taxonomy): domain Bacteria; phylum Verrucomicrobiota; class Kiritimatiellia; order JAAZAB01; family JAAZAB01; genus JAXGPF01. The sequence goes on along the minus strand of CAZYXU010000011.1, from coordinate 7,462 downwards.
GGGCGCTGGCGGACGGTCAGCCGGAAAATCTGCTCAAGGGCAAAGTCTCCCAGGCGGCGCTGGCCGGCACGGAATGGCAGACCTTGCGGCTGAGCCGCATCCCGGGCTGGTACAGCGGCTTCACCCGCCGGCCGGACGGACTGATCCTGGAAATCGAGGCGGCGCCGGGCACGGAAATCACCATCCGCAATCTTGATATTATCCGGACAGTGCGCGAGGGATATTACCGCAAGGAAATCGACATTCCCACCGGCAAAATCTGGCGGGCGGTTGCCACGGTTGGCATTATGGGGCGGCTGTACGTCAACGGGCAGGAGGCGACGGACAACTGCATTTTGGGCGCGCGGCCGCAGAATAAATATTTCTGGCAATTTTGCCAGACGCGTTCCCTGGACGTGCAACCCTATCTGCATGCCGGGCGGAATTGCCTGGGGCTGGGCGGCGTTACCCCCGGGCCGGACCGCCTGTCCGGCGCGGAATATCTTTCGCAATTTTATCTCCAGGGCGCGGTAATCATGGAATCGGGCGAAATCATCCGGTTCGACAGCGATGCGGACTGGCGGTGGAGTTCCCGCCTGGCGCAGGGTTGGGCGGCGGCGGGATTCGATGACAGCGCCTGGCGGGCGATTGGCGGCGATCCTACCAATGCCCAGGCGGCGGCGGTGGCGCAACAAGGGCTTGGTTTAAAAAATGTCTGGGACCGGCCGGCAGATGATGGTTGCCTGGTGTTGGAAAATCCGGTGGAATCTCGCCTGTTCTTTGCCGAAACGAATGCCTTGGCGCTGCGGGTGCGGATTCCGGCAGGCTTCGCGGCGCGCGCGCCGGAGGTGGAATGGACGCTGAACCGTTTCGTTGGCGGCCGGCTGAGCGCCGTCCAATCCGGGGTGGTGAAGTCTTTCGTGAAGCGGGATGATTCCCTGGTGTTTGAAATCGCGCAGCCGCCCTTGCCGCGCGGAATTTATGCGGTTCAAGCCGCCCTGCGCGCCGGGGGCGCACTGGTTGAACGGCGGGTTCCGGAGCCCCTGCTGGTGGCGGGACGGATTCCCATGCAGGCAGTTGCGGGAACGAATATCGAAGATGGCATGGACCTGGCGCTGGAAACGACGATTGATTTTACGGACCCGGCCGATCCGCACCCCTGGGTGGAGTGCGATACCTTCCAGGAGGTCAAGACGCCGGCCATCGTGGAACGCCAAGGGCTGAAATACCGCGAAACCCGGCCGAATTATGCCGGGCGCCATTGCAATCCCAGCGCTTTCTTCGCCTACAACATCCAGTTCCAACATCCGGGGGATTTCTACCTGCTCGCGCTGGAATACCCGGACGACCGGGAACGCTGGATGGGGGTTTCGCTGGCGACCACGTATGACGGGCCGCGGACGATGGGCAAATCCACGCCGGCGGTCTATACGGGCGGGCGCTACCCGGTCAGCGGCCAAATGCGGGAACTGAAGTGGTTGCACCGGGCCGATGCCGGCTGGACGGCGGTGAATGTCATGACCTTGATGAAGGATGTTCCCGCGGCGGCCAGCCGCCTGAAAATTTACCATGTCGCCGGCCGGTTGCCGGCATTGGACGTGCAGGATGCCGGCGCGCGCCGGCTGGGCGGCGTGATGGAAAGCATGAGTTACCGGTACGCGTTTTTCCCGCGCCGCAATCCGGCGGGCGGATGGGATCAAACCACCGGCGCGCGGGCCGATACCCGGCCGGTGCAGGAAGCCTGCCAGGCGCTGGAAGATTACCTGGATACGGCCGAACGCTACGCGGAGTATCTGCGTTTCTGCGGACAGAACCTTGCGGTGATTGGCGCCTACCAGTACAATGACGCGCACCCGAACTCGCTGTATGCCCGTTACACCTCCGGCTATGACGGGATTGGCGCGGCGCGAATTCCGATGGATATCCGCCATACCCTGGTGCGCGTGTTCCGTGAAAACGGTCTGGCGGTGCTGGCCAATGTCCAGTTTATGGACAATTCCATGTTGACGGATGCGTCGGAAAACGTGGCCGGCAACAGCCGGGTGCGCGCCGGGGCGGACACCTTCCAGATGGTCGCCGCGGATGGCACGCAGTCGGGTTTTTTGAATTTTCTGCATCCCCGGGTGGCGGAAACCATGTTCCGGGTGGCTGAGGATGTCGCGGATGCGTTCCAGGACCAGCCGAATTTTTTGGGCGTGTACTGGCAGAGCCACTTCGGCGGCGACTGGCTGCCGTCGTTCCGTTTGAACGATTACGGGAAGAGCCCGGCGGCCATGGACCCGTTTCATTTCACGTATGACGATGCCGCCATCCGGCGGTTTGAGGCGGATACGAAAATTCAAGTCCCGGGCGCCGCGGACGATCCGGAGCGTTTCCGGAAACGCCGGGCATTTTTCATGTCCGCGGCCGTCCGGCCGGAATGGGAACGCTGGCGCTGCGGACAAATCGCGCAATTTTTCGATACCCTGGGCGCGCGTTTGCGCGCGCGGCGGCCGGATTTGACCTGCGTGCCGACGCTGTATTTTTTCCCGGATCATACCCGGCAATGGCTGGAATCCGGTGAATCGCTGCAATCTTTCATGCGCGCGTGGGGTTGGGATCCGGCGCTGTTCCGTGAAAATCAACTCTGGTTCCCGCAAATGCTTCAGGCCAAGTATGTCCTGCCCAGCGGTGACCGCCGCAGCGCCTGGCAGGGCTGGGAACAGAACACCGGCCGGGATTTTTACGAGCTTTATCGCCGCGCCACAAAACGCGCGGTGGCTGTCCATCACGGCACGCTGGAGATCGAACGCTCGTATGACAAGCTGCCGGAACGCGCAAACTGGGCGCGCCCGTTTCAATCCACGATGCACACGCGCGCGGCCGGCGATTTCGCGCGGGAACCATTCACCCAGGCCCTGGTTGGCGCCGACCCGGAACTGGTTTTGTTTGGCTATACCGACGCGGGCTTCCTGATCGGCGATGAGCAGCCCTTGCGCGCGTTCGCGCGCGTCCTGCGGGCCTTGCCGGCCGAACGCTTTGAAGCGGTGGACGGCACCGGACTTGAATCCAACCTGGCAATCCGGGAGTTGCGCAAGGATGGCGACTGCTTCGTGGTTGTCGCCAATCCGGGTTATTGGCCGGTTACCGGTCGTTTAACCCTGGAAAACGCCGGCGCAGTCCGCAATCTGGCCAGCGGCGCCGCGGAGTTGGGGCCGGACGGCGTGTTGACCGTGCCGCTGGCGCCGTATGGCGTGGCGGCTTACCGCCTGCAAGGCGCCGGCGCGCGGATCAAGGCCTGGAAGATTGATCCGCTGTCCGGGCAAGAGCTGGCGCATATGCGGGGGATCGTCGCGCGCATACGCGCGAACCTTGAAAATCCGAATGTCATGACGATGGTGGCCCAGGATGATATCGCCTTTATGCGGGAGACCGCGGATGCCGTCGCGGCGGATTTGCAGGCGGGGGCGTATGCGCGCGCCTGGGCGCGCGCGACCAACTGGCGGGTTTGGGCGCTGCTGGAAGGCGGGATGAAAAAAGCTATGCAGTTGGCCGGCAAGGTGGAACTAGTGGACGTGAGCGCGTTGCCCGTTCTGAACGCGCACCGGACGGCCGCGCCGCCGGTCTTGGACGGGACGCTCAATGACCCCTGCTGGCGCCGGATTAAACCGGCCGGTGATTTTGTGACGCGCGACAGGATCAAGGCGCAACTGTCCACAACCTTGCGGCTGGCATATGACGACGAAAACCTGTATCTTGCCGTGGATTGCGAGGATCCGGCGCCGGCCGCGGTCCGGGCCGCGGCGCAACCGGGCCGGGAGATGGAGTTCTGGTCCGCCGGCGATGACTTGGTGGGATTGTTTTTCCAACCTGATCCGGCGCGCGATTTATATTACCATCTGGCCTGTACCGCGGGCGGCGTCAAGTTCGATCAGCAAGTGCGACAGGGCGCGCGCGATTACGCCTACGCGCCGCCCTGGCAGACGGCCGCCGCGAAGACCGCCCAAAGCTGGACCGCGGAAATCGCGATCCCGCTTGCCAGCCTGGAAGCCGGGGGCGGGGCCGGACAAGTCTGGAAGATGAATTGCTTCCGGATATTCAGGAACAATGCTCAGCCGGCGGCGTATTGGTCCTGGGTCGGCGATGGCGGCGCGCATGACACGGCGCGCTTCGGCGAGTTGCGGTTTCTACCATGATGTTATATCTGCCAAGGAGTATCCAATGTTAAAATCAAACCAACGCCCCGCGCCGCCGGAAGATCGCGTCGGGATCATCGTGGACAAGCTGCCGCGCTGCGACCCGGCGGCGGCAGAACGGCTGGCCGGCCGCCTGGAAGAACTCGGGTATAATGTTCAACGGCTCACCGTCGCCGAATTCAGCGCCGCAACCAGGAAAGTACAGGGCGGGATTGAATGCGCGGTCTTGATTGTCACTCAGGCCGTGTCGTTTCCAGCGGATGCGGCCGGTGATTTACAGACCTATGCCGAACGCGGCGGTCAGTTGCTGATCCTGGGCGGGCCCTTATTCAACAGCCTGGTGAAGCTGGTTGACGGCCAATACCGGGAATGCGATTACGGCCGGAACTGCCTCGATGCCACTTTCAGCGGCGCGATGCCCCCGGTTTTACTCGAGGGATTCGCGCCCACCTACAAGGTCTATGCGCTGCAAGGGCAAACCCGTTTTCTGGCCGAGCCGGGCCAGTTTGTCTTCAATGGCGCGGTTGGTTCCAATCTGCCGCTGGACGTGATCTGCCCGGCGCCCCGGCCGCATGGGCAGGGCTATGGGCAGCGCCGTAAAACCAGGTACCTGCCGGTGCTGGAGTGCCGGGGGGAGGGCGGCCGGGCCGGCGGGCGGCGCGGCGCGGCCGCTTTCTTCATGTTGAACGATACTTTTAATTTCCCGTTCAGCCTGGGCGGCACGCGGCCCAACTCCGTTGGGGCCGCCATCACCGGCTCCGCCACGGCGGGGATCGGTTTCACCCACCCGCAACCGCTGGATATCCCGGGATTTGAGGAGTTGCTTGCCGGCATGCTCGACCATCTGCTGCGCGGACTGTATCTTTTTGAGGGCGGCTGCACGGCCTTTGTCTACCGCGCGGGCGAGACGCCGGCGTTCGGCGCCCGGGTGCTCAACACCCGGCAGGATTATTTGCCGGTCAAACTGCGCTTTACGCTCTCCGCCCCCGGCGAGCCGGCGGTGGAGCAGGAGGTGGACTTGCTGGCAGGCCCCCGCAACATCTCCGATTGCCGCTGCCCCTGCCCGGCGGCTTTGCGGCCGGGGTTGACCTACCGGGTGGAAGTCACCCTCCATTTTGACGGCGCGCCGGTGGATGCGATCGAACACGAGACCATGCTGTTGGCGCCGCGGCGCCCGGCGGCGGATGATTTCATCCGGGTTGAAGGCGACAACTTTATGCTCAAGGGCAAGCCCTGGTACCCGGTCGGCATGAATTACTGGCCGCTGTTCTTTGCCGGAGTCGAGGAGATCGAGAACTGGTACGGCTGGCTGACCGACAAATATTACGACCAGGTGGAAGTGGAGCGCGACCTGGAATTGATGGAGCAATGCGGCATCAATTTCGTCATCACGCGTCTGGACGGCAACATCTTCGATCATTCCATCCCGCACCTGCTAGACTTCCTGGAACGCTGCCGCCGGCATGGCATCCGGGTGGGGCTGGGCTGGCCGGAGGGCATGTCGCCGTTTTATTACAGCCCGGAAGCGGTGCGGAAATTTTTCGAGGTCACCGGCATCCAGGACGATCCGACCGTCATATGTTACGATATGATCTGGGAACTGGGCGGGTGCCCGCTGCTGGACAAGTACCGCGGCTACTGGGACGCGCCCTGGCGCGCCTGGATCGCGGAGCGTTACGGTTCGATTGAAAACGCCGAGCGCGATTGGGGCGTCCCCGCCAATCGCGATGCCGGCGGCGCGGTGATTGCCCCGGACAACGGCCACTGGAACAAGGACGGCCCCTGGCGCGTCATGGTGGCAGCCTATCGCCGGTTCATGGATGATTATCTGAATCAAAAATGGAGCGCCGCCGTGCGCGATATCCGCCGCCATGCCCCGCGCCAACTGCTGACCTACCGCATGGGGCACATCACCGCCAACAACGTTTCCTGCACCGCCGCTTGCAAACATGTGGACTTTCTTTCCCCGGAAGGCTACGACTTCCGCCTGGGCGCGGACGGGTTCAACGCCGCCTGCTTCACCTCACGTCTGCTCGATTTTACCGGCAACGGCAAGCCGATCGTCTGGATGGAATTCGGCATGAGCCTGATCGGCAACAAGTATGCCCGGCAGCTTTTCTGGAACTGGTCGGCCTTGCGCCCATTCCATGAGAAACTCCTGGAGCAGGATGCCCTGATGCGCCAGTTCTACGAGATGATCGTCGCCAGCGGTTGCAATGGCCTGGCCCCCTGGTGGTGGGGCGGCGGGCCCCGCGGGCGCGATTTGGGCGACTTCGGCCTGGTGGAGCCTGACGGCACCTTGCGCCCCGCCGCCGAATCGTTGGTGAAAATGGTTCCCGCGTTAACCCGGCCGCGGCGCCGGCCTGACCCGGAAACATGGTTTGAGGTTGACCGCGACGCCCATGCCGGCGGCTATGCCCGTATCTGTTTCGGCGCCGGCCGCGACGCTTACGCCGCCGCCGCCCAGGCCGGGAAATGGCTGGGAGTGCGGACCGCCGGGACGGGCACGAACTCGGCCAATACGCCGCTGATCGCCGTCGGCAACACGCCCTACAACGGCCACAACCCGCTGAAATACCTGAACGCGGAGTTCAACGCAGTGGTTTTGTCGGATGCCGCCGGGCGGACCTGGGATGTCGCGGCCGGCGGGACCGTCACGGTCCCGCGCGGCGCGTTGTTGTCCTTGCGTCTGAGCGTCGGCAATACCCAGGAGGCTCAGTGGCTGGCACCGGCGCCCAAACTCACGGAAGGCGCGGTCCACCTGGTCTCCCTGTCCGGCGCGGGAATCGCCTTGCGCCATCCCATCCCTCGCGATGTCGGACGGTTCGAAGATGTGGAAATCGGACCGATACCGCTGGGGGCGATTGACCGGGAGACAACCCTGCGCCTGTGCCTGGAAGCGGAAGGCCGCGGCCGGTTTGGCGGGATTTTTGAGTTCTCCATTGTTGTGTAGGGGCAGAGGAGCAGAGGGCAGAGGAGCAGAGTCCCCGAACACTGAACACTGAACACCGGGAAGAAAGGCACAAAGGGACAGAGGGACAAAGGGGCAGAGGGGCAAAGGGGCAGAGGGGCAGAGGGGCAGAGTCCCCGAACACTGAACACCGGGAAGAAAGGCACAAAGGGACAGAGTCCCCGAACACTGAACACTGAACACCGGGAAGAAAGGCACAAAGGGACAAAGGGGCAGAGGAACAAAGGGGCAGAGGGGCAGAGTCCCCGAACACTGAACACCGGGAAGAAAGGCACAAAGGGACAGAGTCCCCGAACACTGAACACTGAACACCGGGAAGAAAGGCACAAAGGGACAG
>CAZYXU010000010.1:0-54386 GCA_964650945.1 uncultured Verrucomicrobiota bacterium | reverse complement strand
GCAATCAAGCATCCTTACCAATCCGGGATCACGGCCCGGCAGGGCATCGAATTTTGATTTCACCCGCCGCGCCGTGCTGGTGCCGACGCGAATTTGCATCGGCCTGCGCCGCGCGCGGTCAGATGTGGTCGCGGCCGGGCGGTGTTCGATTCAGTTCCGGTACACATCCTTCCGGTGTCCGACTCTTACCACGCATACGACTAGCACATCGTCCTGGATTTCATACAATACCCGGTAGACTCCGCAGCGCAGGCGATATTTTTCTGATCCGGAAAGTTTTCGCGACTGTGGAGGGCGCGGGTCGTCGGCAAGGGCGCCAATGGCTGTTATGATTCTTTGGACATCTTTCCTGGGGATTGGTTCCAAGTCTTTTTTAACCGACTTTCGGAAACGTATTTCATATCTTGCCATTGCGTTTAAGCTCCTTCACAAAATCTTCAAACGCAATGGTCGGCTCGTTTCTCCGCGCATCGAAAACACTCAGATCATCCGCATCCTCCGCAAGTTCACCGCGGATAGCATCGTTGAGCAAATCCGAGAGTGAGCGCGATGTTTCAATAGATTTCAAACGCAGAGCTTTATGCAAGGCCGGCTCAAGATAAACCGTCGCCCTTTTGGTTAATGTTGTCATGCTCTACCTCCATTTCCGACAACAGCATAACAGCAAAACGTTATAACGTCAAAATAATATTAGGAACGAACGGCGAACAGCTTGTTAGGCTAGGCGCGAAGCGCCTGGCCGTAATCCGGACGAGCGGTGCTCAGCGCCGCCGAACATGACGGGTGAGGCTGAGGCGACCACGGGTTACAGATAGCCTCAGAACGCTGTCTCTCACAGTTTGTTCAAGTCGGCTGGGAGCCCGACTGCCTTCATCTCCTTTGCCAAGTGCAGTGCCCAGACTCCCTGATCGTCATATGGAAAGAACAGCACGCCACTGTAGTCAGACGGCATTTCGACCGACGGATCGTAGAGTGCTGCAACGCGGTCGCGCCCCAAGCGGCCAAGAAAGAAGCCGAGTTCCAGAATGACATTCTGTCGAGCTCGCGGGCGCAATGTGTCAGGAGGTATGCCGGTCTTGCCGCCAGTGTCGTCAGGTGTGAGTAGGACGATGGCGAATCCGACATCGGAGTACGCGAGGAACTTCTCGATTATGGTCCGTCCCTTGTTCGGCTGTTCGTGAAGGATGATCGGCTCCAACCCAAGCCTGTCCACAACACGGGCAACAGCATTCTTCAACGCGTCATCGTGACCATGCACAATGAACACGCGCCTTGCGTTCTTGGGGGCTGGTGGCCGTTGTGCGGCCGCTTCTTCGCGCAGAAACGGGACGACCGGCCTTGCGCGAAGCAGGATAGCCAGACCACGTTGAATGTTCATGTGCGGAACGACAAGCAGCGAATCTGGGAGGTCGGAGTTTGGGGTGTGCACCTTCAGCCACTCTATGGCGCGGCGCCACCATTGTCGCGTCGTCGTGTCTGCAAGACGCTTACTCCGATTGAGGTACCTCTCGGCCTGCTCAACGAGGAAGTCGTACTGTTCCTTCGGGGGAGTTGGATATGCCGTCTTCATTTATTGCATTTGCGAACGTGCTGGTCAGCGCTGCCGCGTATCGGCATGCTCTGGGCCGGCTGGTTCGGATTTCTCCGCATTCATTTATGCCCGGTCTCCTGCATCCAGGATTTAGGGAAGCTTGGATTTACGGATTTAGGGACGTTCCTTGTATTATATTGCAAGACAATGTATTGTGTCATAATTCACACATTTTTAACAGGGCGTCCTCGTTTAATTCGATAATGTCCCCTGCTCAGGATGAGCGTCTTGGCAAAGGCCGGAGCCCCTATAAAACTCGAATGCTCGTATGCCCGCATGTCACGATCAGTTTCATCCAACATCAACAATTTCCTGTAGTTCCGCCGGTCTCTGGGCGTAAAATCACCCAGGTAAGGATTCAAATCTGTGATGTCATCGGTCGCCTGTTTGACATACGCTGCCGCACTTGACCATTGATAATCCCAGGCCTGTAAAACCAATCCCATTCGCACAGGATTACGCTCGATGTAACGCCCGCAAACGGCAAGATACGCGCCTATCTCAACCGGTTTGCTTTTGAATCGCCCCTGCCAAAAAACTCCGCATGTCTTGTGACGCGCATGGTGATATTGTGCAAAACACTGTTGAATGCCACCAGTAAATGCCCGAAGATTATCGTACGTAACGGCCGCAAGTATATGGTAATGATTATGCATCCATGCCCAATGGTAAACATGAGCGCCGCACATTTCCTTGTAATAACGCACCAAGCGCGAAAAATATTCACGATCTTTGTCATCCTCAAAAATCGGAAGCCGGTTTACTCCTCGATTCATCAGATGATAGCAGATAGCGCGTTGAAAATTTCTGGCTCTTCTTGGCATTAAAAGATTAATGCATTTTGCTTTATGAGTGTCAATTTAAATATAAATATTTATTATTCAGCATATTGCAAGGAACGTCCCAAAATTCCGTCCCAAAATTCCAAAATTCATCCCAAAATTTCAAAATTTGGCGTCCCTAAATTTGGCCATATTTTACCGACGGCCCGTTCGCGATTCCACCCTTCACGGTCCGGTCTGAAAAGTATAGGCAACCGGATCAAGCGCCACGCCGACGGCGCTTTGGAAATTATTATGCGCCGGGCTGTTAAGGCCTAACCGGTAGCGGCGGTTCGGTTCCAGTTGGACGGGTTTAACGCAAGTGCGTTGATCCTCTGTCCAATATGGGACTTGTCCCGGCGGTGGCGGCGGAAATTCCGGTTCCCCACCGGTCCACGAGAAACCGCGTCCCATCGGCAAGCTGAAGGTGATCCGCAACTCCACGGTTTTTGGGTCTACTCCGGTCGCGCCGTTTGCAGGATGCGTCTCCAGCACGACCGGCTTGCGGGTGAGGGATTTCATATCGTCGGTTGCACCTTGCGTAGTGAAATATATCATTGCCGGCAGCGCGGGAACACCGTCCGCGCCACGGAAGTTTTGGTGGCTCTTTGAATTAATGCCTACTCGGTAAAAGCGTCCCGGCTCCAGCTTCACCGGCAATATTGCCGTCCGCGTGTCACGCCAATAAGGCCGCTGCCCATCTATCACGGGCGGATGGTTGCTTCCTCCTCCGGTCCATGAAAAACCGCTCGCCATGTCGCGATCAAAGGTTACGGTAATTTCGCTGGTAGTCGGATCAACATCCGTGGCGCCTACCGGCGGTGCCGTCTTGATTATGGCTGGCGGCATGGCATCGGCAGACATATCCGCCCGCTCTGATCCGCCAGCATTGGCGCTGATTTTCTTTTTGGGATTCAGGTTGTGCCATACCGCTTGATAAAGGATTGTGCCGGTTGGCCGGGCATACGAGTTACAATAAACCATCGTGTAGCCTTCCACCGTAAATCGCTCGATGAGTTTATCGAACTTGTTTTGTTCCAGATTAGTATACCACATCCAGAGATATGGCTTTTTGGGGGCATCCCCAATCTTTATCCGAAACTGCGCCTGGCCATCCCGCCATTGTCCTTCGGCCGCAAGAATCCAATGGCCTCTATCCCAGAAGTTTTTGCCATCCTGTCCCTTTTGCTCTTTTTCCGCCAGATATTCCTGAAATTCTCCCCACGGCATCCATTCCATGAAAGCTTCATTTTTACCCCGGGTTGGCGATGTGGTGGTGCAGGATGAGAACGCGAGAAGCGTGGTAACGGCGGTCATGAGCAGGATATGTGATGGAAACATGATGATTTGCCCTTGTGATTTTGGATTATTTTATGCAATATTTTTGTATTTGCGTCCATTCGCGGACAAAACTTCACACATCCTGTCGCGCCGTTCCTTTGTGCAAGTCTTGCGCCGTTGCTTGCCCGCCGCAGCTTTAGCAAAGTAGAGCAGCTAAATATTCCAGGTCCGAACGGCGCAAATCACGGGCGGCGGTACGCCGACCCGTGGATTTACTGGTTCGGTATTCCTCATGTTTGTTGGATTCCGCCACCCCACAGAATCAGTATGTATGTGATCACTGCCGATAGCGCCAAGGCGAGAAAATAGATCGCCAAGGAAAGCACTTTCTTCCACCTAATTGGTTCCTTGAGGGCGGTCCAGATGATCCCGGCGATGGAGCAAAGAATCCCTGCTGGCGCGAACAGGTACCAAGATAGAAAGAGCAACGCTGTCGCATCTGCGAGTAATCGGCTGTACGAAAAGGCTCCGAAGGCATAGCACACGGCAAGGCTGATTAGCAGCCATAGTGACGGTGCAAGAAGTCGCCAATCCAGTGTTTTCATCATTTCTGTCTTTTGCCGAACGAACGGATAGCGTTTCGTTTTATCAAGCGTGCCGCGAGTATACAATGGTGGCCGAGGCGGAACAAGCGCAAACGAGCGGTATGCTTGATAAAACGTCGTTAGACGGAGCCGCGTAACGGCTGACTATTTGGGTGTGGTATGAATATGATGAGGTTGCGATTCATGCGGGTCCATCTCGGACACGGGGGCGGTCCGGGACGGCCAGGCGCCCGGTCTTGCAGTTCGGACAACGGGTGACGGCGATGTGGGTCAGGCGCAGGATGCGTTCGGCGGGCGTCTCATCGGACAAAGGCGGCAAGGATCGGGTGGCGGTGCTGCCGGGAGGATTGAAAACGGCGCTGCCGCAACATGTTCTCAGGCTGCTGGTTCGACAATGATCGGGCGGCCGGGGTCGCGGGAGTCTGGCTGTCGCCACCGGTAGAACACAAAACACCAACCGCGGGCGGGAGCAAAAATGACGTTGTATTCATATGCCATTTATATATACTCCTTTGCATATGTTGATGGTTTTTATATCCGCGTCCGGCGCGGCGCCTTCAACTTCAACCAAACTCGTTCCGGCCTCTGGCCGGGATGAGGGCGCATAGGATCAGCCCCATGAAAATCAAGGAAATCACTCTGGCAAAACTTAAACCGGCGGAATTCATCCGGGACCAGTCGGCGGAATTGCGCGCGACGGTTGGCGAACACACGGCCATCAACGCGCTCTCCGGCGGCGTGGATTCGTCGGTGGTGACCATGCTGGCGCACCGGGCGCTGGGCGCGCGCCTGCAGACATATTTCATCGATCACGGCCTGATGCGGGCGGGGGAACCGGAGGCGGTGGTAAAATTATTCCGCAAGCACGGCGTGCCGGTCAAGCTCGTGGACGCGCGCCGCGAGTTTTACGGGGAACTCAAGGGCAAAACCGATCCGGAAGCCAAGCGCCAGGCGATCACGCATGCCTTTTACAAGAAGGTCTTCGGCCGGCTGGTCCGGGAAAGCGGCGCGCGCTTCCTGCTGCATGGAACGATTCTGACGGACGTGGAGGAGACGGTTGCCGGCATCAAGCGCCAGCACAATATTCTGACCCAACTGGGAATTGACACCCGCAAAGTCTACGGCTATACCGTGCTGGAGCCTTTGATCAACCTGCGCAAGCCGGCCGTGCGCCGCGTGGGCCGCGCGCTGGGTTTGCCGGCCGCCCTCTGTAACCGGCCGCCCTTCCCCGGGCCGGCGCTGGCGGCGCGCGTGATTGGCGAGGTCACCCCGGAACGCGTGGAACTGGTGCGCCAGGCTACGGCGGTGGTGGAACGCGTGCTGGCGCGCGTGCCAGCCTTCCAATGCCTGGCAATTTTGCATGCCGACCGCGTGACGGGCATCCGCGCCGGCCGCCGTGATTTCGGCCACCAGATCGAAGTGCGCTGCTGGGACAGCCAGGATGCCGTGACCGCCCGGCCGACCAATCTGCCGTATAAAACCCTCGTCAAACTGGGCGAGTTGATCACCCGGGAAGTGCCGGGCGTGGTCAGTGTGACTTATAACATCACCGCCAAGCCGCCGTCCACCATTGAAGCCATTTGACGGGCGCTGGGCGCCGCCCGGCTTGGCCGTTCGTGAAACATCAACCCGGTAAAGATCATGAAACAAAAACTCGTGTTGGTGATTGCCCTGGTTTGCGGCGTGCTGGCCTTCCTGTTGACCGGCGCCTATCTGCGCCGGGAAAAAGATCGCATCATGAGCGACGCCAGCAGTATTTACGTGGTGGGCGCGGCGCAGGATTTGCCGGCCGGTTCGGTGATCAAGCGGACGGATATCGGCAAGCTGCAGGTGTTCCGCCGCAATGTCGGCAATCGGGCGGTCTTGCCCGAGTCGGCGGAGGAAATCGTCGGCAAGAAACTGCTGTTTACCATCAATAAAAGAGAACCGATCCTGTGGTCGGATGTGGATGTGCCCTACCGCGCGGAGGCGGGCCTGGCGGATATTGTGAATTTGTCCCTGCGGGCGATCTCGATTTCCGTGGACGCGGTTTCATCGGTCAGCGGGATGGTGCGGCCGAACGACCACGTGGATCTCATCGGCACTTTTACCATTCCGTCCACCAACCGGCCCAACGAACAGGAGGTCGTCACCCTGACCGTCCTGCAGGATGTGACGGTGCTGGCCACCGGCCAGCAGATGGCCTTGCGGCCGCAGACCGGCGAGCGCCAGGCGGCGCGCGCGGGCTACAGCACGATCACCCTGGAGGTCACGCCGCGCGAGGTGGAATTGCTGGCATTTGCCCAGTCTGTCAAGGGGCGGCTGTCGCTGTCGCTGCGCAATCCGGCGGATGTGACTTACGTGACCGACCTGCCGCCGATCGATTACCAGCGCATCCAGGACAAGCTCCAGGAGTTGAATATGATCCGGCAGCGCGACATCCGGCACAAGCAGGACCTTTGAAATTTATGATTTGGGATTTGGAATTTAAGCGGTAAATCAGCAATTCGCAATCCACAATCCAAAATCGGCTTGCGTGTAAAAGACCCGCCTTTGGTGGTTAATGTCCGACCATTCATTACAACTGGAAATACGCCGCGGTGGAGCGCCACTGCAAACGCAGGCAGTGCCCATGGGCGTGTATCCCGTCGGCTCCGAGCGGGGCAACAAGATCGTCATCCCCGACGCATCCGTGGCGCGCCGGCATGCCATCCTGGTTTTGCGCGAAGACGGTTTTTTCGTCGAGGATTTGGACAGCGGCGCCGGCACGTTCCTGGATGGCGCGCCGGTGCGCGGACGCGCGTCGTTCCAGCCCGGGCAGGAAATCCGGTGCGGCGTTTACGGCTTGGTGATCAGCCGGCCGGCCGGCCCGCCGTCCCCGGCCGTTCCGGCGCGGGCGGCCATCCCGTCCGCGCCGGCCGCCCCCCTTCCGCCGGCGGCCGCGCCCGCGCATGCGAAGTCGGAAATTTTGCGGGCCGACCCGGCCCAGGAGCAGAAGCGGCAAATCAAGCGGCAGATTCACACGGTGCTGCTGGAGCGGCTGGATATGAAACGGCTGACCGCTTCGCACATCCAGGAAACGGAGTTGCACCAGCGGGTGCGCCAGACCCTGGAGCAGATTGTCCAGGAAGTGCGCCAGCGCCTGCCGGCCTGGATTGAACCGGCGGTGTTGATCAAGGAAATTTACGACGAGGCGGTGGGGCTGGGTCCGCTGGAGGATATGCTGGCCGATCAGGAGATCACGGAAATCATGGTCAACCGCCATGACCAGATTTACGTGGAAAAAAAGGGCCGGCTGGTCTTGAGCGACCGGGTGTTCCTGGATGACGCCTCGGTGCTGGCCATCATCGAGCGCATTGTGGCGCCCATCGGCCGCCGCATTGATGAAAGCCAGCCATACGTGGATGCCCGCCTGAAGGACGGGTCGCGGGTGAATGCCATCATCCCGCCGCTGGCGCTGAGCGGCCCATGCCTCACCATCCGCAAATTTGCGCGCGACGCCCTGAGCGTGGCCGACCTGATCCGTTTCGGCACGCTGACGCCTTCCATGGCGGAGTTCTTGAAGCTGTGCGTCCGCCTGCGGCGCAATATTGTCGTGGCGGGCGGCACCGGCTCCGGTAAAACCACCTTTTTAAATGTGCTGAGTTCGTTCCTGCCGGATACCGACCGGATTGTCACCATCGAGGATTCGGCGGAATTGCGCCTCTCCCAGGCCCACGTGGTGCGCCTGGAATCGCGTCCGCCCAACATCGAGGGGCGGGGCGCGGTCACCATCCGCGACCTGCTGCGCAACGCCCTGCGCATGCGCCCGGACCGCATCATCATCGGCGAGTGCCGCGGCGGCGAGTCGCTGGACATGCTGCAGGCCATGAATACCGGCCATGACGGATCCCTGACCACCGTCCACGCCAATTCGCCCCGCGATGTGATCTCCCGCCTGGAAACCATGACCCTGATGTCCGGGATCGAACTGCCCTCGCGCGCCATCCGCGAACAAATTGCCTCGGCCATTCATCTGATCATTCAGACCGCGCGCCTCAGCGATGGCTCGCGCAAGGTGACCGCCATTACCGAGGTCGCCGGCCTGGAGGGCGACCGGATCACCATGCAGGATATTTTTGTGTTCACGCAGACGGGCTTGGAGGCCGACGGCCGCGTCATCGGCGCCATCCAGCCGTCCGGTTCGGTGCCGACCTTCATCGAGGATATCCGCAGCCGCGGCCTGGAAATAGATATGGCCATGTTTGAGCCGCCGTCCCGCCGGCGGTGAGGCGGCATGGGGGATGTGTTCGGTGTTCAGTGTTCGGTGTTCGGGACGGGCAATGTTCGCGGAGTTCAGTGTTCAGGATGGGGAAAGGTGTTCGGTGTTCGGGGGGAGTATGGAGGAAAGCGCCAAAACTTATTTGGATGTGGCGGACCTGCATGTTTATCAAAAGCTCTGTGAACTCCATATAGAAATATGTGATCTCAGTCATGCCTGGCCGGCAGAGGAGCGCTATGAACTTGGGGCGCAGATCAGGCGGTCGTCTAACAGCTCTCCCGCACAACTGGCCGAAAAAAATGATGACCGCCATGTGCGCAACAAGGTTGAGGGGGTCAACCGCAGCCGCGGGGAGGCGGCCGAAACGCTGCATCACCTGTTTATGGCCAAGTTGAAAGGATACATCCAGGATGATGTATTCATGAAATATCGGGAACGTTACAAACAATGCATTCGAATGCTGAATGGTATCGAGAAGTCGCTTGAAAGGTATCTTCCTGAGCAGGAACGTCGTTGGGTCGTTGCGGAGGCAGCCAGCGAGTACGAGCCGACACAGGAACTACTGCACCCCGGCTGGCCTTCATCCTTGAACACCGAACCCCGACCCCTGAACACTGAACCCTGAACCCTGAACACTGAACCCTGAACCCCGAACACTAAATCCCGAACACCGAACACTGAACACCGAACCCTGAACCCCGACCCCGAACACCGAACCCCGAACACTGAACCCTGAACACCGAACACTAAATCCCGACCCCCGAACCCCGAACACCGAACACTGAACCCTGAACACTAAATTCCGACCCCCGACCCCCGAACCCCATCTCCCTTCTTATGACAGGCTTTAACGAAATTCTATGGCAGGTGCTGGTCCCGCTGCTTTACGGGCTATGCTTCGCCCTGCTGGCTTATGCCTGCCTGCGGGCCATGCAGTCCGGCGCCGACAGCTATGCCACGGTTTACACCGAGCGCACCGCCCGCCAGTTCGCGGAGATGTTTTACTTCATCCCGCCCCGGCGCCTGCTGGAAATCGCCTGGGTCGCGGCGGCGGTCGGCTTCCTGGGGTTTTTCCTGATGATGGGCGATTTCAGCTCGCTCGCCGGCGTGATGCGCGGGCTGGTTGCCGGCGGTCTCGCCGGCGGGGTGGCCTTGACCCTGCCAGGCCGGGCCCTGGCGGTGTTGAAACAGAAGCGCCGCCGCAATTTCAACGAACAACTGGTGGATGCCCTGATGACCATGAGCAACGCCTTGCGTTCCGGATCGAGCATCCTCCAGGCCTTCGAGCAGATCGTGAAACAGAATCGCAACCCGATTTCCCAGGAGTTCAGCCTCTTCCTCCAGCAAACCCGCGTGGGTGTGAAATTTGAAGAGGCCCTCGCCAATCTCGAACGGCGGGTGGACAGCGAGGATTTGACCATCATGATCCGGGCCATTGAAATCGCCCGGCAGACCGGCGGCAATCTCACCGAGGTCTTCGAAAAAATCGCGCATACCATCCGCGAGCGCATCCGCATTCAAGGGCGGGTGCTGGCCTTGACGGCCCAGGGGCGCCTGCAGGGCGTGGTCGTCGGGCTGATGCCCCTGATCCTGGCGGCAGTGATGTTTGCCATTGACCCGCGGATGATGGGCACGTTCGCCCATTCGCC
The DNA here is from genome assembly GCA_964650945.1 of uncultured Verrucomicrobiota bacterium. GTDB lineage: Bacteria > Verrucomicrobiota > Kiritimatiellia > JAAZAB01 > JAAZAB01 > JAXGPF01. Next base: position 44,199 of record CAZYXU010000010.1, on the reverse strand, counting down.
CGTCGGCCTGGCCATGATCGGCGCCGTCCTGACGCTGGAGATTATCGGCGCGTTGATGATCCGTAAAATTGTGGCGATCGATATATGAACATCCTGGGGTTGACATTGCCGGAAATCATCCTGGCCGTTTTGTGGGCGGTCTTCGCCTGCGGCTTGAGTTGGGCGCTGGCGCGCCTGGCGCTGGAACTGCCCCTGGCGCCGGCGTCATCCGGCTTGCCGCGTCTGGCGCGCCGTCTCCCGATCGTTTTGCGCGCGTTGATGCCTTTGACCTTTTACCCGGCCTTTTACTTCCACCGCCCGCGCTTCAGCCGGCTGTGCGCTCGCCTGGAAACGCGGCTGACGACCGCCGGCTACGAGGATACCCTCAGCGCGCAGGAGTACCTCGCGCTGTGCCTGCTGACACCGCTGCTCTGGGGCGGCGGCCTGGCGCTGGCGACCCTGGGGGCCTTCGCCACCGCGGGCGGCGGCCTGGGCGGCCGGCCGCTGGCGCTGGCGGCGTTTTTATTCGTTTGGATGCTGTTTTACCCGCGGATCTGGCTGAAAAATACCATCGTGCTGCGCCATCGTGCGATCTTGCGCGCTTTGCCCTTCGTCATGGACCTCCTGACCATTTCCGTGGAAGCGGGACTGGATTTCATGACCGCCATCCGGAACATCATCGAGCGGCGGAAGGCGGACGCCCTGGGCGAGGAACTGGGGCGGGTGTTGTTTGAAATTCAACTGGGCAAGACCCGCCGCGAAGCCTTGCGCCACATGGCCGACCGGGTTGACCAGCCGGACATTCACTCCCTGATCACGGCCCTGACGCAGGCGGATGAAATGGGCGTGAGCATTGGCGCCACGCTGCGCATCCAATCCGATCAGATCCGCGCCAAACGCTTCCTGCGCGCGGAGAAACTGGCGCACGAAGCGCCGGTGAAAATGCTCTTTCCGTTGATCGCCTTTATTTTTCCCGCCGTGTTTCTGGTCTTGCTCGGCCCGCTGGTGCTGCAGGTGCTGCGGCAGGGAGTTTAGGCGGCCCGCGGCTTGCCGCCGGCGCAATCCGCCGCGTTCAGCGGACGCGGAACGGCAAAATGTCATCCAGGCTGGCGGCATCGCTGAAGAGCATGACCAGCCGGTCCAGCCCCAGCGCCGCGCCGCCGCATGCAGGCAAACCGTTTTCCAGCGCGGCCAGGAAATCATGGTCCAGGTCATAAACGGTTTTGCCCGCCGCGCGCCGCGCCGCGGCGCAGACCTCAAACCGCCGGCGTTGTTCGGCGGGATCGGTCAGTTCGGAAAAGGCATTGGCGATTTCCATCCCGCCGATGTAAAGCTCCCAGCGTTCGGCCACCGGCGGGTTGCCGGCGCGGCAGCGCGCCAGTGCCGCCAGTTGGGCGGGGAAATCAATGATGACGGATGGCCGGTCCGGCGGCAGGCGGGGTTCCACCTTGCCGAGCAGGTCGGCTTCGAATCGCTCGGCGTCGAAGGCGCGGGTCGGGTCCCAGCCGGCGGCGTCCAGGAAGGCTTGGGCTACCGTCTGAACATGCCAGGGTTGGGCCAGGTCTATCCGCCGGCCGCGGTAAACGAAGCCGTTTGCATCGCCGCCCGCAACCGCCCGGGCGACGGCGGCGACCAGCGCCTGGGTGTCGGCCAGGATGGCGCGGTAGTCCGCGTGGGCGCGGTACCATTCCAGCATGCAGAATTCCGGGTTATGCAGGTCGCCGTATTCGCCCTGGCGGAAGCACGGGCCGACTTGAAAAATATTTTCATAACCGGCGGCCAGCAGCCGTTTCATGTGCAATTCCGGCGAAGTGCGCAGCCAGGCCGGGCCGGAAGGCTGGGCGTCAATCTGCTGTTCCAGCGCGGGGACCGGGATGCGCGCGGGGGTTTCCACTTCCAGCAAGCCGTTTCCGGCAAAGAAATTCCGGACAGCCGCCAGGATATGCGCGCGCCGTTCCAGGGCCGGCCGGAGGCGCCGCAGGCGGACGGCGGCGGGATCGGGATTGAGGCAGTCGGGCATCGTCAATTGCGGAAAGTCCGCACGCGATCGCTGTAAGTGCCGGTGCGCGTGTCGATTTTCACCACGTCGCCCTGGCTGATGAACAGCGGCACCTGGATTTCGAAACCGCCGGCGATCTTGGCCGGTTTCAGCACGTTGGTGGCGGTGTTGCCGCGCGCGCCGGGTTCGGTTTCGACGATTTCCTTCTCGACGAATGTCGGCAGGTCAACGCCGATGGCCTGGCCGTTGAAAACCAGGACATCCACGGGCATATCCTCGTTCAGGAAGTGGCGCGAATCGCCGAGCACGTCGGGGGAGACTTCCAACTGCTCGAAGTCGGCGTCAATGAAAACGTAGTTTACGCCATCGTTGTAGGAGTAGCGCATTTTGCGGTCTTCGATTTTTGGCTCGTCGAATTTATCGTTGGAGCGGTAGCTCTTGGTCAGGGTGCTGCCGTTGATCAGGTTTTTCATTTTGCAGTTGTAAATCGAGGCGCCCTTGCCGGGTTTGACGAAATTAAACTCCGTGATGTAATAAGGGACGCCGTCAATTTGAATGCGCAAGCCCTTGCGCAGGTCGGATGCGGAATACATAAAAACACCTCGTTCTGAATGGACCTGGCCGGCGCCGTGCGCCGTCCGCCCGGATTATCCGGTTTGGTTTGTGCAACACAAACGCGGTTTTTAGTATTAACCGCGCCGCTTGGCAAGCATTTTTTACGGTAAAGCGTCATTTGCCGGGGCGGAGCAGGGCGACGCCGCCCAGCACCAGCGCGATTCCCAGCCCCTGCAGCCACGTCAGGCGCTCCCCCAGCAATAACCCGGCCAGGATGATCGTGAACACCGGCGTCAAATACTGCATGATGTTCAGCACCGCCAGGTCAATCAGGCGCATGGCCTCGTACCAGGCGTAGAATGCCAGGGCGGTGGGAAAAAGCGCCAGGTAAACGATCATTGCCCAGGTTTTGGGGTCCTTTGGCAGAATCAGTTCGGCGGGCAGCGCCAGGCGCAACACCAGCAGTTCCAGGGCGCCGGCCAGCATGACCCAGGTGGTGGCGGTGAATCCGCCCAGCCGCTGTACCGTGGCTTTGCTGAGGATGGCGTAGAACGCCCAGCACAGCGCCCCGCCCAGCACCAGCAAGTCGCCGCGCGCGGCGGTCAGTTGCGCGCTCCAGCCGGCCGGGGTGATGATGCCCACGACCACCAGGGCGCCGGCCAGGCTGAGCAGGATGGCGGCCAGATTGCGCCAGGCGATGCGTTCGCCGATGCCGATGCCTAAAACCAAGATAAACACCGGGCTTAACTGCATCAGCATGGAGCTGTTAATGGCGGTGGTGCTGCGCTGGCCGTAAAAAAGCAGCACGCTCATGCCGGTCAGCCCGCAGAGCGCCAGTCCGGCCAGGCGCGCCAGGTCCGCCGGCCGCAAGCGCAGTTGCAGCGTTCCCGGCCGCAGCAACCCGCAAGCCAGCAATGCCAGCCCGCCCAGCAGGAAGCGGGCGACGGAAAGCGTCAGCGGATCAACCCGGCGATTGGCCAGTAAATGCCGGGCGCAGACGAAGGTGGTGCTCCAGAGAAAGGCGCTGGCCAGCGACCAGCCCAGCCCCTTCCAGGCCTTGGCGGTCATGTTTCGATGTGTCCTGGAGCGTGGCGGTGGGCCAGGGCGCGCGCCAGGTAGTCATCCAGCAGCTCGATTTGAAATTCGCGCGCCATGGCGCGGGCCGGGATATCCGGCAACTCGCTGGTGATGAGGGTTGATCCCAGGCGGGCCGGGGCGGCGATGCGGACGCCTGGCCCGTATTTAGCCTTCAGTTGGTCGAGTTTTTCCCAGTTGTAGTCCAGGTGGGCGATGCAATAATCCAGGTTGACGGTGGCGGTGGCGTAATGGAAGTAGTTCGTGGTGGCGGCGATGGTTTCACCCAGGGGCGAGATGATCGCGCCGGGCGCCTGTTTCAGGCTGCCGAGGGCGCTGACGAAATAGGCGCGGCAGGAGTAGGCCCAGTAATTTTGCATCAGACCGCCGTGGTAGTTGGAACAGAAGACGAGCAGATCCGGTTTGGCCGCGGCATATTTCAGGCGCAATTCGTCGAAATTAAGGTCGAAGCAGATGGCGCAGGCCACCCGTCCGAAATCGCATTGGATGATGGGGGCATCCTTGCCGTACAGAATGTTGGCTTCCGTGTTTTCCTCGATCACCAGGTGGTTCTTGTGGTATTCCCCCGCCACGGCGCCCTGGCGGTCAAGCATGCGGGTGGCGTTGCGGAAAGTTCCGTCGGGCATGGCCTGGACGGCGGAATAGGCGATATAACATTTATGCCGCGCCGCCAGCGTCTGGAGGCGGCGCAGGACCTGGTCGCCCCGGGCCAGGTAGTAGGCGCTTTGTCGTTCCCGCGGCAGGTCGCGGGGCCGGTCGCAGCATTCCGGCAGGACCACCAGGTCCGGCCGGTCCGGCCAGACCGGTTGCATGGCTGCCTCGAGATGGGCGATGACTTTATCGGTCAGGGATTGGTCGGACAGCGCCAGGTCGGCGGCGCATGGCAGGGTGCTGATGGAACTGATTTTTACGTTTTTGGACATGCGGCTTCCTTAATCCAACAAAGCTTCCAGCGCCGGATCGGGCGCCGAGCCGTATTTCAAGGCATTGCGGTAATGATGTTTGGTCTTTTCCAGGTCAAGGGGCTGCTGGTGCAGGCTGATTTGCGCGCGGTTGTAATAAGCGTCGCCGAGCTTGGGATTCAGCAAGATGGCGCGGTTGGTGGCTTCCTCCGCCGCGCCCAACTGGCCGGTGTCGGCCAGCACGGCGCCCATGATCAGGTGGGCGTTGGCATTATAGGGATTGCGTTTGAGCACCATGTCCAGCAGGCGGCGCGCGCCGTGGAAGTCGCCGTCATGGCAAAGCAGGGTGGCGCGCAGCAGCAGGGTGGCTTCGTCGTTTTCCGGCAGTTGCGCCGCCTGTTCCAGGACGGCGCGCGCCGGCGCCATCCGCTGCATGCGCAGATACACCCGGGCGGCGCCCTGCAGCGCCGGCAGGTGTTGCGGAGTTCCGTCAAGGATTTCCTGGTAGAGCGCCAGGGCGGCCGGCAAGTCGGCGACTTTTTCCAGTTGCACGGCTTGCCGCAGCCGCGCGGTGTTGCGGGCTGCGCCGAGCGCCGGGGACTGGCTGCGGCCGGGCAGCGCCGGACGCTGGGCGCCCGGCGCGGCGGCGGTTCCGGACATGGCGGCCAATTCCTTTTCGCAATGTTTGATGCGGAAGTCCACCAGGTCGGTTTTCCATTCAGGATATTTTTGCGCGAGTTCCTTGAATACGCCCAGGGCCTCCCGGTAAATATCCGCGGCTTCTTCCTGCAAGTCCTGTTGTTTCAGCCATTCGGCCATGGCCATGGATTCGTGCGCCTGCAAATACTGGCGCAGCGGTTCATTGGTAACGGAGTCCGCGGAGGCAGCCGCGGCGGCGGCGGATGCCGGCGCGGCCAGTGCCGGGCCGGGGCCGGCCGCCGGCGGATTGGACGGCGCGACGTTGGTAAGGGCGGGCGGCGGCGCGGGGACGGGCGGCGCGGAGGCGCCGGCGCATGGCGTCCGGATCAGCGCGGCGCCGGCGGCGAAGATGCATAAACCGCGGCCAAACGAGGTTTGACTTTGCCGGAGCTTGATGATAGCCTTAATCCTCATGGTGAAACCTGTAATCAGCGTTAGCCGTGATTGCAACAAATCCGGCGGCGGGAGTCAATCTTATTTCACGGCGCCGGCTTCCGCCGGCATGGCTTTGCCCGTGGTTTTGATGTTGCTGGCTTTGCTGGCGGCGTTGACCTTGCAGGCGCAGATGGCGGCGCGCGGCCGGCTGGCGCGGGAGCAGCGGGCCACCGCCCATGCCCGGTTGCGCGCCTTGGCGGCGGACGCCGCCTGGCAGGCGTTGCGGACGCTGGCAGAGGAGTCCGAGCCGGCGCTGACGCACACCAACGCCGGTTGGTTCAGGCCCCGGGAGGAACGGTTGCCGGACGGGACGCTGCTGGCCGTCCGGGTGGCGGATGCCGCGCGGCTGTTTGATGTGAATAACCTGGGCGTGCAGTCGCTGACGGCGGGCGTCGCCCGGCTGCCGGAGACGGTTGCCGCCGAGTTGCTGGCCGGGGCTGAATGCCCGGCGCCGGTGGAAGCTGCCGGGCGGTTAAGGGACTGGTTTGCGGGAACGGAACCCGGTCAGACCGGCGCGGTGATGCAAAGCTCCGGCGAATTGCTGGCTTTGGCGCCCGCAATGCCGCCGGAACGGCTGGCGGAATTGTTCAGTGTTCTGCCGGCGTCCGGCGGCGGGCTGACTCCGGTGAATGTCAATACCGCGCCGGCGGCGGTCTTGCTGGGGGTGCTGGGCCAGGCGCGCGCCTTTGCGGCGGCCGCCCTCGTGCAGCGGCGCGACGCGCAGCCGTTGCAGTCGCTGGAAAATTTCGCCTTTTATGATGCCATCCGGGATTGCGCGGCATACCTGGATGTGCGCAGCTTGTATTTTACGGTGGAGACGCGGGCGGAAAACGCGGGCGGGCTGGTCCGGATTTGGGCCTTGGCGGAACGCGATCCGCTGGCGCAATGGCGGGTCCGGCGCTGGGTCTGCCGGTAATCCGCTGCGCCGGGGCGGGGGCCTTAGCGTTGAAATGCGGATTTATGAGTCTTTTTAAAAGTGTTCAGTGTTCGGTGTTCAGTGTTCGGCACTCAGAATTTTGCAACAACGTAACACGTTGATCATTTGTTATCCACTAAGTCTCCGAAAAACAGTTCAATATGTAGATCGTAAACGATTTATGTTTTTTCTAAATTCCCGCTTTGCATTCCGGAGTGTAGTAGCGCCACGGTGTGGCGCACGCCTGTTCCGACGCAGGCGGGATAGCGCATCAGATGCCGAACGCCGTTCGACTACTACCCGGCTATGCTGAAGCTACGCCGGGCAAGCATCCCGGATAATCTGAATTCTTTGCCAAAGAGACTTTTGAAAGAGACTCATGAACTTCCAGCATCTTAAAGAGAATTTCACCGCCAAACGCGGCCTGGGCTCAGAATTCCGGCGCGGCTTGGTCATGCCTTTGCGCGCCTGCCTGGGCGTGGAACTGGGGCCGGCGGGGCTCGTTTGCACCCGCGCCCGCCGGGATGCCCGCGGGCGGATTCGTTATGAATCGCTGCCACCGGACGCCGCCGCCGGCATCCTGGCCGCAGGGCATCCGCGAGCGGCGGGGTGTCTGGCGGTGAGCGACAGCCTGACGGTTTGGCTGGACGCCCCTTTTGCCGCGTGGTCGAAAACCCGCCGGGTATTGCCGGCGCTGCTGGATGCCCAGTTGCCGTTTGCCCTGGAGGATTGCTGTTACAGTTTTGTCGCGGCGCGGCGCGCGGCGGATGGGAAGATGCAGGTGCTGGCGCTGGCGGCGCGGCGCAAAAACGTGGAGGCGCAACTGGCGAAGTACCGGGCCGCCGGCGCGGATCCGGTATTTTTGGATCATGCCGGGCTGGCGCTTTGGACCCAGAGCATCATGGAGACGCCGGCGGCGCCGGGTGAAGCGCGCGTGCTGTTGCATATCCAGGCGGAAATGCTGACGGTCGTTACAGGCTGCGCCGGGTCTTTCCAGCAGGCGCATTCGCTGGCCTTGGCGCCCTCCGCGCCGGCCGCCGCCGGTGCGCAAATTGACGCCCTGATGAGCCGATTGGAGCGGGTTTTGTTTGCCGAGGCCGGCGCGGATTGGCGGCCGCACTGGCTGCTCTATGCCGGCGCCGGCGCGCCGGCGCCGGTGGCGGATGAACTTGAACGGCGCCTGCCGGAGCGCTGGCCCGGCCGGGTGTCGCGGCCGCCGGACGCAGCGGGATTTTTATCGCGCGCGCTGGCGGCGCGGGCGCTGACGCCGGGCCTTTGGCGGTGCAATCTGCGCGAGGGCGCGCTCCTGCATCCGGCGGTGCGCGGCTGGCGGCGCCAGGCGGGGCGGCGGGCGGCCGGCCTGGTCCTGGCCGCCGGAATATTGCTGCTGGCGGGCAATATCTTTTGGCAGGCGGCCGCGGCGCGCCGTTTGCAAACGATGCGGCAGGCGGTGGCCGGCCTGGCGGCGCAACTGGCGCCGGCCGAGCGTATTGCCTACGGCCGGGAAGTTGAGGAAGTTCAGCGCGCCTGGGAAATGGAACGGCAGGCAACGGCGGGATTGCATGCCGCGCTGTCCTCGGATTTGCATGCGCGTATCGCGCAGTTGATGACGGCGGGCGCGGCGGCGGAAATCGCTTTTCAGACATTGGAGGCGGACGATAAGAATTTTTCGATCCGGGGCGCGGCCGTTGATTGGGGCCGGTTTGACGTCCTGGGGGGGCGGCTGCGGGCAATTGGTTTTAACGCGCTGCTGGAGGCGATGCCCGCGCTGGAGGATGGCCGCGCCGCCTGCGTCATCAAGGGCAGTTGGCGCTGATTTGGGTTGGCATGCAAAACAAAACGTATCATTGGGATGCGGTGATCTGGGGCGCGGCGGCCGCGGCGCTGGCCGCCGGATTACTGTGGACGGCGCGCAATGCGGCGGTGCTGCCGGCCCGCGTGGAAGCCTTGCGGGCGCGGGCGGCGGTCTGGGACCGGTTGCGCGCCGTGGAAGCGGAGCAGGCGGCAGCGCGGCGGCAACTGGACGCCTTGAACGACTTGCCGCGCCCGGCGCGCGCTGCGCCGCTGGCGCAGTTGGCGGCGGAGTTCACACCGGCGGCCCGTCCGGAAATTCTCGACCGCGGCGCACAAACGCTGGCGGACGGCTGGCGGGCGCGCCGGATGGAGTTGCAGTACAGCGAAGCGGATTTGGAAACGGTAGGCGCCATGTTGGCGGCGGCCGCCGGGCAGCGGCCGCCCTGGACGTTGCGGTCGTGTAAAATCGAGGCTTCGCCCCGCCAGGCCGGTTATGGGCGGGTTATCCTGCAACTGGAGGCGTTGGAGCGGGATTGAACACGTCAATCATGTAGAGCGGGTCGGCGCGCAACTTGGCCCCGAGATGCTGCGCCATCGCCCGGGCGTCAACCAGCCGGGCAACCGCCTGGCCGACCATGCCGTTGATCTGGATGCCCGCGGCCAGTAATTCCGGCTCCACCCGCTCGTAATTCCGGCGCAGGCCGGGCATGTGGGGGTAGGTCGGCACAGTCTGCGCCTGCCCGGCGGTATCAATGACCGTCGGGGTGAAAAGTTCGCGCGAAACGGTTGGCGCGCCGCCGGTGTTTTCCACGTAATGCAGCATCGTATCGCAGGCATGGGTCACGCCCAGCAGCAGGATTTTGCCGCCCCGTTCGACGATTTTTTCGAACGGCGTGCCGTGGCCCACGGATACCTGGCATTTTTCGTGGCCGGCCAGGAATTCCTCCGCGCCGGGTCTGCAGGCCGCCAGGCAGTGGGTCGGGCTGAGCGAGCGGATCACACCCGGGCGCCGGCGGAAGGTTTCCGGCAGGAGCCCCTGCCCGGTCGGGGTAGAACGCACATCGAAGACCACGCCCTCGCGCAGCAGTTTATGCTCGCCGCCTTTTTGAAACGAGGGGAAAACCAGCAATCCCTCCGGCCCCAGGGCGTCGTGCAGGGCGTCAATCGCCGCGTCCGGGCCGCCGTCCACCCGTCCCAGGGACTTGAGCGAACTATGCACCAGCACCATCCCGCCGCGTTGGAGGCCGAGTTTTTCCAGGTCGGCGGCGATGCGCGCGCGTGTGATTACGGGAGTTTCCGGGTTGTTCATGGATTGCCGGGTGTCAGCGCGCGGGGACGGCCGCGCGGCGGGCGGGAATGTCAATGTCATAATACTTGGACATGCCGTAGGGGAAATCGTGCGGCTTGTAATTTTTCAGCCAGGGATGATGGATGATGTAATCCATGGGGTGATGCGTGAAAATCCAGGGGCAATCCTCGATGATGATTTGAATCATGCGCCGGCAAAGTTCCAGGCGTTGCGGAGAATCGGCGGGCATGACGCGGATTTGCTCGTAGAGGGCGTCGCACTCGGCGTTGGCGTAATTGCTGTGATTCGGCCCGGGCGAGCGGTTGGGCGAGTAAAACAACTGCAGGAAATTTTCGGCGTCGGGATAATCCGCCACCCAGCCCAATTGGTACAGTTGCACCTGGCCGCGGTCCAGGCGGTCGAGAAACGCCGGCCAACTGTTGTAAACCGGGGTGATTTCCACGCCGATTTGGCGCATGAAATCCACCAGCAGTTCCGTGGCGGCGCGGGCCTCCGGGTCGTTGGCCCGGCCCAGGTCAATCGTCAGGGCCAGGCGCCGGCCGGTTTGGGGATCGCGGCCGTCCGGATAGCCGGCTTCCGCCAACAGGCGGCGGGCCTGCGCCAAATCGAAGGGATAGGGGGTGGCAATATCCTCAAATCCGCCGATACCGGGCGGGATGGGCGAACTGGCGCGGACGATGCGGTGGTTGTAGAACTTGACATACTGTTCGGAATTGAAGGCGCAGGTCAGCGCCTGGCGGAGTTTTTTATTGGCGCCGACCACCGCATCATCCATGTTGAAGCCGACATAATAAGTTTCCAGCACCGGGGTGGCATAGAGTTTGATGCCGCGCTTTTCCAGCGCGGCCGTCAGGCGGCGGTCGCCGGTGATGACGGCTTCGAAATTGTCGCGGGAAATCCCGGATGCCTCCAGTTGGCCGCTGAGAAACATCAGCCACATGGTGGAGGTGTCGCTGACGACGTATTGAATGACGCGGTCAATCAAGGGAATGGGCCGGCCGGCATCGGCCAGCAAGCCCGCCGCCAGATCCGCGGACTCGCCCCGGGCGGGATAATATTCCTTGCGGCCGGTTTCCGTCCATTTGGGATTGCGGGTGAACACCAGACGGTAATTGCGCTTCCAATCCGTCAAACAATACGGCCCGGTGCCCACGGGATGGCCGGCAAAATCCGGGCCGTAAAACTCCACCGCTTCGCGCGGGACGGCGAAGGCGTAGTGCATGGCCAGAATCCAGAGCAACTGGGGGTAGGGGCGGGTGAGTTCGATGCGCAGCGTATGGGGGTCGGGCGCTTGCAGGCCGGCCACCGGGCGGTCGTAATCGGTGGGGGCGTCCCCGCCGGACGCGGCGCGGAATTCATCCAGGCCCGGGATGCGGTCGTTGAAGGCCCAGTAGCCGCTGGAGCTGTTTTTCAAATCGGCCACGCGTTTGATGGAATAGACGAAATCGGCCGCCGTCAATTCCCGTCCGCGTCCGCCGGTGGCGGTGAAACAGGGATCGTCCTGGAAATAAATGTTCCGGCGGATTTTGAAGGTGTATGCCAGCCGGTCGGCGGAAACGGCGGGAAGTTCTTCGCAGAGGGCGGGCTCCAGTCGGTAAGGCCGCTCCAGGTAGGCATATTGCAGCAGCCCTTCGTAGATGCGGGCAATAGCCACGGAAGACGGGACATCCCCGGCGACTACCGGGTCGAAGCCCCGGATGCGGCTGGTGACACCGTAATAAACGATTTCAGCGTCCGAGGCAGGGGCGCTGGCGGGCGGGGGCGCGGCCGCATGCGCCGGCGGCCGGCCGGCGGCCACCAGCCAGATGAAAGTACACAGCGGAATTATCACCTGAATTTTGCACGAATATTGGCGTTGAAACGATTTGAAGCAATCACAGAGCGTGAAAATTAATTTTTGCACGGTGCAAAATTCAGATGGCAGCAATTGATTCACACGCGGCCAGGCGCAAGGTCCGGTTATTCCGCCGGGGATTTTTCCGGCGCCGGCGTCGCATCGGACGCCGGGGCGGGCGCGGCGCTTGCCGGCGGCTCGCCGGCGGATATCGGAGTTGCCACAGGCATGGCGGCCGGTTCCGCGGCCGGAATCGCAGCGGGCGCCGGCGCGGGAGTCACACCGCCGGCTTGCGCGGGGGCGGGCGCTTCGGCATTTTGCGGCACGGGCGCGGGCGCCGGCACGGGCGCGGGTGTCGCCAGGCGTTCCATGACCGACCGCCCCTGGCCCTTGCTGTAAATCCGGGCCAGGAAAACGGTGTTCAGCATGAAGATCACGCTCAGCCAGATGGTGATTTTTACCAGGACGTTGGCCGCCCGGGCGCCGAAAAGCGATTCGCCCATTTCCGCGCCAAACGCCATGCCCAGGCCCTCGCCCTTGGATTTTTGGAGCAACACCACGCCAATCAGGAGCAAGCTGCACAAAATTTCAATTAAAATCAACACGACCTTCAGGAACATCATAATTTTACACCTTACAATTCGGTTGCAGCGGCCTTGACGATGGCGGCAAAAGAACCGGCATCCAGGGAGGCGCCGCCAATCAAGCCCCCATCAATATCCGGCTGCGCCAGCAGCTCCGCCGCGTTTTCTGGTTTCATGCTGCCGCCGTACAGTATCCGGATGGATTGCGCAAGCTTGTCGCCGGCGAGTTTGGACAGCAGGCCGCGGATAAAGCCATGGGCGGACTGGGCCATGGCCGGCGTGGCCGTCACCCCGGTGCCGATGGCCCAGACGGGCTCGTAGGCGACAGTCAAATTCAGGAGGCTGGCGGCATCGATTCCCTGCAAGCCGTTGTTGACTTGAGCCGCCAGGACGGCTTCCGTCTGGGCGTCATTCCGCTGCTGGAGCGTTTCGCCCACGCAGAAGATCGGGCGGAGGTGGTTGGCCAGCGCGGCCTTGATTTTGCGGTTGATGACGGCGTCGGTTTCCTTGAAAAGCGTGCGGCGCTCGCTATGTCCCAGGATGACATAATGGCAATACAGCTCCCGCAACATGGCCGGCGAAATTTCGCCGGTGAATGCGCCGGATTTTTCCCAATGCATATTCTGGGCGCCCAGGCCGATTTCACTGCCGGAAATGGCGCCGCTGACCGCCGCCAGCGCGGTGAAAGGCGGGCAGATCACCACGTCCACGCCCCGGCCGCCGGCCAGGGCCTTTTTCAAATCGGCCACCAGTTCCACGGCCTCGGCGGCCGTCTTGTTCATTTTCCAATTGCCGGCGATCAAAGGCTTGCGGATGCTTTTCATGGCGGTTTTGTTCACGGTATTAATTGTCCTTGTCGCTGAGCGCGGTGATGCCGGGCAATTCCTTGCCTTCCAGGAATTCCAGGCTGGCGCCGCCGCCGGTGCTGATATGGGTTACCTTGTCAGCCAGGCCGCTCTTGTTGATGGCGCTGACGCTGTCGCCGCCGCCGATGATGCTGGTGCATTGCGGATTGGCGGCCAGGGCCTTGGCGATGGCCATGGTTCCGGCGGCAAACGGGGCCATTTCAAAACAGCCCATCGGGCCGTTCCAGAGTACGGTCTTGGCGGTTTGAATCGCGGCGGCAAAGGCGGCGGCGGTGCGCGGGCCGATGTCCAGCGCCATCCATCCGTCCTCGATCCCGCGTTCGTCAACCACCTTGGTCTGGGCGTCGGCGCTGAAGGTGTCGGCCACCACGTGGTCAACCGGCAAAAGCACCTGGACGCCGGCGGCGCGGGCCTTGTCCATGATGTCGCGCGCCACGTCCACCTTGTCTTTTTCCACCAGCGACTTGCCGACCGGGATGCCCCGGGCCAGGTAAAACGTGTAGGCCATGCCGCCGCCGATGATAATGGCGTTAACCTTGGAAACCAGGTTGGTCACCACCGCGATCTTATCGCTGATCTTCGCTCCGCCGATGATGGCGACAAAGGGTTTTTCCGGATTGGTGATGGCCCGGCCCAGGTAGGCGATTTCCTTCTCCATCAGGAACCCGGCCAGCCGCTCCTGATAATGTTTGGTTACCACGGCAATGGAGGCATGCGCCCGATGCGCGGTGCCGAAGGCGTCGTTGACGTAAATCTCGCCCATCTGCGCCAGTTGCGCGGCAAAGACTTTCTGCCGTTCCTTCAACTCGGCCTTGGCTTTTTGTTTGACGGCATCGTCCGCGGTTTTCGGCAGGTCCGGCTTGCCTTCCTCCTCGAGGTGGAAACGCAGGTTTTCCAGCAGCAGCACCTGGCCCGGCTGCAATGCCCCCGCCATTTGTTTGGCCGCCGCGCCCACGCAATCCGGGGCGAAGCCGACGGGTTTGCCCAGCAGGACTGCCAGGCGGTCGGCCGCCGGCTTCAGGGAATATTTGGCGTTGGGCTTGCCTTCCGGACGGCCCAGATGGCTCATCAGCACCAGCGACGCGCCCTGGTCCAGGACGAATTTAATCGTCGGCAAGGCGGCGCGGATACGGGTGTCGTCATCCACCAGGCCGTCTTTGATCGGCACATTGAAATCCACGCGCATTAATACGCGCTTGCCCTTCAACTCGACGTCGCGAACGGTTTTCTTATGCATGAGTCTCTTTCAAAAGTGTTCGGCGTTCAGTGTTCAGTAGCCAGAATTTCACGGCAACGTAATGCATGGATCTTATGCTGTCTGCAATGATTCTGAATTCTGACTCCTGACTCCTGAATTCTTTCAAAACGTTATTTTTGAAATTTGCTCGCAAAAAAACATTATTTCGTGTTGGCCATGTGGACGATCAGGTCCACGCATTTGTTGGAATAACCCCATTCGTTGTCGTACCAGGCGATCAGCTTGACGAAATTGTCGTTCAGGGCAATCCCGGCTTCGGCGTCAAACACGCACGTGCAGGATTCGCCGATGAAGTCGGAGGAGACCACCTTGTCTTCCGTATAAGCCATGATGCCTTTCATCGGTCCGTTGGCGGCCTTTTGCATGGCGGCCTTGATTTCGTCGTATTTCGCCGGCTTGGCCAGGCGGCAGGTCAAATCCACCACCGAGACGTCGGCGGTGGGAACGCGGAAGGACATGCCCGTGAGCTTGCCGTTGAGTTCGGGGATGACTTTCCCGACGGCCTTGGCGGCGCCGGTGCTGGAAGGGATGATGTTGAAAGCCGCGCCGCGGCCGCCGCGCCAGTCCTTCTTGGACGGGCCGTCCACCGTTTTCTGGGTGGCGGTGGTGGCGTGGACGGTGGTCATCAGGCCTTCCACAATGCCGAAGTTGTCATGCATCACCTTGGCCAAAGGCGCCAGGCAGTTGGTGGTGCAGGAGGCGTTGGAGACAATATCCATTTCAGGCTTGTAAGATGCGTCGTTCACGCCCATGACGAACATGGGGGCATCCTTGGACGGCGCGGAAATGACCACCTTCCGGGCGCCGGCTTTCAGGTGGGCTTTGGCTTTCTCGATTTCCGTGAAAACGCCCGTGGATTCCAGCACGTATTCCGCGCCGCAGGCCTTCCATGGAATTTCCTCGGGTTTCATGGCCGCGTAAACATTGATGGGCTTGCCGTTGACCACGAGTTTGCCGTCGCGGACTTCGGCCGTGCCTTTAAAGCGCCCGTGGACGGTGTCATACTTCAGCATATACACCATGTATTCGGCGTCAATAAACGGGTCGTTGATGCCGGTGATTTCCACCTTGGGATTGTTCAAAGCCGCCCGGAAAAACAACCGCCCGATGCGTCCAAAACCGTTGATTCCAACTTTGATAGCCATTGTCTTTACTCCTGTGTTTGATTTGCCGATTGTATGTTAAGTTGTTGAATTCTTTCAAAACGCTAGTTTTGAAATTGGCTCGACTGAAAGACCCGCATCCTATATGTTTATGGCGTGCCAAGTCAAGGAAAATTGCGGTTTTTTTCAGCGGACGGGCGGCCGCCGGGCGTCATGTTCTGCGCCGGCATGTTTGCCATGCTGGCGCAGATGCTGGTCCTGCGTGAATTGCTGATCGTCTTTTTTGGCAATGAGATCACGATTGGGCTGACTTTGGCGGGGTGGCTGGTCTTAACCGGCTGCGGCTCCGGATTATTCGGCCTGGCGCAGCGCCGGATGGATGCGCACCGGCTGGCCAGGGGTATCGCAGCGCTTTTGGTTTGGCTCGCGCTGTTTTTGCCGGTGGATGTCTTTTTCATTCGCGCCGCGCCCTGGCTGCTGCGCGTGCCATTCGGCGAGCAGGCGGCGCCGGGGCTGATCGTCATTTTTATAGCGGTAGCGCTGGCGCCGGTCTGCCTGCCCGTGGGGGCGCTGTTTCCGGCGGTTTGCCGCCATGCGTCCCGCGGCTGCCCGGACGCGGACGCCGGCATGGTTGGCGGGATTTATGCCGCCGATGCCCTGGGCGGCGTCTGCGCCGGCTTGTTGTTTTACCTGGCCCTGGTCAACCTGCCGGGCGGCCTGACCGCGGCGTTTTGGGCGGGCGGATGCGGACTGATGGGCGCCTGGCTGGCGGCGCCGCGGCGCCGGGCGCGGCGGATATGCCTGGGGTTGCTTTGTTTGTTTTGCCTGCTGGGGATCAACTACCGGCGGCTGGCGCCGCTGGAATGGGCGGGAATACAGTGGCGTTGGCGGAGTTTCGGGGTGCTGTCGGCGGGCGTGAACGCGGCGGGCGCGAATCAGTTGCTGGCTTCCGCAGATTCCCGATACCGCAATTTGGCGCTTTTTACAAGTTCCGGTCAGAAAACACTTTACGTTAATGGTCAGGTTGCCTTCGTTTTCCCCGATCCGGTTTCCGCGGAATTTAAAATCCATTTCATCATGGCCCAGATGCCCCGCGCCGGCCGTGTCCTCCTGTTGGGCGGCAGTCCGCCCGACGATGTTCCGGAATTATTGAAATACCCTGTAAAAAGACTGGTATGCCTGGAACAAGATAAGTCGCAAACAATGTTATTGCAACGTTTTGCGCCGCAGGCGCGCCATGCGGCGGCGGATAAGCGCGTCAGTTTTATCGCGGCGGATGGCCCGCGTTTCATCCGGCAGTGCCATGAGAAATTCGATGTGGTGATCATCGGCGGGCCGGAGCCGGACACCATTGCCGCCAATCGTTTTTATACGGCGGAATTTTATCGCGATGTCCGCCGGATCCTGGCGCCCGCCGGATTTGTTTATACCGCGCTCGATACTTCCGAGCATCTCCGTGGCGATGCTTTGTGGCTGGCAGCTTCGGTGGATGCGGCTTTGCGCTCGGTTTTTGACAAGGTGCTGGTGACACCCGGTGGGCGCAGCCGGTTTTTTGCCGGCGGGCCGGACTGCGCCATTACCCTGGAGGCGGAAGAATTGCGCCGCCGCTCCCGCGCCGCGGAAATTGATTGCGCGTATTTCAATTCGGACTGGCTGCTGGATGCCGAGGAATTGGCGCCGGACAAGGCGGCGCTGGTGCGCGAACGCTTGTCCCGTAGTTCGACGCCGGCCAACACCGCATTTCAGCCGGTGTCAACCTTCATGGTTTTGACGCGCTGGCTGCGGATCAGCGGTTTGCCCGCGGAGCGCTGGGCGCCGCGCCTGCAGCGCGTCAAGTTGCGGTGGATCGCCGCGGCATTGGTTGGCGGCGGCGTCTTGTCATTGCTCTGGGCGTGGTGGCGGCCGCGGCGCCGGCCGGCCGGCCGCCGCCGGGCGGGCCTCCGCCGCCGGGCATATAATTCCCGTCTGGGTTTTGTGGTGGGTTCCACCGGTTTTTGCGAGCTGGCGCTGGAATTAACCTTGGTGTTTGTGTTTCAAAACGTCTTTGGTAATATTTACGCGGGATTGGCCATGATCATGACGGTTTTCATGGGCGGCCTGGCGGCGGGCGCGCTGCTGTCGGCCGGCGTGTTGGCGGGCAATCCAATGCGCCGGCGCGGCGGTTTAGCCGGATTGCGGGCGGAGGCGGATGCGTTGCCCGGGCTGGCTGCCGGGGCGGCGCCCGGCCGGATTTGGCGGTATTGTCTGGGGGCGGAATTGGTGTTGCTGGCGGCGGCCTGCCTGGTGGCGCCGGCCATGGCCTGGCTGCTGACCGTGGCGGGTCTGCCGGCCGGCGCAGCGGGAGTGGTTTACGTCTTGGTTGGCGTGACCGGGCTGGCGGCGGGCGCGCAGTTTCCGCTGGTATGCCGCCTGTGGCGCCGCGCGGATGGCGCGTGCGCGTCCATCCCGTGGATCAACGCGCTGGATTTGACCGGCGCCGCGCTGGGCGGGGTGGCGCCGGGAATTTTATTGCTGCCGGTTTTCGGAATCGCCGGGGCCATGATCCTGCTGGCAGCCTTGAAAGCCGCCGGCGTGTTTTGTCTGGTTGGGGCATGGTTGATCGCCCGGCAGGGGCGGGAGAATGACGGGGGGATGATGCATGGAAACCAAGCAGGGGATTGAAATCATGTGCCCGGGTTGCGGCCGGGAATCGCTGCTCAAACGCGAGCCGCTCTATGAAGGGTTCCGGCGGGTGGGCGAGAAGTTGTCATGCCTGGCCTGCGGCCGGACCTTCGCCAGCGAAGCGGAAGTGCCCTTTAAAACCGTCCGCCAACCCCGGGTGTTTGATAAAACAGACGCGCCGGCGCCGGTGAAAATTTTCAAGGCAGGCGAGGCCGGCCGCCTCTGCCGCCATTGCGCGGATTATGTGGTCAACCCCTTTGTCCAGCGTTGCGCCCGGCGGGGGAAAATCGTCGAAGCCACCGACAGTTGCGAATGGTTTACGCCGCGGCCCGCTCCGGCGGAACCGGCGGATGCCGGGGTGTAAGACAAAAATATCGGCACATGTAGTAGCGCCACGGGGTGGCGCATTCCGGATGCCGAACGCCGTTCGGCTACTACAGTACTGTTTAGACATGGTCAATTAATCTGTCATAAACTACATACCGGGCGGGCTCCGAAAATCAAGCTTTAAAATTTACATCGGATATGATAATTTTCAGCGATTTGTTAATAAGTCGGTTCGCCGCCGCGCCTGCCGCGCATAATTTACGGGGACGGAGTCTGTCAATATGAAAATACTGGTTACCGGCGCCGCCGGGTTCATTGGGTACCACATGTGCGAGCGCCTTTTGGCGGGCGGCGATGAGGTGGCGGGGGTGGATAATTTAAACCCTTATTACGACGTTAATTTGAAGCAGGCGCGTCTGGAGCGACTGCAGAAACATCCGGCATTTGCCTTCCGGAAATTGGACCTGGCCGACCGCGCGGCGGTGCGGGAGCTGGTTGACGCGCGGCCGGATAAAATTCTGCATCTGGCCGCCCAGGCCGGCGTGCGTTATTCGCTGGAAAATCCGCAGGCTTACATTGACGCCAACCTGCTGGGTTTTGCCAATGTGCTGGAAGCCTGCCGGCAGGCGGGGGTGGCGCACCTGGTATATGCCTCTTCGAGTTCCGTTTACGGCGCCAATACCACGATACCCTTCTCGGTGCATCACAATGTGGACCATCCGCTCAGTTTGTATGCCGCCACGAAAAAGGCCAACGAACTGATGGCACACGCCTACAGTCATCTCTACCGGCTGCCCGTCACCGGACTGCGGTTTTTCACCGTCTACGGCCCCTGGGGCCGGCCGGACATGGCCCTCTTCATGTTTACCCGCGCCATCCTGGAAGGCAAATCCATCACGGTGTTCGACCAGGGGGAGGTTGCGCGCGATTTTACCTACGTGGATGACATTGTCGAAGGCGTGCTGCGCGCGTTGGACCGCATTCCAAAACCCGATCCCAACTGGTCCGGCGCCGCGCCGGACCCCGGCAGCAGCACCGCGCCCTACCGGCTGTATAACATCGGTAACCACCAGCCGGTAAAAGTGGCGCGGTTGATTGCCATCCTGGAGGATTGCCTGGGGCGCCAGGCGAAAAAAATCAACAAGCCGCTCCCATCCTGCGACGTGCCGCTGACCTGCGCGGATGTGTCCGAACTGGCGCGCGATGTCGGATTCATGCCCGCCACACCGATCGAGGAAGGCGTGCGCCGATTCGTGGATTGGTACCGCGAATATTATCAATCCTGAAGAACAAATTTCAAAGCTAAAGTTTGGAACGAATTCTGTATTCAGTAGTCAGAATTCAGAATCATTGCAGACAGCATATGATCAATGCATTACGTTGCCTACTGAACACTGAACCCCGAACACTGGACCATGACTCATAAATTATGCGGAGGAACAATGAAAATGTTACAACCGCGGATTTTAATTTGCCTAAGTTTTCTAATGTTTTGGCCCTTTTTTTATGCAAAAGGTTGGCATGTAGCGCAATTTGGGGCTGGTTATGATTTTTACGTAATGAGTGGCTTCGGGAACGCATTAATGCTCTCTGGTTCTCCAGAATTTTATGCGTCTAATGCTTGTTATTTTGCGTATCAAACAGACAATTATATTAGTGGTTTTGTTGCGCTGGTTAACGGCGATCCGGAAACGTCATATGTAGACTTGTATATGGTTAAACCTGATGGTAGTGAAATTTTAATGTATAATAATCTGCCATGGTCACATGCGAGCTGGAATCCTGGCGGGTGGTATTTCTTTTTTAACTATTCCATTGCCGACCTTTATTATGCGGGGATGAACTCAACCGGGAGATATGCTTTCCGGGTTAAATGCTATGAATCATCGTGGGGTTATTCGAGCAGTAACGATATAGAGTTTTACTATATTAATGAATATCGTCAGGCTCCGCGCCCTGTTACGATATCCAGCGAAGGGGTGGATGATGTAGAAATATTTGTTGGCTCGGAAGGTTTTATCTATCCCCCTCGCTCATGGACGGTCAACACCACTTTTTCTTTCGATTCGGAATATGACCAATTATGGACAATACTCGTGCCTACGTCTGCGAATGGATTGCCTTTTCGCGAAATTACTGGTGTAGACGACTATTATGTGGAAAAAGACGGCGAATACGTGCGGGCTTTTCTGAATGGAGTGCGGGGAGATCCAACTTGGGGTGTGTGGGTAACAATATACTATGGCCAAAACGGTGATTCTTGGGATCCCCAGGATGATACCGGTTCGGGGGCAACCCAGTTGAACACACCCGCAGCATCCGAACAATATCATGGGCCGCATACTCTATCAGATACTGATTATTATGATTGGTTTAAAGTTTATTTAACAGCAGGATATGCTTACAACTTCAATTCAACGGGAGGCAGCGGGGATAATTATGGCGAACTATTTAGCGATTCGTCAGGAAATAACCAGGTTGCATCGAATGATGACGGCGGCGGGGGGGGGCAGTTTGCCTTTAATTATACGCCATCCTCCTCAGGATATTATTATCTCAGAGTTAGAGCCTGTTCTGTTGGAGATGTCTGTTCCTTTACTCTGAAATATTCCGGGGTTGGAAGCAGCGTTGGTGTGCGAGAAGCTTTGGATAACATGGCGTTAAATATTACAAGGGGCGGTTCGGCAAATTGGTTTGGGTGCCGTAAACAGTCTGTTCGGGGAAATAACGCCGTGCAAAGCGGTAAAATATCGCATGGCCAGGAGTCGTGGATGTACACAAGACTCACCGGGCCAGGTGTATTTAGATTTTATTGGAGTGTATCTTCTGAGTACAACTGGGATTTTCTAGAATGTTATTTAGACAATATCATACAAGCAGATATCAGCGGCAATGTGAATTGGACAAAAAAAGTAATTAACATTCCGCCCGGTTCGCATATTGTCAAGTGGCGGTATGTCAAGGACGGTTCAAGTAGTTATGGCAGCGATTGCGGTTGGGTTGATTATGCAACATTTTTTAGCCATGCAACCGGACTTCGTGAAGGATTGGACAATTTGTCCATGTCAATTACGCTTGGCGGGCAGGCATTATGGGTGGGTGAAAAATGCCCGGCGGTTTATGGTGGTGATGCGGGCCGTAGCGGCTGGATCAATGACGGGCAAGAATCGTGGATGCAGACTACTATTGATGGGCCTAAGATTCTCCGGTTTTATTGGAAAGTGTCATCTGAGTCGGGTTCTGATTTCTTGGAGTACTATCTGGATGAAGCCCTCCAAGCCCAAATCAGCGGGGAAACGGGATGGGCAAAACAGGTGCTGACTATTCCTTCGGGAAGGCATACGGTAAAATGGAGATACGCAAAAGATGGTTCTGTGCAAAGTGGTCAAGATAGCGGATGGGTTGATTATGTAGCCGTTTTTCCTACGCCACGTGGCATTGAATCAAAATCAGACATTGTTAATGCCCATCATGCCAGGATGATTCCAGCCGCGAGTGATTTTGACGGCGATGGGCTGACTGATCTAGCCATGGTGGAAGCCGAAGGCAAGTGCAGGGTCTGGTTGTCCGGATCAGGGTACGCATCTCAAATGGTATACGCGTTGGGCACAGCTGGTTTGCCGGCCGTGGGTGATTTTGACGGCGATGGACTGGCCGATATAACGATGGTTGATCTAGATGGTAAATGGACGATATGGTCCTCAGTATCAGAATACAACATGCCTTTAGTTTACACATTAGGAAAAACAGGATTACCGGCGGCCGGGGACCTTGACGGCGACGGTTTGGCTGACTTGGCAATCGTGGACAGCGAGGGTAATTTCATCATATGGTTATCGAGCAAGGATGCAGGGCAAAGCATATCGAGTTCGCTCGAAAAAGTTGGTTCTCCAACCATGGGAGATTTTGATGGGGATGGCTTGGCCGACTTGGGATTGCTTGATGTGAATGGGGGGTGGACTGTTTGGCGGTCAGGCGCTGAGTATTCAATGAGTCCGACACATCCTTTGGGAGTTGCGGGGTGGCCGGTGGTTGGAGATTTTGATGGTGACCAACTGCCTGACTTGCTGGTTTACGAGCAGCTTTCAGGCTGTTTCTATGGATGGCTTTCAAACAATCAATATTTACCCGTTAAAATGCAAGTTTTACCATGACTTCCCCTTAGATGCCGATTGCGGAATCAATTCACGAGTATTTCGGCAACAATTATTATCCGAAGGATATATTCTTTAAATTCGCAATATTGGGTTATTATTAAGGATCTCGGTAATATAGACAAAAACCTGAATCTTAACCGCTAAAATCTGTCGGAAAACAACCATAAAAATTATATCAGTGAATCCCATGCAAGAAAACTCTCGTAACGCCCAGCATACCCCGGTGCCGCCGGAAGACGATTTTATCAAACTGGCCGACCTGATCCGCATGGTCTGGCGGCACCGCCGCGGCATTCTGGTCTGGACTTTGCTGGCCATTCTCGCGGCGGCCGGTTACCTGCTCCTGAAACCATGTTCCTTCGAGGCGTCCTCCATGATGGAGGTGTTTCCGGAATATTCCCGCGATGGCCGTGTGGACAAAGATCTCTTTGAGACCAGCGTGCTGACCCATCTTGAAACCGCCAAATCCGCGGCAGTGGGAATGCGGGTGTACAAATATTGCGAAACATTGCAAATCGGGATGGATTTTGCCGGATTGATGCAGGCGATGAAAGTCACCCGGCCGCCAAAAACCAGCATCATCAATTGCACGATCAGGCTGGCGCAGGCGGAAGACGCCCTGGCGGTTGCGCGCGTCTGGCGCGATGAAACCATGCGCGAGGTTCAGCGCAAGGCCATGGAAAAAGCCTTAATCTATGTCCGCGGCCGCCTGAAGGAACTCCAGGAAGACTGGTTGAAATACACGGCCGCCGTCCAGGCCTCACGGGACAACGCGGAAAAGCTGGAAGACCAGAAATTCATCACCGTTTCCCGTTCGGTGGATGATACGGTCCTCTGGCAGGATTTAGTCAAGCCCTCCGACAGCAACGCGCTCGGCCGGATGCGGGATTTGCAGCTCAAATCCCAGGAAATGAACGAGGAATATTTGGACGCGCGCAACCGCCTGGCGGAAGCCGAACAAAAATCCTCCGGCGCCGTCCGTTCCCGCGAATTTTACGACAGGGTGGTGGAGGAAATCAGCCGGCGTCTGCAGACTTTCAATGGCCGCGGACCGGCGCCAGCCCCGGAGATTGCCGCCGGAGATGAAATCGGCGCAGCGGTGCTCAACTATGTCAACACGCAACTGAATGCCAACGAAGTTGTGCCGTTGGGTGACCCCGTGGTGTATCGCAGCCACCGCGGCGCGCTGCAAAAAACCGCTCTGGCGGGGTTCGCCGCCTTTTTCCTGGCCGTCGGCATTGCCTTTGTCTACGAGTGGTCGCGCCAGGTCGGGCTGGAATAGTTTTCAGCCTGGACCGCAGGTTGTGCACGTCGCCGCGCGTGATCAAGGCCCTGAAGTGAAAAACCGCTTACATCCGGAAGCTGCTCCCTTGCTTGGTTTGAGACCGGGAACGGCTTTGCCCCTGGCGCTCCTGGCGGGGATGGCGCCGGGATTGCTGGTGTCCAGCGCGCATGCGTCCTGGATCTGGATGGGCGAATCCACCAATGCGCCGCGGACGCACCAGCAGGTATTGGATTACGCCCCGGCGGATTACCGTATTTTTCAGGGCGGGACCGTGGATGGGGAGAACTGCCGGTCGCCGGTCGGGTATAATGTCTGGCGGCAGGCTTGGGAGTCCAACCGCGAACTGCGCATGGAAAATATCGGGACGAATGTCATCGTCAACCCCTGGATTTCCAACAACCGGCATACCTTCCGCACATTGCAGGAACTGGTTGACGCGGTTGCGCCCCGCTCGCTGAACGAACGCGAACGCGCGTATGCGCTCTGGGATTGGGCGCGCAAACACCGTTATCATCATCCACGCGGGTACTTTCCGGAATATCATTACCAGATGTACGCGCCGCTCAAGGTTTTTAACATATACGGCTATGATTACTGCGAATATGCCGCGGTGGCCCTGGGGGCGATGTGGCAGATGGCCGGGCTGCCGATCCGCTGGACGCGCATCCATCAACACTCCGTCCGCGAAGCCTGGTTTGACGGCGACTGGCACATGTTCGACAGCGATTTGCATTCTTTCATGCTGTTGCCGGACAATTTCACCGTGGCCTCCATGGATGACACCGTGGCCGACCACGACCTCGTAAAACGTCTCCACCATTACGGGATAGCGGAGCGGCATGACCGGCAAAACAGCGAATGGGTGGCGGCGTTACATGTCGATTTATATCAGCAAAAAGTGCCGGCTTGGCTGGATTTTTCCATGGACATGGCGCTGCGCCCGGGCGAGTCCATTGCCTGGCGCTGGGGACGCGACGATCCGCCCATGTTCCATGGATGCGGTTCCGAGATTCTTTGGACCGAGCGGGAATATTCCGCAATCTGCCAGGGAAAATGGGAATACGCTCCGCGTTTCGATGACGGCGGATGGCGCGCCGGAACGGTTTATGCGGAAGGGCTCACCGATGCGGATGGAATCTTGCGGCCGGCCTCGCCCTCCCCCGGCATGGCGATTTGGAAGATGGCTTGCCCTTACGTTTTTGTCGGCGGCGCACTGGAATATGTCGGCGAAAAGGTTGAATTTTATTTTTCCACCAATCGGATTGACTGGATGCCCGCCGGCATGAATTTGGATGTTTTTTTCCCGGGTGACGGGCCGGCAGTGCATGAATATTATCTTGCCTGCGCGTTTACGTCGGCGGATGCGTGGCTGGCGCAATGCAAAATAAGCAACGCTATCCAGATGGCGCCCTTGACCATGCCGGGCATGCAAGTCGGCGAAAATCGATTCACCTATTCCGATGAAAACGCCAGCCGGAATGTGCGCCTTACGCATACCTGGGTGGAAGACTCCAGTTGCGCGCCGCCGCCGGCACCGGCATCTCCCGCATATCCGGCGGATGGCGGCGAAGCGGAGGGCACGCAAATCGCATTTTCCTGGGATGCCGCCGCCCTGCCGGGCGGCGACCCCGTGGCGGGTTATCGTTTTGAACTTTCCGACCATGTTGAAATGCGCTGGCCCTTGTCGTCAAATTTCGAGCAACTGGTCCCGGCAATTGCCAATTCCGCCGCCGCCGGCTATAAGCTGCCCTATGCCGGACTGCTGAATCCCGATCAGGAATATTTCTGGCGCATCCGGGCATGCAGCACGGCCGGGGTCTGGGGCGCCTGGAGCCCGGTTTGGAGTTTTACGCCCCGGGGGCCGGGGCTGCCGCGGAATGTCCGCCTGGAAATGGATGCCGGCAGCGGAACCGGCAGATTGCGCTGGGATGTTCCCGCGGCCGGCCGCCCGCCGGCCGTTTATCGAGTTTACGGCAGCGATGAAAAAGGGTTCACCATCAGCGACACGCCCTATGCCGTCTATGTCGGCAATCTAACGCCCTCCCGCCTGTTTTCGCCTTTCCCCGCAAATTATATCGCCGCCACCACGAACCAATTCCTGGAGGTAATCGGCCCGGGAATGAATTTGGCGAATGGCAACAAAACCTACTACCGGGTTGTGGCCGTGGATCGATTCGGCAATCGCGGCGGACCTTCGGAGATGGCGGAGGCGCGCCGGCCGTTTTTGTGCAATACCAATCGCGCGACCATGCGTCTTGGGGGAGCGCTGGCATGTTCCTTGCAAACCATAAGTTCCGTCGGCCATTTAAGCAGCCTGGAACCTTGGGCCGATATTTTGCTGGAATACTGGGACATCGAAATCCCGCGTTACACCCTGCACGACGCGCCGTCCTGGCTGACTTGCGATCCCTGGACCGGGCGGGTGGGCGGCACGCCGGATGCCGCCGGCTTTTATGCGTTTCAGGCCGCGGCGGAAATTGAAAACCGCGGTGCATACTTTCAGTCATTGACGGTCATTGTCCTGCCGACCAATCCGCCGGCCTTGAACAACATGGTTGGCGACTACGACGGTGATGGACGGGCCGATGCCGTGTGGCCCGGGGCGGCCGGCGGTCAGCGGGTCTGGCTTTCCAGTGCCGGCTTCAGGCAGGCGATAGATTTGTTTGGCGGAGAATGGAATGCCGCCGCTTTCCCCGCCCCCGGGGATTATGACGGCGACCGGCGGGCGGATCCGGCCATGTACGACCCGGCTGCCGGCCGCTGGACCGTGCTCTTGTCCGGCGCCGGATATGCCCGGTATAATTTCCGCTGCGGCGGCTGGGGCTGGCAGCCGGCGCCGGGGGATTACGACGGTGACGGCCGGACCGATCCATGCTTGTACCAGCAATCAACCGGCGCCTGGCAGTGCTTCTGCTCCGGTGCGTCGTATCGATCCGTGCAGTTTGTCTGCGGCGGGCCGGACTGGCAGCCGGTGCCGGGGGATTACGATGGGGACGGGCGGACGGACCCGGCGGGTTACAACGCCGCCCGTTCCGCCTGGCAGGCGCGGCTGTCCGGGCAGGATTATGGCGCGCTCGAAGCCTCCCTCGGCGGGCCCGGGTGGACGCCGGCGCCCGGCGATTACGATGGGGATGGCCGGACCGATCCGGTCGTTTACCACGAAAATCAAGGCCTTTGGCAGGCGCGGCTTTCCAGCGTAAACTGGCAGGCCATCGAGTTCAGGCTCGGCGGGCCCGGGTGGAGTCCGGCGTGCGCGGATTATGACGGAGACCGGCGCATGGATCCGGTGGTTCATAACCGGGCAAGCGGGCGGTGGTTGGGCTTGCTGTCGGCATCGGACTATGCCGCGGTCGAGTTGAAGGCCGCGTTATTTGAATGATCGCGCCCATGGTGTTGAAGCTGAAAAAAGGTAACATAAAATTTTTCCTTGCTGTCGAATCCCTCACCCCGGGCAATGGCGGGATCTGCCGCGTCGCGCGCCTGGCGATGCGCGCCATCGGGGATTGGGTCGCGGAACATGGGGAGGCGGCGCGCGGGGTGGTCTTAAGCGATAAATCCCCGCCGGCGGACGCCCCATTCCCCATTCAGGCTTGCGGCGGGTCGCGCTTGAAATTTGTGGCCGCCACGCACGCCGCCGCCCTGACCTGTAATCGCTTTGTTTACGATTTTCTGGGCATGGCGCGGGCGCATTGCCGGGTGCCGTTTTTTAATCATCCGTTTCTGGCTTTCATTTGCGGGATCGAAATCTGGGAACAGGCCCGGCCGGACCGCCTGGCCTGGAGCCGCCGGGCCGATACGCTGGTGAGCATCTCCGAATATACCCGCGGCCGGGCCGAAGCCCTGCATGGCGGTTTTGCGCGGGCGCGGCTGTGCTGGCTGGGCACCGAGGCCGACACCCCACCGGACAAGCGTACAATCGCGCCGCATCCGCCGCGGGTAATGATTCTTTCGCGGATGAGCCGCGCGGAAAACTACAAGGGACATCGCGAACTGATCGCTGCCTGGCCGGCGGTGGCGGCGGCGGCGCCGGGAGCGGTGTTGACCATCGCCGGCGGCGGCGACGCCCTGGCCGATTACCGGCGGCAGGCCGCCGCCTCGCCGGTTGCGGATCAAATCGAATTCCGCGGGTTTGTGCCGGAGCAAAGCATGGATGAACTTTGGGCGCAAACGGATGTGTTTGCCATGCCCAGCCGCAATGAGGGGTTTGGCTTGGTCTATATTGAAGCGATGCGCCACGGCTTGCCGGTGATTGCCAGCGTCCATGACGCCGGCCGGGAAGTCAATGTTGACGGCCTGACCGGATGGAACGTCAACCTGGACCAGCCCGGCGAATTGGCCGATCGTATCGTCCGGCTGTTGCAAAACCCGGCGGAGCGCCGCCGGATGGGCGCGGCGGGATTCGCGCGCTGGGATGCGCATTTCCGGTATGCCAGGTTTCGGGAACGGTTTCTGGAAATTTTAAACGACTTGGCATCAATCCCGCGGGGACATGCCGGCGGATAATACGTTCCGCGGTCTTCCGGCGCAGTCAATTCCGCCAGGCGGCAGCATGAACTCATCCCAGCGCATCATCTTTAACACCGCCGGCGCATACGCCTGCGCCATCCTGTCCGCCGGTCTGGCCTTGCTCACCAGCCGCTGCGTGTTGCGATCCATCGGCGAGACCGATTACGGGCTCTTCAGCGTGGTCGGCGCGCTGATCATCTTCGTCACAATTCTAAATACCATCATGGCCGCCAGCGCGGCCCGGCATTTTTCCTTTGCCATCGGCCGCGGCGACCCGGGGGAAGTCAACCGCTGGTTCAACGCCGCGCTGGCGATCCATCTCTGCCTGGCGGTGGGTCTGGTGCTGGTGAGTTGGCCGGTGGGCGAGTATTTGATTGCCGCCGTGCTGGCGATTCCGCCGGAAAGAGTGACGGCCTGCCGCTGGGTTTTCCGGGTATCGCTGGTTTCCGCTTTTTTCAGCATGGTCTCCATGCCGTTCGTCGCGATGTTCACAGCCAGACAGCGCATGGTGGAACCCCCCTTGTGGAACGTGGCGCAGTATTTGCTGGTCTTGCTCCTCGCCAGTCAACTGGGGACTGTTCCAGGCGATCGGCTGATTTTTTACGCGGCAGGCACCGTGGCCATCATGGTTGGCATCCGTCTCGCGCAGACGATCCGGGCCCTGGCGGTGTTCAACGACTGCCGGATCCGGATGCGTTATTGGCGGGACCGCGCGCGCATCCGGGATGTGTTTGCCTTCGCCGGCTGGACCATGGTGGGGACCATGGGCGCGACCATCCGCGACCAGGGGGCGGCCATCCTGCTCAACCTCCGGTTCGGACCGAACATCAACGCCGCCTACGGCATCGCCAGCCAGGTTTCCGGTACCGCGGGCATGTTGGCCAATGCGATGATTGGCGCTTTCGCGCCGGAAATGACCGCCTGCGAAGGCCGTGGCGACCGGGTGCGCATGCTGGCGCTGGCACAGCGCGCCAGTAAATTCGGCACGCTTTTCATGATGTTTTTTGCCGTGCCGCTGATTGCGGAGATGGATTACATCCTCGATCTCTGGTTGACCGCTCCGCCGCGGTACGCGGGTGGATTGTGCCAGTTGATCATGATTGCATTGTTGTTTGACCGGTTGACCGCCGGGAATATGCTGGCGGTCAATGCCCATGGGCGGATTGCCGCTTACCATGCCACGCTGGGAACCTGTGTGGTCTTAACCCTGCCGCTGGCCTGGCTATTCCTCAAGCAGGGCGCGCCGCCGACGGGTGTCGGCGCCGCTTTCATCATTACGGCGGTTGTTTTGACTCTGGGCCGGGTGATTTGGATGCGGCGTTTGCTGGGAGTGCCGATATGGCGCTGGCTGGCCGGGGTCCTGGCGCCTTGCGGCCTGGTTGCCATGGTCGGGGCGGCGATTATAACCATTTTTGTGCGGCTCATGGCGCCTTCTTTTGCCCGGCTGGCGGTTGGCGGCGGCGCGTGCGTCCTGGCCATGGTCCTGATGTCCTGGTGGGCGGCGCTTGACGGTCGGGAACGGACGTTTATTCAGTTGAATGTCCGGAAATTGTGGAGTAAAACTGCCCGGATTTTTACCGGATATGCCGGCCATGATTGACGCCAATCAACATCCGCTTGCGGATAATTTTCAGGACTGCACCGGCTGCGCCGCCTGCGCTGCTGTCTGCCCGGCGGATGCCATTGCCATGCGGGCGGATGCGGAAGGTTTTGTGCATCCGCGAATCAATCCGGAGCGCTGCAATGGCTGTGACCTTTGCCGAAGCATTTGCCCGGTCAACCGGCCCGCCGCCGCCTTGGAACCGGCGGCCATGCAGGGCCGGCGGATCTCCCCGCCGCGCGTGCTGGCGGCTTGGCACACGGATGAATCCATTCGCCGCGAGAGTTCGTCGGGGGGCGTCTTCAGCGCTCTGGCCGATTATGTCCTGGCCCGCGGCGGTGCGGCGGCAGGCGCGGCTTTTGACGGCAAACTGGCGGTGCGCCATGTGCTGGTGGAACACCCGGCGGAACTGCCCCGGTTGCGCGGTTCAAAGTATGTCCAAAGCGATTTGCCGCCGGATTTTCATCGCCAATTGCGCCGCCGGCTGCAGGCCGGGCAGGCTTTGTGCTTTGCCGGCACACCTTGCCAGGTCGCCGGCTTGCAAAGTTATCTGCAGCGCGATTATGCCAATCTATATTGCTGCGACCTGGTCTGCCACGGCGTGCCTTCGCCGCTGCTGTTTGAAGCATATCTCGGGCATCGGCGGGAAAAGGAAGGCGCTTTGAAGGGAGTTTCGTTCCGCAGCAAAGCCGCCGGCTGGAAGAATTTTCAGGTTGCAGTCGAACTGCCGGACGGCACGGTGAAACGCGCCTCCATGCTGGCGGACCCTTTCATGGCGGCTTTCCTTTACAATTATTCCCTGCGCCCTTGTTGCTATGCCTGCCGGTTTGCCAGTCCAAGGCGGTTTGGGGATCTAACCCTGGGAGATTTCTGGGGAGTGGCGATGAAATATCCGGAATATGACCGCGATGACCGGGGCACTTCGCTGGTCCTCGTCAATACCGAACGCGGTACGGCCTGGCTGGATGCCTGCCGTCCATCGCTTTTTCTTGGACCGGCCGATCTCCGGACAGCCCTGTCCGGCAATTCCACGCTTGACCATCCCGCTGATCGTCCTTCACCCAGGGCGACATTTTATCATGATTTACAAAAACTACCGTTCGCGGCTATGATCCGCAAATACCGGCTTCATCCGCCGCCTATGTTTCCGCGCCTGCTGGCAGAAATCCGGCGGCGGATCGCGGCCGCGGTCAGGCGGGCGTTCAATTGACGTTGTTTTAACCTGAAAACGGCAGTTCATTCACCATGAAGAACACGAAGATGTGAAGGGGCGGAGAAATACAAGGGAAACTGCGTAACTCGCCTTGCTTTTCGATCCGGCAGCCCGCACCCATGGGGTGAAGACGTATGTAAAGCGCGGCGAATATCTATCTGCTTTCCTATAAGAAACTTACTTCGTGTCCTTCATGTCCTTCGTGGTTTTTATGCTCTTTATATGTTTAATCAAATCATGATCAAAGAACCAGAAATTTTGCTTGTCGGTAATGGTACTTACAGTAATCGCGGCTGCGAGGCGATTGTCCGCGGAACGATGGAAATCCTGCGCCAGGTTTTTACGGAGGGGTTGCGGGTGACGCTGGCCACTTTCGGTCCGCTGGAACGCGTCGCGCGCCAGGCGCGGGAAGAAACCGATGCGGCTATAACGCACGTGGCTTTGGGCAATGCCCAATTGCGGCGCGGCTCATGGGACTGGCTGGTCCGTTGCGCGTATGTCCTGTCGCATGCTCATCAGGATCGGCGTTATCTTACCGCGCCACGCAACTTCCCCATGCTCGCCGGCCCGGCCGCTGATGCCGATATTGCCTTGGAGATCGGCGGGGATAATTATTCCCTGGATTATGGCTGGCCGGCGCCTTACTTGGCTTTAGATCGCTACCTGTTGCGCCGGGGCGTGCCGGTGGTGCTCTGGGGCGCGTCGGTGGGACCTTTCGATGCCGCGCCGCCGCCGGCCCAACAGGAGATGTTCCGGCACCTGGCCGCGCTGCCGGCCATCATGGCCCGTGAATCCATGACGGCGGAATATTTGCAGCAGCATGGCAACCTCCCGGTATGCCGCGTTTGCGATCCGGCTTTCCTGATGCCGGCCAGGATGCCGGCCAATTGCGACTTCCCGTCCGGCGGCATTGGCCTGAATTTCAGTCCGCTGCTGGCGCAATATGCCGCCGGTGGCGATTCCGCGCGGTTCGTCATGATGTGCGTGGATATCATCACCAGGCTGCTGACCGACAGCCGGCATTCAATTGTCTTGATTCCCCATGTCACCTCGGACGCTGGCGGTGAAGATGACGCCACCCTCAACCAGCGCATCTATCAAAAACTCGGAAATATGCAATCGCGCGTTTATTGCATCCCCGGCACACTGACCGCGGCCGAATACAAGTGGGTGATAGCCCAATGCACGGTGTTTGCCGGGGCGCGCACCCATGCAACCATCGCGGCGATTTCCAGCGGAGTGCCCACTGTCAGCCTGGCCTACAGCGTCAAGGCGTTTGGCATCAACCGCGACGTGTTCGGGTCATTGGAATACTGCGTTGCGCCGGCCGATTGGGCGCGCCCCGCGGAAGTGGCGGCGCGCATTCAATCCGCCCTGGCGGAATCAGACCGACTGCGCCTGCATTTGCAGTCCGCCCTGCCGGACTTGCGCCGGCGCGCCCTGTCCGCGGGCTACACTTTGCGCGATTTACTGAAGAACTCAAAGGGAGGCGCGGCGGAACCCGCGCAAGGGAAATGAACACGCCGGCCCAGCATGCAGTGGACGTTCTAATTACCACCTACCAGCGCCCGGAATATCTGGTGCGGTGCCTGGAATCGCTGCGTGCGCAAACGCTGGCGCCGGCGCGGGTGGTGGTGGTGACGCGGGATACCGATGCGGATTCCCGCAAAATCGCCGATGAGTATGCGGCCAGTCATCCCGGGCTGAAATTGATCACGGCGACTGTCTCCGTGCCGGGAGTCATTGCCGCCAATAACGCCGCTTATCCCCTGCTGCAATCCGACATTGTCGCGATGCTTGACGATGACAGCACGGCGCCGCCGGACTGGCTGCAAACGCTCACGCGCCACTATGCCGACCCTTTGGTGGGCGCCGCCGGCGGCCGGATCAGGAACCATCGCGATGGCCGCCTGTTATACGAAAAGCGCGTGGTTGCCGGTCAACGGAACCGGATGGATATTTTCGGCCGCCTGCATCCTGTGCAGATGTATCCTTTTGAAGGTGTCTGGGATGTGGATTTCCTGGTCGGATGCAATATGAGTTTTCGCAGAAAAATCCTGCCGCCCTGCGATCCGGAAATCATCGGCGACGGCTATTATTACGAATTGGATTTGTGCTTGATTGTGCAAGCCCTGGGATATCGGATCATCCTGGATAGCGCGGCGGTCAACGATCATTGGTCGGCGCCGCGGACAGGTCCGCAACGCAATGACCCGGCTTGCGTGCGGTGTAACCGCTACAATGAGTCTTATGTGCTGGCCAAGCATAACCGCGGCCTGATCTGGACGGCGTTGCGCGCGCTGTTTTACTGGCTGCCGCGCGATACGGCGGGCTGGTTGATGGGGCGCGCATTTTGGCCGTTGCGATTTTTGGCCAGCTCTTTCCAAGGTCTGTACCGCGGTTGTGTCCGGGGGCGGAGCATGCGCCGGCTGCAACTCCAGCAGCTAAAAAAATAGCCCCGACGCCATATGCAAGCAAATCCGCGTAATCTTTCCAGTTTTATCAGATGGCTGTGTAGGTTTGCCGGCGCCTATGCCGTCACCATGCCGGTGGTCTTGCTTGGTTGCCTGGCGGCATTCTATAACCGGCTGGACGCCCTGGCGGTCTTGCCGGTTTTGGCGGCAGGCTGGGGGGTGATTGTCGCACTGGCAGTGCTGGTCGCAAAACGGGCATACTTGACGACATTGCTATGTGTCATGGTTTATATGATTGCCGGCCATTGGCTGACGGCGGAAATGTTGCTTGAGCGGCGGGATACGCTCGACTCGATCAGTTATGGTTCGGACGATGATTATTATATCAATATTGCGCAACAGGGGCGCGAACAAGTGCGCGCCAGGCCCTGGGCGGTTGGTGATCACTGGGGGAATGTGCGGGAGGAGCAACGCGGGTCGGTTCACGCTTCGCTGCGGGGATATCCGTTGGCGCTGACCTATCTGTTTGCCTGGCTCCCGGAAGATTACAACCTGCATTATACGGCCGCCGTGAGCTTGAATCTCGTGTTGTTGTGCCTGTTGTTCCTCGCGGTATTTTACGCGGTAGGCCGAATTTGCGGCACGGTAGATCCGGTGCTGCTTTGCGGCTGCTTTGCGGCTGTTTGCCTGAATTTGTTCCTGGAGGCTTCGCAGTGCCGGAAAGACATAATGTTGAATCTGCTGGTGTTTACCGCCTGTATTTGTGTTGTGCCGTGGATGCAGGCGCGCGGTAAAATCCGCGCGCGGCCGGCAGTGATCCTGGCGCTATTATCCTGCGTGCTTTTGACTTTCCGCCCGGTATATCTGATTCTGCCGGTGGCCATGCTGGGGTTGTTGCATATCGGACAACTGCGCCGTCTCCCGGTGAGGTATTTTGTATTTTCAGGCCTGGCGGCCGTTGCGGTATTTTATTACTTTTATTGGTCGGGATTCGAACTGCGGGGGATAAATCTTTTGCGCTGGCATTACGGCAGTAATCAACCGGTTTTAACGAGCGGGGGCATGGCCGCCCGGGTGTACGCCCTGCCGCTCATCGGGCCATTCATTTATTATTTGCTTCTGCCCTTCCCGCTCTTCCACGGACCGAACCCATCCATTAACGATCTTGTTAAAAACCTGGCTTTCTTTGCCGTGCTGGCCGGTTGTATATGTATTGCTTTCCGGTGGGGAGTTATATGGCGGGAGCGTATTTTGCGTTCGGTTGCCATCCTGGCGGCGGTGTTTATTTTCATGACGGATATCGGGGCCACGTTGCTGGATGACGCCGACCCGCGATACAAGGCGATAATTTTGCCGCTTTTATGCGTGTTGGCATATGGCGGAATGGTTTTGAGACGCAGGAAAAATGTTGATCTCAAGGCAGAAACTGGCGATAGTTAGCGGGTCTCAATGCGCAAGGAATGAAAATCATGTCCACTTACAGACTACGTATTTATGAAAATTACGGAAAAATGTTCCAGGATACCCCGGAGCATTTTGATCGCCAGGCCGCGCGGCGCTGGGGACGCGCCCAGGGTTGGTATTTGCGGCATTGGCTGCCGGAAAATAAATCCGCCCGGATCGTGGATTTGGCCTGCGGCGCCGGGCGGCTTTTACATTACTTCCTGGAACAGGGATATTCACAGGTCGAGGGGGTGGACCTCAGCCCCGACCAGGTGGCGCTATCCCGGCAAATTGTCCCCGGGGTAACTCAAGGCAATGTAATTGAATTTCTGGAGGCGCGCCCGGCGCAATTTGATTTGATCACGGGCTATGACATTATTGAACATTTCCATAAAGACGAAGCCCTGCGCTTCCTGGATGCCGCGTATGCCGCGCTGAAAAGCGGCGGCCGCCTGGTCTTGAAGACCCCCAATAACGGCGGCATCTGGGATGAACATCGTTATAACGATTTGACCCATGAAATCGGCGTGAACACCAATCTAATGCGCCGGCTGTTGCGGATGGTTGGATTTCAGGATGTTGAGGTCCGGGAGTCGGACCCGCCGCCGGTCGGCTACTCATTGCTGGCAAGCGTTCGTTTCGTCTTGTGGCAGGTTATCCGCTGGCAATTGTTGCTTTGGAATCTGATCGAAAACGGCCATGCCGGGGATGGCGTCTTGACGCGGGTGTTTCTTGCGGCAGGTGTGAAAAAATGAATTCCTTGTTCTGGCAGCCAGGCATGCCGCGGGGGATGAGGCTGATATCAGGCGTAAAAATATGTGCGGCATAGCCGGCATAGTCGGGAAAAACGCCGTGGCGCACCAGGCGGCGGTGCGGCGGATGCTGGACGCCATGGCGCATCGCGGGCCGGATGGTGCAGGCTTGTATGCCGCGCCGGCCGGCGCCTGCGTCCTGGGGCATCGCCGGCTTTCCATTATTGACCTGTCGGACGCGGCGGCGCAGCCGATGCGCACGGCGGACGGGCGTTATGCGTATGTCTGCAATGGCGAATTGTATGATTTTGTGGAAAAACGCGCCCGGCTGGAGCGGCAAGGCGAGGTGTTTCACTCGTCCGGCGATGCCGAAGTGTTCTTTAAGTTGCTGGCGCGGAATGGGCCGGGGGCGCTGGCTGACTGCAATGGCATGTTTGCCGTGGCGCTCTGGGATGAACATAAACAGACATTGCTGCTGGCGCGGGACATGTTCGGCCAAAAACCCTTGTATTACGCCAAAACCGGCGGCCTGCTGGTTTTCGCATCGGAAGTGCGCGCGTTGCTGGCGTCCGGCTTGATTGAACGCCGGGTCGACAGCGTGGGGCTGGCCGGCTATTTGTCATTTGGCGCAGTACCCTGCCCGCGGACAATCGTCGCCGGGGTGGCGCTTTTGCCCGCGGCCGCCGCGCTGCAATGGCGGCCGGGCGGCGCGGAACAGGTGTTTAATTTTTGGACGCCGCCCTCAGATAAAAATCCGCTAGGGCCCGGAGAGTTGCGCGAGGTGTTTGGGCGGGCGGTGCAGCGCCATCTGGTCAGCGACGTGCCTTTGGGGATATTTCTTTCGGGGGGGATTGATTCATCCGCCGTGGCGGTGGCCGCGGCGCAGGTGGCCGGCCGGGACTTGCGGACACTGGCGGTGGTCTTCCCGGACCAACCCGGCCAATCCGAAGGCGGCTATGCCCGCGCGATTGCCGATATTATCGGCAGCCGCCACGAGGAAATTCCCATGGTTGGGTCGGATATGCAGGCCCTCTTGCGGCAGGCGCTGGATGCGCTGGATCAACCCACATATGATGCCGTTAACACCTTCATCGTCGCGCGCGCGGCGCGCCAGGCCGGGTTGACCGTCGCCCTTTCCGGTTTGGGCGGGGATGAATTATTCGGCGGATACCCGTCATTTCGCGACGTGCCGCGTATGGCCGCCTGGCCGGCGTGGCTGAAGCATTTGAGTTCCGCCGGGGCGTTTACCTGTGATCGGCTCGGTATCTGGGACAAAAAAATGTCCAAAGCGCCTGATTGCCTGTCGGCTGCCGGTGATTTATTGCTGGCATACATGGCGCGCCGCCGGCTCTTCAGCGCCCGGCAGGTGATCCGTTTGCTGGCGCCGGCCGCCGCCAGGCTGCCGGTGCCATCCGTGCCGGGCTTGGCCGGCGCGGATATTGACGGCTTGTCGGCTTTTATCCGGGGCTTCGCCCCGCCCGATGCCGTCGGTTTGCTGGAAATCAAGACTTACATGGCCGACGTGCTTTTACGCGACACGGACGTGGCCGGCATGGCCAATACCCTGGAAGTCCGGGCGCCGTTTCTGGATGCGGAATTTGCCACCGCCGCCTTGCGCCTGGAACCGGAAGCGCGCGTGCCGGGGAGTATTCCCAAACACCGTTTCGTGGAAGCGATGGGGGACTGGCTGCCGCGCGCAAACACTCACCGTAAAAAACAGGGGTTCGTTTTGCCGATGGATGCCTGGCTGACCAACGAAATGCGCGC
Organism: uncultured Verrucomicrobiota bacterium; assembly: GCA_964650945.1. Classification (GTDB taxonomy): domain Bacteria; phylum Verrucomicrobiota; class Kiritimatiellia; order JAAZAB01; family JAAZAB01; genus JAXGPF01. The sequence goes on along the minus strand of CAZYXU010000010.1, from coordinate 6,746 downwards.
GGAAGTGGAGACGGGCATCTCCGAACTGGCCGCCGGCGGCGCCTGGTTCAACGGGTGCGAGCTGCATGGGTTGTGGCGCGCTTTTGCAAGCCAGCCCCGTACGGTGGGATGGGCGCGGCCCTGGAGCCTGTTCGTGCTGGGGCAATATTTGAAAAAACACGGGTTCCAATGAAGATTCTGCATGTTGTGCCGTCAATTGACGGGGTGTGGGGGGGGCCGGCCAAATCCGTGCCGGCGCTGGCCGGCGCTTTGGCGCGCGCCGGACATACGGTCGAGATTTTTACGACCAACTGGCCGCGTTGCGGCCAATCCCTGCGCGCCGCGCCGCAGATTGGATATCGCGACGGCGTGCGCGTGCGTATCTTCCCGTCCGCGCCATTCAGGTTTGACCGAAAGGTCCCGTCCGCGCCGGGCTTGCTGGCAGCTCTGTGCCAGCCGGAGCGCGACTTCGATATTGTGCATTTCCATGTCATCTGGAACCCGGTGGTGACTTTTGGCATGCAACGCATGCGCCGGCAGCGGCGGCCTTACGTCGTCGCGCCGCGCGGCGCGATGGACCCGGTGGTATTCGCGCGGCATCGCTGGAAGAAAATGCCGTGGGCGCTGCTCTGGGAGCGCGCCAACCTGCAGGGCGCGGCGTATGTGCATTTCACCGCCGCAGCGGAGGCGGAAAAAGCGCGGCAATGCGGTTGGCGGTTTCGTAATACGGTTATCGCTCCCAACCTGATAGATGTGAACGCTTGGCGCGATCTCCCGGATAGATGCGTATTTGAGCGGCGCTTTCCTGAACTCAACGGGCGGGAGGTTGTTTTGTTCGTGGGACGGATCAATTGGCTGAAAAACCTGGACTTACTGATTCGGGCAACCGTTCTTTTACGGCAACGCCATCCCCAAGCTTGTCTGGTCTGTGCCGGTCCCGATAACGAAGGGCATCAGGCGGCATTGGAAGCGCTTGTTAAGCGGTTGGATGCGGGCGGGCATGTATTATTTACAGGGATGTTGCAGGGTGATGATTTGCGCGCTGCTTATGCCCGCGCCGATATTTTCGCCCTGGTATCCAAACGTGAAAATTTCGGCATGGCCGCGGGGGAGGCGTTGGCGTGCGGTTTGCCGATAGTCATTAGCGATGGCGTGGATTTGGATTTGCCGGAAAGTGAAGCGGTTTTGCGTACACCGCCAGACCCCGGCAAAATTGCGCACGCGTTGGCGTGTCAGATGGAACGCCGTAGCCAGGCAACTGATATTGCGATAAAAGCGCGTGCGCTTATAAGCGGCAGCGTATCAAGTGCTGTTACACCACTGCTGAATGCCTACCAGACAGTAGTTTAATCTGAAGCAGGGGTACAAAATATGTGCGCAATAATCAAACACGGGGGATATTATGGACTTAACTGAAAAACGAATTACGGTTACCGGCGGCGCCGGATTCCTGGGGCGGTTTGTGGTGGAAAAACTGCGGGCGCGCGGCTGCAAGGATGTCTTTGTCCCAAGGTCAAAACAATACGATTTGACCACGCCGGATGGCGTGGCGCGCATGTATGATGATGCCCGGCCGGACGTGGTGATCCATCTGGCCGCGATTGTCGGCGGCATTGGCGCTAACCGGAAACATCCGGGCTCATTCTTCTATAGAAACATTATGATGGGCACGCTGTTGATGGAGGAGGCGCGGTTGCGCGGCGTGGGCAAATTTACCGGGGTCGGCACGATTTGCGCCTACCCGAAATTCACGCCGGTGCCGTTCAAGGAGGATGATTTATGGAATGGCTATCCGGAGGAAACCAATGCGCCGTACGGATTGGCAAAGAAAATGATGCTCGTGCAGAGCCAGGCCTATCGCGCGGAATATGGATTTAATTCGATTTATCTGTTGCCGGTGAATTTGTACGGCCCGGGTGATAATTTCGACCCGGAATCTTCGCATGTCATCCCGGCCTTGATTAAAAAATACCGGGAAGCCCGGCGGCAAAACGCCACGTCGGTGGAAGTGTGGGGCACCGGCCAGGCCACCCGGGAATTCCTGTACGTGGAAGATTGCGCGGAGGCGATCATGCTTGCAACTGAGCGGTATGACGGCGCGGAGCCGGTCAATATCGGTTCCGGGATGGAGATTTTCATCAAAGATTTGGTTAATATGATTGCAAAACTATCCGGGTTTAAGGGTGAAATTGTGTGGGACTCATCCAAGCCGGATGGCCAGCCCAGGCGCTGCCTGGATGTCAGCCGGGCGGAAAAATTGTTTGGATTCCGCGCAACCACCCAATTTCAGGATGGATTGAAAAAAACCATTGATTGGTATCAAAACAAGATAGAGAAGTAAGAGAGGGATGAGGGGGAGAAGAGGGATGAGGGATGAAACCTGAAACCTGAGGGAGGGGACGTTGATTTCTGACAGGAAAGAGGAATTTCGTAAAAGGACCAAAGATTATGCTTCCGCGATTGTGCGCGCTTACTCTGTGTTGCCGAAAAACCGAACTGAGTGCCAGGTGTTGGGGAAGCAACTTTTACGGGCTGGAACATCTGTTGCTGCAAACTACCGTTAAGCATCGCGTGCCCGCAGTGATGCAGAGTTTGTCGCAAAAATTGACCAATGCGCGCAAGAAGCCGATGAAACGATGCTTTGGCTTGAATTACTCATTGATGATTGCAAGATTGAATTAGATTTACTTAAATGGCTTTGCGTGGAGTCAAATGAGCTCATAGCAATCTTCACGACAATGTCAAAAAACGTTAAGAAACGAAATCTTTAAAAATTCAAACTTCAACATTTCTTAAAACTCAGGTTTCAAGTTTCATCCCTCAACCCTTTCTTCAATGTCTACCGTCCTGATCATCTATCATTTTTTTCACCCGGACGATGTCGTCAGCGCGCGCCAGATGTCGGATTTGGCAGCGGGTCTGGCGGCGCGCGGCTGGGATGTTACCGCCCTGACCAGCAACCGCATCATCCGCGATCCGTCATACAAGATTGCGGAAGCGAAAGAGCAATGGCGCGGGGTGCGGGTTTGCCGGGTTGCCCGTCCGGCATTCCGGCAGTCCGGCAATATCGGGCGTCTGCTCAACTCGTGCTGGCTTCAGGCAAAGTGGCTGTGGTTCATCATCCGCCGGCCGGCTTGGGATACGGTGATCCTGGGGACGGATCCGCAGTTCGGGTATCTGATGCTGCCTTTTATCAAACTATTCAAGCCCCGGAGCAAGTTGTTCTGCTGGGGATTCGATCTTTATCCGGAAGCGATCATTGCCGATCGAATGGGGATGTGCTCCATGCTGGCCCGCGCATTGCGTCCCTTGGCGCGGTTTTGCTACAGGTTTTTAGATGGGATGGTGGATATCGGGCCTTGTATGAGGCGTTTGCTTGATGCTTATCAACACCATGCATCCAAGGCAACAATCGTCCCCTGGGCATTGACCGAGCCGGCGGCGCCGTTAACGCCGGATCCGGCGGCGCGTCGTGAGCTTTTTGGCGATGCCCGGCTGGCAATCCTTTATTCCGGCACCATCGGGTGGGCGCATGAATTCCAGGGGTTCGTTGAACTAGCCCGGGAGATGCGCCGGCGCAACGCTTCCGTACATTTTTGCTTTGCGGGACGCGGCAACCGTTATGGTGAGTTGCGGGCAATGATTTCCGGCGATGATTCAAATATATCTTTTGCCGGATTTGCGGATGAAAATCAATTAGCCAAAAGACTGGGGGCGGGCGATCTCCACATGATCAGCCTGCGCGAGGGCTGGGCCGGCGTGGTGCTGCCATCCAAATTCTTCGGATCATTGGCAGCCGGTCGGCCGCTGCTTTATACCGGGACTGCCGATTCGGCGATCAAAACATGGATTGATCAATATCAGGTTGGTTACGTGGTTGACAGCGGCAATGTCAGTCAAGTGGCGGATGAACTATGCCGGCTTGCCGCCAATCCGGACTTGTTGGCCGCGAAGCAGAAAGCCGCGTTTGATTGTTATAAAAACAATTTTTCAAAAGCCATAATGCTCAACGCTTGGGATATGTTTCTTAAACAGACAGGCGGTTTTTCCGGCGCATGATTTCCGCCAACCCAAAACAGGCCAGAGGAATGAGTGACCCCTGGTTCTCTAGGCCATCTTGAACAAATTACCTGGCCGGACAGCCGCCAGATTCAATTTAATTCCGACGCCCAGGGATGGGTGACCGACATCACCTACCCGGACAAAACCACGGAATATTTCCGGTACGATGCCGTTGGCAACCTGACCAACCATGTGGATCGCGCCGGGCGGGTTACCCGAATGTCCTGGCTGCCCACCCGCAAACTCGAGTCGGTCAGCCGTACGGTGAACGGCCAGACTGTCGGCCTCACCCATGAATACGACCAGCAGATGAATAGCCTGGTCATCAAAGATGCCTTGAATCGCCAGGTGGAATCGTATATTCTTGACGCAAATGATCGGCCGGTGTCCGTCGCCAACCTGGAAGGGCAGACCATGTCCATAAATTACGGGCTGGATAATTTCATAAAATCCGTCACCCGCTTCGATTACTCTTATATCACCAACACTTACGACGATTCCGGGCGATTAGTTCAGATTCAATATCCCGGCGCCGCCATTTCCTGCGAATATCTCGCCAACGGACTGCTAAAGAAGATATCCGACTCCGCCGGCTCGGTATCCAATGCCTATGACATGGCCAACCGGCTGACCAAAACCGTGGGCGCAACGCCAAACAGTACGGTGGAATACGGGTATCACCCGGGCGGCCAGGTGTCGGCCGTCACATCGCTTATTGGTGAGGTCAGTTATGCGCTGGATGCCGGCGACCGGCTGAGTTCCATCGCCGCGCCGGCCGGCACATTCGGTTACAGTTACAACGCCAACAACGGGCTGATCGCAAAGGTAGCGCGCGCAAGCGGAGTCTTCACGGTGACCAACAAATTTGACGCCATGGATCAGGTCACGGAGATCAAGTGGGCCGCCGGGACCAACCAGCCGATCACATTCAACTATGGCCACAACAATGCCGGCATGATCACGCAAAAAGTGACCGTCATCAACGGCCTGGGCGCCACCAATAATTACACCTACGACAACCTGGATCGGCTGACCTCTGAAATCCGCCATGTTGACACCAACACCTTCACGGTTGCCTATGCCTACGACCGGGCCGGCAACCGGACGCAGATGACGGAGAACGGCACCAACATCAATTACTACCTCGGCCAGGGCAACCGACTCAATACTTTTGGCGCAACCGGCGACTACGATTATGACGCCGCCGGGAACGTGACCGATATCGAATACAACGACGGACGGGATCTGGGCCTGACCTGGGACAGCCGGTACCGGTTGACCGCTGTCAGCACCAATGGCACGCCTTCCGAGACTTACACATATGATGCATTGGGCCGCCGGGTTTCCATCACCAGCGCCGGGATCACAGAAAAAATGGTATACGACGGCATGCACGTCATCGCCGACACGGATCAATACGGGAATCTGCGCCGGTCTTACACGTATGGCCCAGGCATCGACAACATCCTTGCCATGACGGTCCACACGGGCGGCACCGCCGTGAAGTATTATTATGTCAAGGATCACCTGGGCTCCGTGCAAGCCATCGTTGACAGCAGTGGCGACATCGTAGAATCATATGAATACGATGCGTTCGGCAACGTCTTGGGCGTGTTTGATTCCACAGGCGGGGTGATGCAGGGGTCCAGTGTGGGCAACCGGTATTTGTGGCAGGGTCGTGAATATTCCTGGAACACCCGCCTGTATTATTTCCGAGCACGGTGGTATGATCCGAAGACCGGCCGATGGCTCTCCAACGACCCCATCGGCATTTCGGGCGGGTTGAACCAGTATGTCTTCTGCGCCAATAACCCCGTCAACTTTGTCGACCCCACAGGCGAGGCAGCCATTGAAGCGCATGACTACTGGACAAGCGTTGCCGTGTCTGGTCAGGATGCAGGCGGCGTTCTTGGTAATCTCCAGACGGCTGGCGCGTCCGTCATGATTTCCTTCATTGATTTCTGGGGAACCAGAACTCTTGAAAAGAATGCTGGTCTTTCAGGCCAATATTCCGCAAGCGATGAATGTCAGGGCAAGGCATGGAAACATGGTCTTCTTGCAGGAGGTCAGATTGCCCTTTCCGCTGCGTCGGCATTCGGTGGAAATAATGCGGTTCATCCCTTTTATCGGTTTGTTGGTCCAGGTTCACGCCCCGGCATTGGTACTGGCACATGGCTTGCACGAGGTACGCGAGGAAGCATCCCTTACGGTAGTATCGAGAACGCAATTTCAAAACTTCAAATCCCTCCACAATCCCAAGTAAACGCTGTACAGCAAGTTCGTAATGTCTGGTGGCGTTACATTGCTGGCCCTCGACCAGCAAGTGGCAATCCCGCATGGGGTGCAGGAGGTGGATTGGAGTATCGTATCGGGGGGTTTTAATATGACCCCGATACTAAGCGACAATGCGATGCGTGATCTGGCGCAGAAATACGATCTTGAACTTCGCCAGAACGTTTTTCACTCATCAGACGGATATGAGTTTCGACAAAACACCGCAACCGGGTTTGAATGTGTAGGCATCATCATCGGTCCAGTTCATTCGACGATCTATCGACGAACTTTGCCATTTCGCTATGTTCGATGGCATGAACGTTATTGGTGGCTTGGCAAATTGTTTTACAAAACACTGCATTCCGTCGAACACATCCCAGTTGCGGCAATTTCCACCGTTGACCTCACAACCGAAATGGTTGATTCAGCAA
>CAZYXU010000009.1:0-55985 GCA_964650945.1 uncultured Verrucomicrobiota bacterium | reverse complement strand
AAGACCGGAAGCGTAAGAGGAAAAGCGCTCGGTAAACGTTGTGCAGCCAACGTTATGGTAAACGTTCAGCGCCATGGATGGGTTATGATCTAATATTCCCTCATTGTGCCATACTTGTATAGCCGGTAATCATTGGGGCGCGGGATGCGCAGGCAGACCCCGCCGGCGGAACGCGGGTCAAAGGGATGCTCCGGATGGGTCAGGCATTCCAGGCGCGCGCCTTCCGGCCATGACCAGGGACGGAATTCATGCCGGTCTTCCGCGGTATCCTCGCGGAAGATCATCAGCCATCCATTTCCCGGAGTTGACGGACACAGAAACTGGAATCCGGTCCAGGCATGGCCCGTAGGCGCATCGCCGATTGGTAAAACACATGCATCGCTCCACGCGCGGCGCCAGCGTTGATGCAATTGCATGATTTTGCCGATGCCCGCGCGGGCCGTCTCCGGGAAGCCGGACGGCTCGCCCCAACACAACGGCGCGGCCGGCAGGGTGATGGCCGCCAGGTAATCGTCACGGCATTCCCGCAGTTCTAAAGCGGTTGAAATGCCGGCGGCATCGGCCAGGGAGGGCTTGTTGCGGTTGGGAAATTCAAATTGCAGGCGCGCGGGCGGAAGATAGCGGGCCAACTCCCATAAATTGCGCAAGACCCGCCAGGGCACATAAGTATTGGCGGTCTGCGCCTTGCCGGGGCGCAGGTAGCGGTTTTCGACGAAGATATCGCCAAAGCGCAGCGAGGCGAAGTAGCCCATCCGCCGGCCGTTGGTCACATCCATATTGAACCGCACCCGGCCGTTCGAACCGAGCATCACCCCCTCCAAAAGCGCGGTCAAATTTTCCTCCGCCTCCCGGGTCGGGAGTTTGACGGCGTCAATCTTGAAAAGATCTATGCCGTATTCCCGGTGGAAACGCAAAAGCAGGTCGCGTTCCGCCTGCCAGGTGCGATAGTGGCGATTGGCATCCGGCGCAAACCAGAGCGACAGCCGCACGCCGGCGGCGGCGGCCCGGTCCGCCAGCGGCTGAAATCCGCGCGGAAATTTACCGGCATGGACATCCCAATAGTCAACCGGCGCGGCCAGATTGTGGATGCTCAAATCCGCCAGGACGCCGCCAGCCTGCCACCCGTCGTCCACCTGGTAATATCCCAGGCCCATTTCCGCGCAGGCGTCCAGTTCCCGCAACAAAAACGCTTCGCCCAGGTTTTTATAGCACTGGCCATCCCCCCACGGATTGGCCACCGTCGCCGGGCGGGACGCGTCCGCGGGATACCGCGCCTGTAAATACGCGCGCACCGCGCCCAGCCGCGCCAGTTCGCCTCCCAAGTAGCCGCCGGACGCCGCCGTGTAGCTGCGGCGGCAGCGGTCCGGTAAAACTTCCTGGGGCGCCATCCCCCACCCCAATATCTGCACGCCATCCGGACCGATCCGGAAGGCCGCCGCGCATTCGGGCCGCTTTTCATCCGGCGGCGGCCCCTCATGCAGGATAAAAATGCCACGGCCGCCGCCGGGCGGCTCCAGGAACAACAGATTGCCTTCCATGAAAAACGGCGCCATGCCGTCGTCAATCCGCCGGGCGGCAGGGCGGACCAACTCGTTGGTATAGTCCGTGCGGCCGAAAAAGGCGACCGCCAGGGCGTCCCAGCCCCGCAAGTTAAGGGGCAGCGCATCCAGCACATTCAGGTAATCACCGCGCCCGAAATCAAGCTGCGGGGCGCTGTCGGCGGCAATTTCCACCACCGCCGCCACGGCATCGGTCCCGGGATACACCCGCCATTCCCGCCGGATCCAAACACCCTGGCGGGGCTCCACCCATTCCGCCGCCAGCATCTCGCAGGCGCCCTCGCCGCAGCGCGGCGGCAGACGGATTGCAGTCAGATCGCCCTGCAAGCGCAATTCCGGAAAAACCGGCGCCGGCCGGTGCATATCCAGACGGAGCAACCCCTGATAATAGCACTCGGACAGTTCGCGCACACCCGCCAAGTCCGGCGCCCAGTCGGCGACGCCGATCCCGGCGGTCAAAGCGCCCTGGGGTGTCAGCCGCCAGGCGCGATGCCAGGCGCCGGCCGAGACGGAGAATACCGAAGCGCCCACCTTAAAGATTGGATGAGGTGATTGCATGAGCCGATTTCAATGGATCGGGGCCGGTCAGTTCCACTTCCGCCGCGGACTCCATGCCGCTGGCCACATCGCGCACCCGGATGACATACCGGCCCCGCAGATCGTTGAGGGCGGGCGTCCATGTGCCGGTGTAAGCGCCGTCCTCGCATACCACCGCCCGCGCGTAAGGACGCAGGCAGGTTCCGTCCGGGCGCTGGATGTTGACGGCAAAAACATGCCGGCCCGGCTTGCCGGTGACGCGGAGGACCGCCTGATAAGATATCGGTTCACCCGACCGGGCCGTGGCCGGGACGGTCAGGTCCAGCGCCGTGACCCGATATGGCAGGCATGCCAGCGCCATCGCCCGGCCGGGCATCAACTGCAATGCCAGATGGTTGGTGAACCCAAGGTATTCGCGGCGCCGCACATCGTAAACATGCCAATCGCCGCCCAAGGCGGCGGTCACGGCCAACGGTGGCGTGGGTTGGGCCGATCCGGCGGCATAATTGATTAGAATTTCTGGCATTTCGGGCAACAGGCCGACGTAACGATTGCCGCCATCCGCAAACACCTGGCCAGTCACGCCGGTGACCGCCGGAACGAGTTCCACCGGGCGCCGCGCGCCCAATTCATCCAACCAGCCCCGCGCATGCGGTATAATCCCAAGCGCATTCGTGTTCACGCATGCCGGCCAATGGTGCTCATGCGTGACGGACGAAGCAAACCCATCTAAAGCCATATTTAACAACAATCCGCGCCCGCGCCCGTAATCGTGGCGCACCACCACACCCCCGCCCCAGCCTGCGTCCGGCCGGCCGGCCGCGACCTGCAAAGCGGCATCGGAAGCCGCCAGCCATACGGCGCCGGTGGCGCCCATCCCGGCCGGCATGACCAACGGCCGCTCGGCCGGCCAATGCAATCCAGTCTCCTGCCGCACCCCGAACAACTCGTCCAAGGGGGCTTGCCGGTAGGGTTTGCAATGGCCATCCGCCACCCCCGGGCGCAAATCGGCCAGCACCGCGCCGCCATCCCGCGCGAAGCGCAGGATACGATCCGCTTCGTCCGGCGCCAGCGCAAAGACGCCGGGCAATATCAGCAGCCGGTACTGCGCCCCATCCATCACGCCATCCGCCAATTCGGCATGGGAGACGAATCGAAACGGCTGGTTGCACGCGAGCAGCAAGGCTGCCCAGGCACGGTACTTGCGGTCCATGGCGCCGCGGGCCACCACATCCCCCGTCGCCAGCGCGGCATAATGCACGCTCGCGGGCGAGTACAGGACGGCTACCCCGCCGCAGTCGCGGCGGCCCAGTTGGAATAACTGCCCCACCCCGCCCTTGATTTCCAACAGTTGATCCATCAAATGCTGAAAATCGCGATAGAGCGTTAAATCGGCAGCCAGCACCACCCCGCCCGTGTCGCCGTAATAGACATCGAACAAATTGGCGCCGGCGAATAGTTCGCGCCATGGGTTCAAACCGGTGAATTGCATGCTGCGCGAGTAAGCGGGGCCCCAGCCGCTCAGCGTGCCCAGCGAGACCAGGCTGTCCGGCAATGCGAAATCGATGTTCATCTGCCCGGCCAGATGGTAATACGGGAACGCCAACTGCTGCCAGCGACTCATCCGCCACATGTCGCCGGCATCCGCCGAGCGCAGGCCAAACCAAATCGGCGCCGCGACGCCGGTGCGGATTTCCGGATGAACTGCACGCATGATCCCGGTTAATTCCTGGTAGAACGCGGCATGGCTTTCATCCATGGCCAGCCGGAAATCGGCCCATTGCGGCGCTAATCCTGGATTTTGGACGGCAGCGGCCAGCCGCACCGGCTGGATGTCGTCAAAATCGCCGTAGTTTGTTTCATATTCGGCGTTGAGCCTGGCAATCCCGCCGTAAGTCCGGTGCAGGTAATCCCGGAAGTAATTCACGCAATTCACGCAAAAACATAATTCCTGGTCGCCCGCCGGCCGTTGCCAGGCCTGGCAGAACGACGGTTCCTGGTCGAAGAAAAAATCGCGCGCGGAATAGGGCGCGTAGTGGTCAACCACCGCGCGCGCGCGGCGCCGGCACAATTCGCGATAACGCGGATCGTTCAGGCACGGGTGGCGTTCGCCGGGCTTGATCAGCAGACGTTCGCGCCCCGCATGATCCAGCCAGACGGAGTTGGTGTCCTTCAGTTCCATGGTCACATCGGCGAACCGGCCGACCGGCGGCATGAATTGGAGATTGGCCCAGGCCGCGATCTCGAACCTTCCGACCTTGAAGGTCGAATGTTCGCCCATGCCGAAATAATCATGCCGCAGACTGTCCTGCAATTTGAAATGGCTGGAGGCCTCAAACCCGATTTCATAGAGGCGTTGATGCAGACGCATGGACAGGTAGGACGTTTCCGGCCGCTGCCAGACTGTCAGGCGGATGCCGTCATCCAGTTGCAAGTCGCTGTAACTGAAAGGCAGCCGGCGCCGGTCAACCAGGTCCGCCCCATCCCATAACTCCAAATCCAGGAACTGGACAATCGCCAGGGGATCGGCCGCCGGCGGCAAGGTGAAAGCGACTTCCGGGCCGGCGACCGCCTGTGCCGACACCCGCACCAACCGGCCCAGCGAATCCGTCTGGCAAAACCGCAGCTTGAGCGGGCCGGCGGCGCCGGCAGGCCCGGTCAACCGGCAATGGCCGCACACGGGCGCCTTGACGGAAAAGGCCGGCGCGGCCAGCGCCGCTTCCGCGAATCCCAGGGCGCCGGTGACGGCCAGCGCGCGCGAACCGAATGCCAACGTGCGTTCGCCGCGCCGAATCCACAAATCCGCGAAATATTGCCCGGCCGGCGGCGGCGCGCAGTCGAACTTCAAAATCGCGCGGGCGCCATCGAATCCCGCGGCGAGGGGCGCCGCGCCACGGCGCAGGACCGCGCCATCCCGGTCGCGCAACGCCCACTCCGCCGCCAATCCCGCGGCCGGCAGGGCTTGGGCGGATTGGACCTCAAAACTCAATCCCTGCCAGTCTGCCCGGCTCACCCGCTCGACGGCGTCAGGGTTGAAAATGCGGATCGGGTCGGGTTGCCGGGCGGCGAACAGCATCAACTTGACCATCCATGCCAGATAATATTCGTAATCCGTCAGCCGGACGTTTTCGAACGGCATGTCCAATTCGTGATAACGCGCCTTCTCCGCGGGGGTTTTACGCCCCCACCACTCGGGAACTTTGCCTTCCATCGAAGCGATGGAAAAGCCCGGGGCCACCAGTTGAAACGCCGCGGATTCATAACCGGCAATGGAAACTATGATCCCGGCGCCATGCCGGGAGATCCGCAGCATTTCCCGCTCCAGATCCGCATGATCGCGCCGTTCGGCGAAAACCGGCAAAAACTGCCAGGGGACGCCGCTGACTGCCGGCGTGGTTTCCTCCCACCGGGCGGCCAGGGCGGCGCGCAACAGGCCGTCAGTTTCGGCGCCGCGTCCCGTGGCCATCCGGATCAGCCCCGTGCCGGCTGACACCTGCCGCAAAATCTCCGCGCGCGCATATTCCGGGAACTTGTTCCAATCCAGCACGCCCAGCACGATCAAATCATAACGGGGCCGCGTAAAAAGCAGGCGCCACAAATGCGTTTCGCGGGCGCCGGGTTCATCGTCCCGGTAATAGCCGCCGCGGAAATAACCGGACCGCAACGGGAAATTATAATACTCCAATCCGTAACAGGCGTAATCCAGCTCCAACCGCTGCGCCAGTTCCACCGCCTCGCGCATGCGCTTGCGCTCGCCGATGAACAGCGCGCGCAACGGCCCGCCCGCGCGGGGATTGGCCCAGGCGATGTGCGGCGTGACATACGCCCCCGACGGCTCCAGGTAATTCGGCCCGATGTCCACCACCGGGCGATCTGCGCCCCAAACCGCCGTGCAGCCCGCCAGCAGCCCGCAAAGCAATCCCAGGTATTTTTCCGGTTTTGACATCAGCGCAAAATCATCACGGTGCCTTGCCAGACGAACTCATAGCATCCCAAATCCACTTTCTGGTTGATCACCCGGCGATGGCCGTCCAAATCGCGCGCCGTCGCCATCCAGACCGCGTTGGCGCCGGCGTCAATGCACGGCGAGGTTTTAGCGAGCCGGAAATTACCCGCCGGCATGGCGGCCAAATCCGGCGCGTTGGTGAAATTGCCGGTCCCCGCCAAGCCGGCGATCGGCGTCGTGCAACTGTAGTCGCCGGTGATGGCGCCGGAGCCGACATACCAGTTTTGGGCGCCGTTATGATATACAATCGTGTTGCGCATGACTAGCACGCCACCAATTGCATTGACGAAAATACCATCGCGGCTTCCGCCGACGACGACATTGCTGACGATGGTGCAGTTTTCGACGAAGTTGGTGAACCCGGGATCGGTCCCGGCGTATATGCCGGCGCCATATGAAAATGTGCGATTATTGGCGACCAGGCAATTGCGAATAATGACATGGTTGGTATACAGCAGCGTCTTCAGGCCGCCGCCGCCGTAACTGGAATTCATCGGATTGGTGGACCAATTACCCGTGATTTCGCAGTTCTCCACCAGCCCGCCCTGCGCCACCCCCCCGCCGCCGCTGCGCGCGCTGTTGCCGGACACGACGGAATTGATGATCTGGCCGCTCTTCCAGAACCAGAAACCGCCGCCGGCACTGGAACAGGCGTTGCTGACGATCCGGCAGTTGATAATGCTGCCGTTCTGGTCATGGACCGCAACCGCACCGCCGTATACCGGACAGCGGTTGGCGATCAGCCAGCAATTGCTCAGGACGCCGCGTTGAATCTCCACCGCCCCGCCCCAATAACTCCGCGACGGCGAACCCCATCCATTCGTAATCGTCATGCAGCGCACCTGCGCGTTGGTATGATTCAGATAAAAACAGGCGTTGGTGGTCGCCCGCCCGGCATAATTGCCGCCGTCTATGATAACCGCGCCCGGATCGCCGCCATACCCGCTCACCGTGACGCCTTTGGCGATATCCACGCTGGCCGTCAGCACATACGCCCCATTCGAAACCCAGATGGTCTCCCCCGCGCTCGCTGCGGCGACCGCCGCGGGGATATTCGTGGCGGCGTTGGTCCAGGTGTTGTACGGCGTGGCGGCGATGACGCCCGGCGTTCCGGGCGGTACGACATAGCGGTCAGTCCAACCGTGACCGACCAAGCCCGGCAGCGACAAAAATACCGCCGCAAGCTGCATCCGCGCGCCATAGAGTGTAAACTTATGTTTCATGCATCCTCCGTTGTTTCCACCGTGATTTCCAATTCCTCGACGCAGGTCGCCGGAACGTTGAGCGGGCCGGACCAGGTCAAGCCCAATTCATTGTCGCCCCGCAGCGGCGGGGCGTCGGCCAAATCAAGACTGAACCAGCGGGCGGACAACTCCAGGTTGGCTGGGTCCGGAGCATCGCCCACCGCGGATACTTTCAAGGGAATGCCGTTGATGTCAAGCAGAAACGGGTTGCGCGCCGGGCAGTGCAAGGCGCGGAAACGCAATACGCCCCGCAACGGTTCGCCATTCCGCCCGTCGGCCATGCGGAACGGGAATGCCAGCCGCGCGCCCTGGGAAGCGGCATTGAATTCCAAGGTCGCGGTTTTCGGGGCGCCGTGAGGGCTGCAATACGGCAGATGGACCGCGTGGTTGCCGGGGTGCGTCTCCATCCCCTTGTAGAGCGGCAGATAATGGTAACAACGCGGGCCGCGCGCCACGGCCGCGCGATCCGCGGCTTCGGCCATCCAAGCGAACATGCGCTGCCGGTGCGCTTCGCCGGTTTGTTTGCCGCGGGAGCCGATACTGCAGGCGATGTTCCAGAACGAGATGCCGTCCGCCCCCCAGGCGTAAAAATTGGCGGCGGCGGCGCGCGCCTCCGCCGGGGTCAACAGCATGCCCGCGTAACACGGGCCGAACCCGGCATGCAACGCCGGACCGCGGCCGGCAACCACGGGCGGACCCCGCCACACCCCGCCCAGGCCGTCGCCCATCTGCGCCAGCAGCCGGCAGCGGCCGCGGCAGAACTCCGCGAACTCCTCCACGCGCGTGCCGGGCCAGGTGCAATTGTATTCCGCCACGATCAAGTAATCCAGCCAACCCCGCCTCGCCCACTCGCGCGGATCACAACCGGCATCCAGGCATTCTGCCAGGGTGCTGGGAACCCGCACGCCGAGCGACAGCCGATCGCGGCCGCGCGCGCGCGCGGCGGCGGCCAGCATGGCATGGATTTCACCGACGTATTCCGTCATCAGCGGCGCCTTGGCGCGCGCTTCCCGGCGGTCGAAATGCTTGGCCCAGCGGTTGAAATTCAGTTCCAAACCGTCCACATCGTAGCGCTCGGCCAATTCGGCCATGATCGCCAGGCGATGCGCGCGCACGCCGGGATGGGAGTAATCCAGCGCCGTCTCCGACCGGCCATCCGCGCGTTGAATCACCCATTCCGGATGATCCAGGGCGAACCGCGGACAGAGCAATTCATCGGCGGCCAGCCGCTGGTGATGGGTATCGCTCATGCGGACTTCCGCCACGCACCGCACGCCGCGCCGGTGCAGATGGTCGACATACACCGCCAGATGATCGGCGCCCTCAGCGCGCAACGCCCGGATGCCGCGGATGCGCCGGTTCCGGCTGGCGTCGTACTCGAACCGCGCGCCGACCTGCTCGCCCACCCGGGTGGCATGCTCGCACATGTCCGGCAACGCGCATTCAATCGAATAGACATCCACCGGCACGGCATCCAGCACCCGGTCGATCAAGGCCGTCAGGGATGCCCGCGCCCGTCCGGGCTCCACATCCCACAAAGGGGTGGCATCGTCGTTGAATTGGATAAAGGTTTTTTCCATGGGGCCGAACCGGCCGGCGCTTGACGCGCAACCCGGCCAGTCCGGCCATGTTTATACCATACGCCGGGAAATATGAAATGCATAATCATGCCGCCCGGGTGTCCAATCCTGCCTTGGCGGGACGCTGGGGGTGCGGCCGCCGGCTAGAGCCGGCGGGCGGGCGATAGCCGGCGGTAATCGGCCGGCGTCATGCCGGTGTGCCGCTTGAAAATCCGGTTGAACGCGCTGAACTCACCGAAGCCGACCCGTTCCGCGATGGCCTTCACCTTCAGTCCCGGGTCGTTCCGTAAAAGCCGCTGGGCTTCCTGCACCCGGCGGCGCAGGACGCACTGGCGCAACCCTGCGCCCAGATACCGCTTGCATAAGTGCGCCAGATGGCTGGCGGAAAACCCCATGCAAGCGGCAAGGTCGGCCATGCGCACGCGTTCCTGGAAATGCGCATCAACATATTCAAGCATGCGCTGCACCACCGGGTGCGCCAGGGGCAGCGCCGCGCCGGCATCGCCGCGGCGGCCGGCGCGCAACACCAGCAGGAACGTTTCCCTGATTTTCAAAGCACACCACTCTTTCCAGCCTGGCTGGCGCATCCGCTGCTCATCCGCGAGCTGGCGGAGGATCAGTTCCAATTGCGCCGCTTCCCGGGCCAGCAACCGCAGGTGCCGGGGAACGCGCGCCAAGCGCAGCCGCAGGGCGCGGTCGGCGAACCGGGAGAGGCGCAGCATCAGCGTCACCTTTTCCATAAACACGCCCGGCGCCGGCGTAAACCCGTGCGCCTCCCGCGGACGAATCAAAAGCAGCGATTGCGGATAAAATTCGTAGGATTGCCCGGCAATGCAATACGCGCCCCGGCCGCACTTGACGAACTGCAGTTCCAACTCGGCATGGGCGGACATGATGGTGGGTTTAAAGGCGCGGCCGCGGCGCCATAGCACCCGCACCGGCAAGGGCGGACGGGCGTTGAATATTTTTTCCCGCCTGACTTTATCCATAAAACCACCCGTCCAGGATGTATGGCGGATAACGCCGCCCGTCAAGATCCACGGGTGCAGGATACAGCAAAACGACGCCGCTGTCATGCCTGAAGTGCGACCAATTTACGGAGTCGCCTTTGATTGAAATCAGCGCGCGGGGAGCGGCGTTACATGCCGTGATGAAGATGTGTGTGGGTATGTGAGTGTGTGGGAGCCATGAAGATGTATGTGAGTGTGTGGGTGTGTGAGTGTGGGAGCTGCGCTACGCGCCGCGATCAGCGTCCCGTTCCGCCTCCCGACACCCACCACGCGACACCCGCCTCCCGACACTCGCCACCCGCCACCCGCATCCCTCCCCCACACTCACACACCCTCATCAGACAACCGCTGCTACCGGACGGAAAACACCGTGCCGGCCCGCAGTCCCTCGAACGCGCCCATGTCAACAATCCACTGCCGGATGCGCGGGTTGCCGTCCAGGTCCAGAGCGCCGGCCATCCAGAATTGATTCAACCCGGCGTTGATGCACGGGGAACGCGATTGCAGCCGGTAATCGCCGGCCAATGGATCCGCGAACAGCGGATCGTCCGCGATATTGCCATCGCCATACGCGGCAACGGAAGGCGCGGTGCAGGTGTTGGTAAAGGAACCGGCCGTATAAGTCCAATTCGAGCCGCTGATACCGGCGTTGTTTAAATACACGATGGAGTTTTCCACCAGCCCGCCGCCCAAATAAACGCCCCCGCCATTGGTCACCACCGTATTGGCCGTCAAAGTGGAACTGCGTACCACGGCGGCGGTATTGGTCTGCCAGACACCCCCACCCTGGTTGCCAGCGCTGTTGCCGGCCAGGAGGCAGCCGATGACAGCGCCATTGTGGTAAAGTCCGCCGCCATTGCGCATGGCGTAATTGGCAATCAGCCGGCAATTGACAATTTGACTGTTGGTCGCGGTGGAGTAAAACCCGCCGCCGTCACCGTTCGAGTGCGTACGGTTGGAAACGACCGTGCAATCCGTAATGACAGCGTTGTTGAAATAAATACCAGCCCCGAGAAAGGCGGCATTACTCGCCACCGTGCAATTGGTGACAATCCAATCCGGCGCGGCGCTGCCGGCTTTCAATCCGCCGCCGCGCGCCGCCGTGTAATTATTGCTGAACACGCATCCGGCAATTATATTCGAGTGGGAATTTGGACCGGCCAGCAACCCGGCGCCGCCAAAGCTTGCCGATCCGCTATTCGCGCGATTGCCGATGAAGCGGCAATCCACCACCACGGACCGGGGTAAATTCAAATCCAGGCCGCCGCCACCCCAGCCGGCCACGTTGCCGATGAAGGTGCAATTGGAGACGACGGCCGGAATATTGCCGGAACCGCCGGTCTGGTCATAAAAGGCCAGGCCGCCGCCGCTACTCGCGCTGACGCAATTGACGAACACGCAATTTTTGACGATATTGCCTGGTGAATTCGGCGTGATAAAACAGCCTGCTCCGTAGTCGGCGGAATTACAGTTGGACATCGTCAGACCGTCCAAAATCAGGCGATAACCCCTGAATCCAGGCAATGTGCCCTGGCCGTCTATGATCGTCTGCTCCGCCCCGCCGAAGCCGACGAATTGCATCAACCCCTTATTGGGAACAGTCAACATCCCGGTAATCGAGTGCGTGCCGTTGGAGATGTAAACGGTCGAATTGTTGGTAAGGATGGAGACAGCATAATTAATCGTCTGCCAGGCGGTGCCCCAAGTGGCGCCGTCGGCGGCATCGCTGCCGTTGGTGGCCACATAATACGTTCCGGCGGATGCCGCCGTACTAAGCAGCCCGGCCAGGCATGGAACCAGCAATGCGCCGCGGGCGCGCGCCGCAATCCGCGATATAACTCCGCATTTATTCATGATACCTGCTCCTCCTGTTAATCTACATGTCTCTCTCAAACAATCTGGATAGTAACATCATAATATTGTCAAATCAAGACCGCATCCAGATTTTGCCGCTTTGGATTGCGGCGGCTTGACGCCCTTTCCCCGGGCTGGGGCATACCAAAGCAGCGTCAAGCCGCCGCACTCCAAATATCGCTCAGATAAACCGCTTGGCCTCGAATTGCAATTCGCTTTTGAAAATGAACCGGCGGTCCGGCTGGGGCAGCCCGCGGCCGCGTTTGTATTCGCGGCAAATCTCATCCAATTTGCCTTCCAGCCGGCGCAGATCGTTGTCGTAGGAAGCCAGGCGGTCGAGATGAAACTGCTGCAGCCCGGGCTCGCTCATGGCATGCCGCCAGGCGACCGTAATCCGCCGGCGCAGCGGCGGCAAGTCGGCGCGCATGTCTTTCAAATTGTTTTCGATGCGCTGTAAATGCTGCATGACATTCCGGCGGTCCGGCGGCCCCATTTTTTCAAACTGCCAGTGATTATAATGCTGGCGGCGATAGGCCTGGCGGTAAAGTTCGCGGCATTCCTCCAAAAGCAATACCCGCCGGGCGAACGATTCAAACCGGTCGGACGCCAAGCGCAAACAGTCCAGGAAATAACGGTTACGGACCACCCGCCCTTCCCAATGTCCCAGGACCGCCTTGACGCGCGCGACGATCGGAAGGATGGCGGCGATACGGTCGAGGATTTCTTGCCGGCTCAGCCGATCCAGGGCCAGGTCCTCCACCTCGAACATCAGGCTGACCGTATCGAAGCGGAATGGGAATCCGCCGCCATTGTCGAACACATTGCATCGGCCCAGGTCCAGGACGGCGCGAGCGATTTCCGCCGTATCCGCGCCCAGGAACGCCCGATCGAAATTTTTGTAGAAATCGCGGCGGCCGGCGTCCCGGCTGTTCCAGGCGAGGCCGGCATGCCGCCAGATGCCCAGCCAGGTCTGCTCCGCCCAGGAACAATTAAAAATCCAGACACAGGCGGCATGCGTCACCGTCCGCCGCCGGAGGGGTGGATCGTCCGCCAACCGGCGCGCATACTCCTCGACGTTCGCCAGCCGGTACTCGTACGCCGGAAAAACGTTTTCCATGGTATTGAGCGCCGAGTACAAATGCAAGCGCCGCGCCGGCGCCCGGCGCGCAATTTCGCGCAACCCCGGCAATCCCATACCGGGCGCATAAAACCAGTAAGCCAGCTCGATTTCCGGATCGAGCATGTCCAGCGCCGACCAGCGCGGCGATCCCGCCGGAGCGCTATGGAAGTAATCGGTCCAGATGAAGGGCTGTTTGCCCAGGCGCTTTAATATCCGGCAGACCATGTTCACATGCCTGGCCCAACTGGCTTCCGCCCCGAGTTTGCGGCAGGCGGGGCATGCTCCGAGCATTTCCACCTCATCGCATCCCGGCGAAAACCGGCGCGCGGGGAAGAGCGCGCAAAGCTCGGGCAGGATTTTTTCGAAAAATTGCTTCACCCGCGGATTGCCGGGGCAAAAATTCGTGCCATGGCCGGCTTCGGACAAATCCAGGTGATGCCGGCGCATGACCGGCGACCAATGGCCAAAACAATTGAATACCGGCACGATCTCCACGCAATGGGACCGGGCATGTTCAATCAGCGCGCGCAGCTCGGTTTTGGACATGGCGCCCGGCGCGGCTAATTCCGGGCAACTGTCCAGCCGCACCGAGGAAAACTCGTCGTAATAGACCAGCGTGTTCAGCTTGCACTCGCTCATGCGATCGATCACCGACTTCACAAAGGCGGGCCGGATATGCGTGCCGGCCGCGGCCCACTGCCGGCAGTCCAGCATCAATGACCGGCTGGGCATCGCCGGCCAGTCGTGAATCGTCCCGCATGGCCAGGCGACGCCCCGCGGAGCTGGTTGCGCCAGTTGTTGCAGGGTCTGGCCCGCGTAAAACGCGCCGGCCGGCCCGTTGGCGTCAACCAGCACGCCATTGGGACTGATTTCCAACGCATACGCCTCGGGGCCTCTGCCGGCAATGGCTTGCGCCAGGCGCGCCGGGCGCGCCCGGCCGCCGCTTGCTACTGCGCCGTTTTTGCGCAGTTCCAGCGCCACGGCCGTCTTCCCCGCGCCGGCGAATTCGGCGAGGATGCGCGCCAGCCCGGCGATCCCGCGTAAACGTATGCAACGCCCATCCGCTGCATCGTTCAGCGAGAAAACCGCGCTGCGTAAAGATCCGGCATGGCGCCGGACGAATTGAGGCGCCGGAATCAAGGGAAGCGTCATTCCGCACCTCCGATAATTATCCGGCCGAACTTGGAGGGATCGCCGGACACGCCTTTTTCCCCGCCCCAGAGCATGACCGTCTTGGCCTTGAATGCATCCATCCCGCCTTTTTCATCCTGGTCGCCCAGGTGCATGGCAAAACCCATGCTCGCGCCGGGCTTGAATTCAAACTCCGGAAAGGCGGCGCGGGGAATTTTGACGATATAAGTATAGCCATCCGGCTGCAGTTTGGAGGCATATGCCAACCCGGGTATT
Source organism: uncultured Verrucomicrobiota bacterium (assembly GCA_964650945.1). Lineage (GTDB taxonomy): Bacteria > Verrucomicrobiota > Kiritimatiellia > JAAZAB01 > JAAZAB01 > JAXGPF01. The sequence goes on along the minus strand of CAZYXU010000009.1, from coordinate 41,668 downwards.
TCCATGCCGCGCCGGGGCTTGGAGACATGATGGAAGGGCGGGAGGACCGGATCCATGCTGGGCGCAAACTTGATGTGATACACGCCATCGGAATAGGTCGGCGAGCCCTGTCCGGCCGGCCCGCGCCCGTCAACAAACAACTCGATGCAGTCGCCTTCGTAAATGTAAATCGGCTCGTTCCGCGCCAGGTTCATCACCTTGTTGTCCCACACGCGCACGGCGACATAGAGATTCTCGCCGTCGTATTGCACCGCCGCGCGGGCGGAGAGATCGTTGGTCCCGGACCAATCCACATGCTGGTTCATCATGTACAGCTTCGTATAGGGAATCCCCATAATCACCTGTTCCGGATCGTCAATCGCAGCCTGAAATTGCGCCGCATCGCCCCACTGCGAGAGATCGCCGTCCAGGCGCACCGGCTGCTTTGCCGGCCGGGCAATGGTGCTCAACCGGATCGGCAGGACATCCGACCGGATTGCCGTGCCAATGAATGCATCGTCCGCGGCAAATTCGGCCCGCATGGTCTGGTTGTGCAGGACGCTCTGCGGCACTGCCACGTCAAATTCCAGGTTCGTGCCCGCATCGCCAGCCAGGCGCACGGCGCGCGCCGGGATGGCGGCAAACGGCTCCGGCATGACCAGGCGCAGTGTCCCGCGCAGTTCCCGCTCCAGCGGGTTGTGGAGCGACACCCGCACCCGGGCGGGCAGGCCGGGGCAAGCGTGCTCCGCCGGCGCATAGACGCCCAGCACCGGTCCGCCATCGTCCAGCCGGGCGATACCGGACAACAGAACCGGGATATTGGATTGCAGCTTGAATTTGATGACATTGCCGTCGCGCGCATGCGGGAACGGATTGGCGTAATGGTCCCGGACTTGCAGGCCGGAACCATCCAGCCGCAGGAATATTTCGGCTTCATCCCGATCGGTAAAAGCCACCAGCCGGAAGTCACTGGAGATTGTGGATTGCGGATTTCCCCGCTTTCCCAAGGCATCGGCGGGATGTGCGCCTTCTGATTTCCTGAACAGATAGCCCCGCAGATAGCCGGCGCCCAGGTCCAGACGGCGCACAAACTTGCACCCGTTCAGCAGGCCGGTGATATTGGCATACGCCACCGACTCCGGCGAGGGCGTATGCGGGGCGAATTGCAGGTCGGAAATCATGCTGCCGCCCACGGAGGACCACCACAGCGCATACTTGCAGTCCGCAACTAAATTGAGCGTATGACCGCGCACCGCGCGAAATGCGCCGGTGTACCAGTCCACAAACGAAATGCGGCCGCGCTTGGTGTAAAAAGCCGGCATATCTTTGCCAACGATGGAAGCATCGAACTCCGCGGCGGTCATGGGATACCCATCCTCGTGGATGGCCAACCCCAACAACTGGTAACAGCCGTATTCCGTGTTGGCCCAGCGCCATTGCCAGGCGTCACGCGTGGAATCCGGATTTTGCGCCAGGGCTTGGCGCAAAAATTGCGCATAAGGTTCCAGGATGGTTTCATCACCAAGTTGCAAGTGGTTGGCGCCCCCGACCCACCCGTAAGGATGGAAGGTAAAGACATCCGCCTTGCCGGCCACCTCCTTGGCGACACCTTGAGCCCAGTCATGATAGCCGGCATAATTGCAAACCACCTTGATTGCCGGATCCACGGCATGCAGTTCATCGGCAGTGATGGCCACCAGCCGCCCGTAATGCCGCGGTTCGGAGCGCCCGTAGGCTTCGCCAAACACCTCGTAATCATGCACCTTGCCCTTGTAGCGTTCGCCGAGGTTGCGCACGTATTTTTTCCACAGGGCCATCCCGGCCTCATCTTCCGTGTCGGGATAGTAATACCCCATGTAGCCCCGGCTTTTTACCCGTTGCCGATACCATTCCGGCGGGTCATCCAGCATGATGATGGGAATACTGCCGGAGGCCAGCAGGCTGTTGACTTTCAAATCCAGCCGGTCAAAATACCACCGACCTTCTTCCGGCTCCAGCGATTTCCAGCCGTCGTAATGGATCAATCCCCACTTCTGATATGTCGGGGGCAGTGTGCCCTTGGCGCAGGTAAACCCGCTGCGCATATCATCGCCCGTGCAAGCCCGCGGGTCCACGGCCAGGGTTTTGGCAAAGGGGATTTTCATGGTTTGCGCCACCCGGCCGCCTTCGACCAAGGTAAAAACACCCCAAAAGAGGCCATTCGCCGCGATTTCATCCAGGGGGAAATCCACCAGCGTCAACGCCCCGGCAGCAGCCGTAACCGTCAGGGTCTTGTCCAGCACCACCTTTTTTTCCAAATCCCGTGCCACCCCTTTAAGTTCCAATGATTTTGGGGTGGAGGTCGCATTCAGCACGGCAAAGGTGAAGCGCGTTTGGTCGCCCGCGCGGAAAGTGGCATCCACGCGTCCAATAAGCGCGTCCATCCGCAGGACATCGCCCCCCCCCTGCACCCATCCCCGCACCGCAAGCGTACCATCGAATCCCGCATAGAAGACAGTATTGGAATCCACCGCCCAAGCCGCGGGATTTTTTGCCAGAGCGGTGATTTCATCGGCCGGCATGCAGCGGTCCAACACCAGCACTTCATCCACCAGGCAGCCATGCGGAGCATGTATGTTAACTTGCGCCTGACCCAAGGACCGCGCCGGCGCGGGCTGATTTCCAAAAACTTTTTCATAAACTTTTGCGCCATCCAGCCAGGTCTGCTCGCATTGCGGACTCCAGGTAAACACCATGTGATGGAAGGTCTGATGAAAATCATTGCTCAGCAGGCGCGAGCCACCGGGATAGGTCAGACGCTGCGGAGTGGCTTGATCGCCGTAAATCGCAATTTCCCCGACGCCGCTGAGTTTGACCGGCATTTGCCGGTCATAATCGATCGCGCGGGTCGGTTTAAACCAGCACGATAATGCGCCGGCCGGTGGATTGCTCTGGCCGAACCAGACCGGGTATTCCAGCGCCGGCCCGGTGAAAACCGCCAGGCATTTGCCGACCGGCCCATCCGGGAACCAGGCGGCGGACGGATCGTCGGCGTATTTCTCCGGGATTTCCACGGGTATAGCCGATCCCGCACCCACGCCGATCAAGACTGCCCAAAGCACCGCCAAAAACAACCGCCATGTGTTTATTCGCATTTGTTCCTCCCCTGTTTGTGTATGTGAGTTTGTGAGCGTGTGAGTGCGATCAACATCGGAGTATGTGGGTATGTGAGTGGGTGGGTGGGTGCGTGTGCGAACAATCACCCGCACACAGAACCGTCAACCGCAGGCGGGGCCGGGCGCCGACCGGTTCTGTTTTGGCTGCCAGCTCAATCCGGTTCTCACCCGGTTCCAGAAAAAGCGCGCCGCCAACCAAGGCCGCCGCTTCCACCAATTCACCCCGGGCGTCATAACGTTTACAGCAGCCGGACTCGTCCATCTCCAAGTAATCGCCGGTTCCAAAATCCAGCGGCAGGCTGATCCGCGCGCCGCCCACCCTGAGCACGGGACGCCGCATCATAACCGGGACCAGCGGCAACGCCCGGATGGGACTCATCCGCACCGACACCACCCCCTGCGCCGGAATGTTATTCAACCAAATGGCCAGGCCTTCAATCTGCTTAAAATCCACCGGTTCCCGGAAAATACCATATAGGTCGGCGGAATATGGCCAGCCATAATCATCAATCCGATCGCTTTCCGACTCCACCAGTTCGACATAGCGCCAGCCGGTGAAATTCAACACTAGGTAATGATCCGCCACCCCCCGGATATGCCTGGGACTGTGCAATTGCATATTCAAAACCGCACCGCTGCCATCGCCTTCCACCCAGAACCCCAACCCCAGGCGATCGCCGGATTCCAGTTGACGGTTATGCGACAAGGCCGCCCAGTCCGATTGCGCCGGATTATCCGCTTGAGCCGGCGCTGTCCGGCATAAATCCAGCGGCGGCTCAAACTGCTTGCTGGTTCTGGTCCAAGCCGGCGCCGGAGCGGGCAACACCCGCATCCCATGCGCCGCCGCCGGTGACATCCGGGGTTCAGTCGGGTATTCCGCCGCCGGCAGTCGCCAGGCCGTGTAACACCCGACATTGCCAACCGCCCCGGAATCCGGGCGGCCAACCGTCAAGCGTGATTGAAAACCCAATTCCGCCGTCGCCGATCCAAACTCATTTGTGGAGGAAAAATCTGCCAGGGTCACGCCATCCGGCGCATCATAAGGCGCCAGGGCAAACAGGAGTTCAATGCGAAGCATGACCGCTTGCCGCCGGCCCGGGTGGCAAATCCGACACACAGCCGGCTGACCGGCATCGGTCGCCATGAGTTGTTTGGTGAAAGTTATACGCTGAATTTGTTGCGCGCCATCTGGCGATTGCGCCATTTTAAACGCCGCCCCGGGCTCTGCCAGGACCGCCCGCAACCTCTCGTCAAGTCCGCCCGCCAGGCGGAGTGTTTCATAATCCCGGATGATCCGCGCGGCAGTTTGATTCGCGGTCCCGGCAAAAAACTTATCCGGACTCAAATCCGGCCCCACCAGCGCCAGACCGGAGTCCGTTGCCAGCGCCTTGCCGCACCAGTATTCGACATCCTCCGGAAACATGCGCTCCCCCTGAATGCCGGCCCAGCGTGAATCAATCGTCCCCGGCCACCAGCCGAGCTGGGCCGGCAGCATGATCCGCTCGCCCCGGCGGTTGGCGGCCACATGATGATCCACAAAACGCCTGTAATTTTTGGTCGGATAATCCCAGGCGCCGATCCGGGAACGCACCACCCACAGGTGATGGTGAAAAGTGGCCATCTCCAGCAGCAACGGCCTTTGCAGGCGCCGGCAGAATTCATAAACAAACCGGGCGCCATAATGCCAGCCCAACGCCGGATCGCCCAGCCGGTCCTCGCCATCCAATCCGTCAAAATACGCCATATCGAAGCCGCATGCGTTAACCAGGTCCGCGGCGGCGGCAGCAATCTCCGGGAGCAAGGTCGAATGCCCGTCCGGCACAAAATTGCCCCAGACCTTGGCCAGCCGGAAAATTTTTGCGCCGGCGGCGTGCGGCGCTGCAACCGTGCCCAGCGCGCCGCGCCGGCATCCCGCAAAGGCCCAGCCGCCGACACGGGCGACCGCCTGGAACTCGATCAATTCCCGGTCAACCTGCAGAATGAGGCTGTTGTCATCGCGGGCGGTCGGGCGTGTTGACACTTGTTCCAAGCTTTCCGAGACTGGGATGGACGCCGCGTCAGCGGAGATTGATTCGGCCAGTGTGCAGCACCCGTCCTTGGCCAACCGCGGGTCCGGCGCCGGCGTGATCCAACGGGAGTCCTTGGCGATGGCAAACGACAGCGAATGGAATCCCGCCAGGATGCCCGCCGCATGCAGCCGGTCAATCACGGCCTTCAGGCTGGCGCGGCCGCGCGGATAAAGTTCGGGGTTGACTTCAAAATCGCCATGCCGGTAGGCCCGGTACCGGCCGTAGATATTAAGCTGGCCGATGCCCAGCGTCCGCAATACGCGGATATATTCGTCCACATTGGACTCGGTCACCCCGCGATCGAACATATATGAGCCGCGGTTGACCGGCCGATCCAGGGCCCAGGGGCCGCCCAACGGCGATTGCGGCAGTTCCGGGGCGGCGCCGACCACGGTCTGCAGGAGTTCCCGCAACCCCGCACGCGGGCAGACCATGACCGCTGCCTGCGCTCCCGTAAAATTCAGGGCGCGGAAAGAGCGCGCGCATAAGCGGTCCTGATCGCCGGGGAATCCTTCAACCTTGGTCCGCACATTCAACGCCAGCGCGCAGGGCGCCAGCCCGTGGTTCACCAGCCCGGATTCCTGCAACGGAATATCCACGAACAACAGTTCATCCACGGCCGGATCGGATATCTGCCGCACTTGGACGATGAAATAACGCGGCTGGACCAGGATGCCCAAGTCGGCCGTCACCCCGGAATCCCCGAATCCGACCTGCAAACCGCCCGGCGTGGCGCGCGCAAACGTGGCCGGATATTCACGGCCGCCCTTGCGGATGGCGGCAACCGGCGCGCCGGGAATGGTAAGATTGACATCCGTTTCCCGCGGGCCGAAATACTGATGACAGCCCCGGCTGGTGATCCGGAGCCGCATGGCCGTATTTTCAAACACAAGATCTTGCAAAGGCGCCCCCTGCTATTCCGCTTTCATCCAGCGGCATCGCGGCGTATAATGCCGCTCCCACAAATTTTTTAGTTTCGATTTTTCCGGAAGCAGATAACGCGGCCGGCGGCCATAACTAAAGACACTCGGAATTGGCAGAATCATTGATGGCAGCATCATTTATTTTTGTTATATAATATTGAAAACTCTTTTCCGGGAATGGTTCTGCCCTTAAAATGATTTTGCCATATCCGGCAATCCGCAAATTCCATACACTCGCAATCATCTACCATTAATTTACTCGAACCCGGGACTTTACGACATCTTCCCGGATTCAACAGAATGATGGTTCAATTCAGTTTTGTGACTATTACCCCTCCCGCCGCCTGCGGCAAGTTCCCACCCCGCCCGATAAACCTGCCGGCCAAACTCCGGCAAATGCGCGGTGAGCACAAACATGCCGCCGCCGCGCCACCGCCGGCCGGATGCCAGAAAATCCAGCACCGCGCGCTGCAGGCTGGTGCGGGGCGGCGTCATCCCCGGCCGTACAGCATGGCGCTGGAAGATGAACCAGAATCCATCATCGCCGGTGGATGGCACGGGAAACAGATAAAGTTCGCGCTGGAACAACGCCAGGTTGGCGGCGGGAGGCAGGATTTCGGCCAACTGGTTGTTGAAAATCCAGGAATTGGATGAAATCGCGCGGATCGGCGTTTCGGGAAACCGGTCCCGAAAGAAAGCGTCCGCCATCAGCAGGGATTTGGCGCATAACTGCAATTGCATGCCGCCGCCGGCGGGAATATGCATATCCAGTGTCCAGTCGTCCCGGCCAAACACCCGTTCCCATTCGTTCAGCGGCAGGCGGACCGCGCGCCGCTCCGCCATGCCCCATGGTGAAATAGGCAGCCCCGCCACCGCATCGGATTCCACGCGCAGCGACGCCTGCCACCCGCCCGCTCCCTGCTCCGCCGACCCGCCGGGATGGCGATAGCCGTCGGCGGTAAACCATGCGCCATCCGGCGCCAGGGCCAGTGTCCGGCCGGTTGCCCGCTGGGCATAAACTTCCACTCCGCCCGCAAATTTCTGGCGGACATATTCAAAACGTCCCAGGCGGTAAACGACACCCGTAATATAATGGCGCAGCCAGTGCAGGCCGAACGCATAGGTCCCCGGCCGGCCGGCATGGTTGGCGCGATACAACTCGGCGCGCGCCTTGATGCCCCGGCAGGTTTCACGCGTTATGCCTTCCGGCAGATTCCAGCGCCGGTGCGCCGCGGCGATTTGCGGCACCGCCCCCAGCGCCAGCAGCAAGTAAAACAACCCGGCCGCATCGGGCAAAGCGTGCTGCAAGTCCGGCCAGCGCGCGATGCTGGCGGCGGGATAATCGGAACGTTCATATAGCAAATCATAACAATGCCCGATCAGCAATCGCAGTTCCGGCGTCGTTTCTATCCGCTGCGCCGCAGCCAGTAATTCCGACTCGTCTGGCGGATCGAATCCGCACCACCGGCAACTGTCATGGATGGCGCCGGGATCAAGGCAAGGCGTGGGACGGACCTGCCGCGCGGGCGGCGCGGCCCCATCAAACCGCAGGATGTCCGCCGATGCCGATGCATGCAGCAATCGCAGGGCGTCGTCGAGCGACATGGGGGCCCGTGATTTTTTTGCTGAATTATTCATCGCCGCAAGATACAATCACGGGCGTTGAAGGTTTTAAACTTTTCCCGGCCTAACCAATTATGCCGCACTCCATTACCGTTCAAATCAAACGGCTGCCGGCCAAGCAATACAATTACTTCAACGGCCTGCGGCATTTCAATCCCGGCTTTCCGAACAATATAATCTGTTTTCGCCGCACGAGCAACCTGAATGCCAATTTCTTATCCCGGCATCACCGGTTTGTGCTGGTAATAAATCTCATGGCGGAGGGCGCGGCCATCCTGAACGGCCAATCCGTATCCCTGCCGCCCAATCATGGGCTTTTGATCTTTCCGCATCAGGCGCATTCATTCACCGCGCCGCGCCGACTGCGCTGGCTTTACATCACCTTCGAACTGAACGACGCAAACTGGCTTCAGCCGCTGCACAGCGCTGCCATCCCGCTCCCGCAACCATGCCTGACAATGCTGGCCGACCTGCTTCAATTCTATCTCCATCAACGCGACCTTCCGGAGCGGGGTTTTCGCTGCGCCTTGTCGCTGGGCTGGGTGCTCCACGCAATGCTGATGGCCCGAGGCCGCCATGCTTCCCGGCACCCGATGATCGCCAATTCCAGCCATGAAATGCTGGTGGAAAACATCAATCGCTATGTTTATGAACACCTTGACACCCGCCTGACCATCCAGGCCATCGCGCAGGCCGTTGGATTAAGTCCCAGCCACCTGCGGGCGCTGTTCCGCAAGAAGCTGAAGACCAGCCTGGGGGTTTATGTGCGCAACATCCGCCTCGATAAGGCAGTGGAACTGCTGTCCGGCACCGACCGGCTGGTCAAGGAAATCGCCTTCGCCACCGGGTTCGCCTCCACCGCATCCTTCATCATGACCTTTCAAAGGCTGATGGGAATCACGCCCAGCCGGTATCGCGGGCGGCTCAACACGCCGGCCACAAACCGTCCCAATCCCGGCGCAAATCTTCGGGAATCAGCGGCTCCACCTCGATCATCCGGCCTTCCTGCACCGCCCGGGTCGCGGCGTAGCCCACCGCCTCGGCGGCCAGGGCCTGGATGACCGTGGTGCGGGGCTGCGCGATCGCGCCCCGGATCAGTTGCAGAAAGTGCCGCGCCACTGCCGGCCCGGCGTTGTAATGAATCCGGCCCAGGTAATCGAATTGCCAGCGTTGCACATCCTGGGCCGTGCTGTAACGTTTATGCACGGCGATCTGGCCGCGCTTGTGATGATCCATCAGGGAATACGACACTTTCATCACGCCGTCCAGGCCGGTAACTTCATACTCGCGGGTCGAATAGCTGGCCGGCGAAAAATAACTGTGGGTATACGTGGCCAGGACATCCCCCGCGCATTCGATCAGGCAGGAGGCGTTGTCCGGCACATCGACTTCCCGGGCGAAGATACAGGCGTCGGTCCGGTTCTCCTGCTCCATGTCAACCGCCCAGCCGTTGAGGATCCGCTGGTTGGACACGCTCTCCGGGCAGGTCATGCGCTCCGGGCATTGCGCACATCTTAAATCGTTGGGCTTGTCGCCGCCAAAGGCCTGCCGGCGGCCGAAGGCCGCCACGCGCAGCGGCCGCGCCCGCAGCCAGTCCAGCATGATATCGAAATCATGGGTAGCTTTCTCGATAAACATGCCGCCGCCGCCGGCCATGGTGCGCCGGAACGTGCGGTACATGGCATTGCCGTAGGAGCAATGTTGAATGAAATTGGCCGAACAAATCCGGCCGACGGCGCCCTGTTCCAGCAACGCCCGCGCCTGCTCGGAGATCGGGCTATAGCGCATGCCGTGATGCACCATGATCGGCGCCGCATAACGCCGGGCAAACCGCGCGGTTTCGACGATTTTTTCCCAGGTTGACTCCAGCGGTTTTTCGTGCAGGATGGGTATTTTGCGTCCTTCCAATTCCCGCAGGTTCCCGCCATGGCAATGGTTGGGGCTGGCGATCACCACGCCATCCACATCCGCATGATCCAGCATGTCGCGGATCGAGTCAAACCGCGGCGGGCGCCGGCGGATGAATTCCGCGTTCATGGCGTAGACGGCATCGTCCGGCTCGACCACACCGGCAATCTCCGCCATCCCGGCGGACACCGTCAACAAGTCCTGCGCCAGACGTTTGCCCATCTGGCCGAAGCCGGCAATGCCGATATTAATTTTTTTCATGCGTCCCTTCAAAAACCACCCGGCCGAAGTGCGCGGGATTGCTGTCGGCTTCCGCCGCGCCGGTCCAGCGCAGGCGGCTGCGCGGCAGGGAGCGTTCGGGCTTCGGCTCATCGCGGTCCGTGACCGCCAGGTCGAAGCCAAAAACATTCCCCGGCGACAGTTCCTTGTGAAACTTGAAATTATACAGCGGAATCCGGATTTCAAACACATAACCGTTGGTCATAACCGCCGCGTCGAAGGCAAGCGCCTCCAAATACCGGCGGGGCGGCCGCAACCAGTGGCAGGCAGGGGCCGGCAAGGACGCAACGGGGGGCGCCATGACCACCTGGAACACATCCGCGTCGTAGGCATCGCCGGCCTGTTTGGACAGGCTGCGTCCGTCAATGAAAAGCTCGATCGCATCGCCGGCGTCGGCCGCGGCCGGGCTGGCGCTGTTGGTGTTCATGATGATGTCGTCGTAAACCCGCACCGCCACGAAGAGGTTGGAGGCATCATAACGCAAAGTCGCGCGCGCCGACACATCCGATGGGCCCTGCCAGTCCACCAATTGATTGTTCAGGTAGCTTTTGGTAAAAGGAATTCCCTCCACCACCTGCGCCGGACGGTCAATCACCAGGGCAAAAGATTCCGGATCGCCCCACTCCGCCAGGTTGCCGTCAATCACGGGCGGATTCGTCGTAAAAACCGCCGGGACGCTCAAACAAACCGGCAGAACGCCCTGGTATGTCACGGATCGCAAAGGGCCGCCGGCCGCGGTCAGTTTAACCGCCATATCCTGCTTGTCTGAAATGGCCGTCGGCACGGCGACCGTGAACTGTAAATTTGCGGTCTGCCGCGCCGCGACTTCCACGGGCTGATCCGGCGCCGCCGCAAAAGCCGGCGGCAAAACGATCGCGACTTTGCCGCGTAAAGTTTCCGGCAGCGGGTTGAACACCGCCACATTCACCGCCGCCGACTGGCCCGGGAAGACTTGACGGTCAACGCTGGCCGCGGTCAGCACCGGAGCGCTGACCGACGGCAGGCCCGTGATGCCGGTGACATAGAGCGGCGCATTCGGATGGAAGTCCAATTTGTAAATGCCGCCGTAATTTTCCGCCTTCACCTCGTTGCCGAACATATCCAAAACCCGCACGTCCGCCCCGGCCAATTCCAGGTAAACCGTGGCGAACCGATGCGCCAGGATTTCATCCGTCCAGGCGGAAATCATGAATTCATCGCCGCGTTTGAACAAATAGCCCTTCAAGGTTGCCGCGCCGCCCAAATCCAACCGCCGCACAAATTCCGTCCCCGCCAGGATGCCGGTGACGTTGGCATATGCCACCGAGGCCAGCGAAGGCGTATATGGCGCATACCCCAGGTCGGAAATCATGCTCCCGCCGACCGACGACCACCACAGCGCATACTCGACATTCAACGCCAGGTTGAGCACATGGCCGCGCACGGCCCGGAAGGCCGTGGTGTACCAGTCGGTAAACGAATCGCGCCCGCGCTTGATGAAGAAGGCCGGCATTTCACGGCCCGGCAGGCTGGCCTCGAATTCCGCCGGGGTCATCGGATAGCCATCCGCGCGGATACCCCAGGTCAACACCTGGTAACAGCCATATTCCGTATTGGCCAGGAGCGGTTTGGCGCCGGCGGCCTTGAGCATGTCCAGGATCGGCGCCAGCCGCGCATCATCCTGCAAGGAGCCCGGGTCGCGTCCGCCGACAAAGCCGTAGGGATGGATTGTATAGTAGTCGGCCTTGCCGGCCGTGAGTTCGGCGACTTTTTCGCTCCAAGCGCCCATGGAAATATTGCAGACCGCGCGAATCTTCGGATCAACCGCATGCAGCTCATCCGCCGTAAGGGCCACCAATTTGCCGTAGTGATAACGGTCCGACCGGCCGTAGGCTTCGCCGAATATTTCATAATCATGCACCCGTCCGCGGTAACGTTCGGCCACTTTCCGCACGTAACCGCGCCAATCGTTCATGGCGGCTTCCTCGTCGGCGTCCGGATAAAAATAACCGTCAAGCACCGCGGTATTGCGGACGCGCTTTTGGAACCAACCGGGCGGGTCATCCAGCATGATGATGGGAATCGTGCCGGCGGCCAGCAGGCTGTTGACCTTGAGGTCCAGCCGGTCGAAATACCACTGGCCTTCCTCCGGCTCCAGCGCCGCCCAGCCGTCGTAATGAATCAACCCCCACTTCTGATAGGTCGGCGCATTCACCGCCTTGGCGACGGTGAATCCCGCGCGCATTTCCCGGCCCGTACATTGCCGTGGATCCACGGCCAAAGTCCGGGCAAACTGGATCTTTTCCTCCTGCACGGTCCGGCCATCCTCGCTCAGGATGAAAACGCCCCAAAAGACCCCGTTGCCCAGGATAGCGTCCATGGGAAACTCAACGGCCGTCAATTCGCCGGCAGATGCGTTGACCGGGAGCGATTGATCCAGCACCACCCGCTTTTCCAAATCCCGCACCACGCCTTGCAGGACAAGCGCTTTGGCGGCGGAGGTCGCGTTCAGCACGGCAAAGTTCAAACGCGCCCGGTCGCCGGCCCGGAAGGTGGCGTCCACCCGGCCGACATGGGCGGCCAGCCGCACCGCATCGCCCCCGCCTTTGATCCAGCCCCGGCCCGTAAACGTCCCTTCCATGCCGGCATAAAAGACCGTATTGGCATCCACTTTCCACGGCGCCGGATTGCTGGCCGCGGCCGCGATTTCACCGGCCGACATGCAGCGATCCACCACCAGCACTTCATCCACCAGGCAGCCATGCGGGGCATGCATGGCAATATATGCCGGCCCGGCCGGCCGGGCCGGCGCCGGACGGTTGGTGAAATTTTTCTCATATACCAAACGGCCGTCCAGCCAGGTCTGCTCGAGTTGCGGACTCCAGGTAAAGACAAAGTGATGGAAGGTCTGATAGAAATCGTTGCTCAGCAGGCGCGAGCCGCCGGGATATGACAAACGCTTGAGCGGCATGGTCTCATCGCCGTAGATATTCAAGCCGCCGATGCCGGCCAAGTTGACCGGGGTTAACCCATTATAGCCCAACGCCCGGGTGGGCTTGAACCAGCAGGACAAGGCGCCGGCGGCCGCGTTAGTCGTCGAAAACCAAGCCGGGTATTTCAACGCCGGACCGGTGAAAAGTGCCAGGCATTTGCCGACCGGCCCGTCCGGGAACCAGGCGGCCGTCGGAGCGTCGGCATAGGTCTCGGGCACCGAAACCACATCGGCCCGGAGTGAATTGGCGGCAAAAATTCCCATCAAGCATGCAAGAACCGACAAACGAGAAAGTTTACATCTTGAAATTTCGAATTTTGTCTTTTTCATCATGCTTAAAAAAACGAGCTTGTGCCGGCAACCCATATTTACTCGGAATTGGCAGAATCATTTTACGGCAGAATCATTTTTTTGTTTTACGATTGAAACTCTTTTCCGGCAATGGTTCTGCCGTTAAATGGTTCTGCCATATCCGGAAATCAGTCCATAATTCCTGGTAATCCTCGCCAAACATTCCGCATTTTATTTTACTTTCTGAAAACTTTTACCGCCTTGATCCATCCATCAAACATGTTTGTCGTACCCTGGCTGTCGGACCCGACGAAAAAATATGCCGGCAACTTGTATGGCAGCGGCACGCCGGTTGCCTGCCCCACCGGCTGCCCATCCTGCCGCAACGTAATTCCGCCGCCCCGCCAGGAAAATCCCAACCGGTTCCAGCCGGCCGGATTCAACTTAACCGGCGCGCTGACGCTGGCCACCACGCGGTCCCGCGCCAGGTTCTGCCATTCGAGCGTCTCGGCATCCTTCAGCATCAAGCGCATCCCCTGTCGTTGCGACCGCGCGGACGGGGTTTCCAGGTCGCTGCAATCAAAAAGCACCGCCGGCCAGGCATGCATATCCCCGGGCCGCAACACCAATTCAACCGTCCCCAGGAAGCGGCTGAGATTGTCCGCCGTCCGGTAACCTAGCGCCGCCTCGGGCATTGCCCCGGCACGTTTCAGCCGCAAGGCCCGGGCGCCGTCCGGTCCGTCAAATTCCAGCGGGCGGTTGCTGACGCCATCCCGCGCGCCCCGGGCAAACACCGCCGTGGCGCTCCGGCCGTAATCGGCATAAAACAGCGTTGCATCCTTTTCCAGGACAGCCTGTTCGGCGGCGGGCAATGCCGGCGGGGGCGGCGGCGGAACATTTTTCAGCGCTTGCAACGGGGCGGCCGGCGGGGCAAAGCTGCTGACATAAAGCTTGCCGTCCGAAATCCGGACATCGTCGAACGTGCCCCAGCCCGACAGGAAAAAGCGGTCGTCAAACGGCTTTTTGACGCCCCAATGATCCGTGCAGGCAATCAGGCGTCCGTCAAGGAACAGGCGCGCCTCCTGCTCATCCCAGGCGACGGCGAAATGGGACCAGACGCCCTTGCGCCAGAACAATTTAACCGGCGCAACCGTGCCCACGTCAGCCAGCAATTTATAACTGTAACTGTAATTGAAGGAGAAATAATTATACTGGTTTTTGTGCAGCCGGTACCCGTAAGGCGGTTCGGCCGTGCTGAACAAAATAAACGACGACGCGGCGGACGATTTCATCCATTCCGGATCGTCGTCGCCCTTGTAATCGGAATCGTGTTCCGGCCGGAACCAGAATTCCACCGTCCCGCGCTCATAGCAGAAATTGGAGCGCGAATCGTAACCGAACATGAATTCCCGCACATTCCGGTCAAGGAAAAGCCCGCGGCCGAACCGGCCGTCCGCCACCAGCCGAACACCTTCCCGGGGCGCCCGGACGCTGAAAAAAGCCCGCGGATCGCCCGCGGCGTAACCGGCATCCATGCCCTGTTCATAATCCGCCAGGAAAGTGGTCGGTGCGCCGCGCCCGTCCGACGGATTCGAAGCCGCGCATAAGCAGCAAAATAAAATGGCCGTCCATAGTCTCATGGTTCGCCGCGCAGCATAACAGAAAGCGTCCCGTTTCACCAGCGCCAGCAACTCAACGTTGCGATTATTTCATTCATTTATTCGACGATAGCCATCTTATCTGGACTTTGCGCGAAGATTGGATTTAACGCCGCGATGAAGATGTGTGTGGGTATGGGAGCATCCCGTATCCCTCTCACACCCACACACTCACACACTACCCAGTTCCCGCATCTCGTATCCCGCATCCCTCCCACACCCCCGCACTCACACACCCACACACGCACAAACCTCTCCGTGGGAGCGGCGCTACCGGACGGAAAACACCGTGCCGTCGCGCAAGCCTTCGAACGCGCCCATGTCAACGATCAACTGCCGGATGCGCCGGTTGCCGTCCAGGTCAATGGCGCCGGCCATCCAATCCTGGTTCAGGCCGGCGTTGATGCACGGGGAACGCGATTGCAGCCGGTAATCGCCGGCCGCGGCATCCGCGAACAGCGGATTGTCCTCGAGATTGCCCGTGCCGTAGGCGGCCGCGGACGGCGCCGTACAGGTGTTGGTGAAATAACCGGACGCGCACACCCAATTCGACCCGCTCACGGCGGCAGTATTGAAATACACGATCGAATTTTCCACGCCGCCGGTGACGGTATAGATTCCGCCGCCGGCATCCGTCACGGCCCTATTGGAGACGATCGTACAATTGCGCACCACTGCCAGCGCATGGTTCTGATACAAGCCGCCGCCCCTGTTGGAAGCGACATTGCCGGCAAACAGGCTGCCGGCCACCGTGCCGTAACTGTAAACGCCGCCGCCTTCACGGTGCGCCAGGTTGCCGATAAACCGGCAATTGGATACCAGGGCATTCGAGCCGCCGGCATAGAGGCCCCCGCCATAGCCTGCGCCGATCGCGTTGGACACAAATGTACAGCCGACCACCGTGGCTTCGGCGTTTAAATGCAAGCCCCCGCCAAATACCAGGCCGGAATTGCCTTCGAACGTGCAATTGGAAATAATGCTGGTTGCCCTTTTCCCCAAGGTAAACCGCACGGCGCCGCCGCGATTGCCGGCGGTATTATTGCGGAATGTGCAGCCGGCGATGGTGTTGGTGGTCGCGTAAACGCGAATGGCTCCGCCGCCGGTATCGGCGGATGACGTAGCCTTATTGCCTTCAAACACACAATCGTAAACATGGGCGCGGTCGCAATACAAATCAACCGCCCCCGCATACTGCGCGGTATTGTTGCGGAACACGCAATTGGAGATGATGACATCGGCGCCGGTGCTGCCCCAATCCCGGACACCGATCCCGCCCCCGTAATGCGTGGCGACGCAATTAACGACAATGCAATTCAGGATGCGCACACCGTCATACCCGGCAATCGCCACCGCGCCGCCGGACTGATGGGACGAAATGCTGTTTTCAAATCCATTGGTCAGTGTAAATCCGTCTAAGGTGCCGCGGTTCATGTAAAAACAGCGATTGATACCCTGCGCATCAATAATCGTGTTGCTGGCGCCATAGACCCCGCGAATTGTCAGGCCAATGGGAGAATAAGCCCCGAACGGAATGGCATTGGTAATTTTATATATTCCGTTGGACACCAGGATGACATCGGTGCCGGCGGTGGTTTTCGCCACGGCGTTGGAAATGGTCAGCACCGCCGTGTCCCAACTCGTGCCGGCAGCGATATCGCTGCCGTTGGTGGCCACATAATAGGTGGCGCCAGGCGCCGTTAATACGCTCAGCCGCAGGATGCCGGCGGAAATTACCAACCAGCGCATGCGCTTTTGAACCAAACCCCCACGTGATTCAGTCATTGCCCCCCTCCTTTTTTACACTGCTGTCTGATTTTGAAATCAACCCGCTTGCTTTAAATCTTTTTGGCAGGCGCCGCGCATTGTGCCCGGCAACGGGCCTTAACGGCGGATTCCATCTCCTGCGCCCATGCCTCGCCGAACCGCGCCCGGCTGCCGTAAGCCGCCTGGTAATTCAATGCGGCTGACCGCACATCCGCCATCGCCGCCTCCCGGGCGGCATCCCGATTTTCAGGCGCGGCCGGATCGCTATTGAGCGCATTCCACAAATTGCATATTGCCATGACCAGTCCGTAAAACGTAACGGTTTTCCGGGATTCGTCCGCCAATTCCTGGATTTTTATTTCTTCGGCCAGCGCCAGGGCCTGCCGCGCCGCGGCCGCATTGCTTTCCGCGGCAATCCAGGATAGATGATTGATTTTAGCGCGTTCCGCAATCCGCTGCGGCATGGTGGCAATGATGGAATTCACGCCGTAATCGAATTGAATCGCGTTTAACGGACCGATCGTTTCCACCCAGGCGGCGGCCACGGCCGGATTCTCAAATTTACGCCGCACGGCCCAGGCTTCAGCCAGTTCCCGTTCGGTGCGGCCATGCGGATTCCAAGCCCATTCGGATAATGCCGTCAAACCGAACGCGCCCCCCGAATAGCCGTATGCGCCCTGCCAATGATTGCTGTGCAGATTTTGAATGAAGGCCTTTAATTTGACTGTTTCATAGCCCTGGTTGGCGCGCACCATCCAATGCGCCGCCCAGCGCCCCTGCCGGGCGGCGTCGTCAAACGGCGCCTGGGGACCGTACACATACCCCACCTTGACAGCCCCGGGCAAGGACTGCAATGATGATGGAGTATTGGAAGTGGCATCGGCCAGGGAATAAAAAATCCTCAGGTTGAAATCGGGATGCTGCCGGCTCACATCCCGCCACGCCGCCGCGATGGCATCAGACTCCAAGCCAACCTGCCCTTTGCCGGAATTCCGGCATTTTTCGCATCCGCATTCGGAAACGAACTCGGACTGCCAAACATCGAATTCCATGCAGCCCCTGGCGGCCGCATCGCGCATGGCGTCCGCCAGGATCTGAATCAACAGCGGATTGGAAGCGCATGGCACGCAATGATCCGGACTGGGATTGACCTTCTGGCGCGCCCCGCCGCCCACGCCGGCCAATTCAGGATAGGCTTCGAACCAGCGGCCATTGCAGGGCTCATTGATGAAATTCAAATGGGGAAAACTGACCACCGGACTGAAGGCCCGCAACTGGCGCGCTTCCAACCCCTTGACGTCGAAGATGAAATCGGGCTTCTGACCGCGTTGGGCGGGTTGGGCGTAATGTCCCATGATCCGGGAAAAGTTCAATTTCAGGCCGGCCAGCCAGTCCAGATCCGGCCCGGCATTCCAGACGCCGCGCTCGGCCATTGCCGGCCAATCCACCACGGCTGCGACCGGCACGATCACCTGTTGCGTATCCGAATATGCGCCCAGCAACTGTTTCAAAGTCTGGACACCGTAATACACGCCCTGACCGGCCAGACCGGCGACCGCCAGGCGCGACTCGCCCAGCGGCTGAATCACGTAAGCCTGGTTGTTATTCGGCAAGGTTTTCAGGCGCTCAATCGCGGGCACAACCCACTCCCCGAGTTTGCCGCCGGCATCCGCCGCGCCGATGATGATTTCGAACGGCGATCCTCCGGGGCGGCCGGCGGATGGCGCTAGAAACAGTTCCCGCAATTCCGCCGCCGCCTGCCGCTCGATCGGGGTCGCGCCGGGACGGGTGACGACCGTCAAATCCGGCGGCGCAACGGCTATCCTGGCGGAGATGGATATTTCCCGCGGCAAGGGAATCAAATGGCGCACCCACTCCGCCTCGGCTTGACGGTCCACCCGCGCCGCGCCGGCTGGCATCCCAACCGCCAAACCCACCATGATAATTCCCAAGCACACTCCATGCATCTAGCGCCTCTATTCTGCCATCGGTTTCAACACCACCGCCAACTGCTGCCAGCTTTGCGTCGGCACAAAACTCGCGATTGTCGCCGGCGCATAGCCGGCCGCCTTGACGGTTATCCGGTAAGCATACACCGTTTTTTCGGGCGTATCCGGCGTGGCCGTCGCGCACTCGACAAACTCCACCAGCAACAGGGCACCCGGCATGCCCGGCCCGGGTGTCCGGCCGGCCGCATCGGTGGCCGCCTTGCCGCATATGACCGGATTGTACCACTCATCCTGTTCGCAGGCAATCTCCACTTCGGCCCCGGCCACCGGACGGCCGGCCGGATCCGCGGCAGCGACAATCACATGCCGCTGCGAAATAAATGCCGGCCGCTTTTGTGGATCGGATCGAGACGGATCCCAGGCATAGCGATTTTTGCCCAGGGGCGGATCCCACTCGCAATCCACCGCCGTCAGGCAACTGCCTGGCACGGTCAATTTCCAGTGACACTGGTTGCCGGCAAACCGGCAGTCGGTCAAGGTGGTTACAATCGGCCCTCCCCAATCGCCCACCGCCGTCACCAGATTGCGGAAGGTGCAGCCGCGCGCGGGCCAGCCGCCGTTGATCATGGCGTAATGGCCGTTTTCAAAAACCGTGTTTTCAATCCTGGTGAAAATATCGCGCGCACCCCAGGTGGCTACGCCGCGGAACCATGATATTTCCGCATTCTGGAAAACCAGTCCGCCATAAGTGAAAACGTGATCGCCATGGCGCCAGCCGGGATCCGGTTTCCCGCCGAAAGAATGTGGCGAATCCGGCTTGTTGGCGGTGATGCGGCTATGGTAAACATGCAACTCGCTCCCCGACCAACTGAATTCCGGCGGACGTCCCGGTTTCACGCCGGTGATTACAGTCCAGGCATTGGAAGCCGAGCAGGCAAATTTCAGCGCGGCCTGCACTGCGGGATCATCCGGACAGCCCAGTCTGACCCGGTTAATCCGCGCCTGGGATTGGAACTCGCGCACCGGATTTTCATCTTTAACACAGGCGGGGTGAATGACCAGATTACCATTCAGGATCAGGGTTTCGGTCGGATGTACCGGCGAGCCGATCTGGAAATACGTTGAGGGGCCGGAATTGCCGCCAATCAGCAGGCTGGCATTGACCGTATAAATATCCGCGGCTGCGTCATAGGCCACAACTCCCCAGCCATTCATCCGATCCTGGCGCAGGAGCGTGGTCAGGCTGCAGGGCGCGCCGGCGGGATAATCGGTGACCCAGATCGTGCGCTCCGCGGCCATCCAGCGGCAGCCGGCGACGGCAAAACCTGCCGGCAGCAGCCAGAGCAGCAGTGCGAGAAGGCGTTTCATCCATCCTCTATCGTTATAATTTGGAAATGCAATATTTTTAATGTATTTCCCTCTTTTCAATGATTCTGCCATTAAATGGTTCTGCCATTCCGGAAATCAGTTTTTATTGCCTTTAATCATGATCATCCCGTCCAAATATTTCATTCAACCTTCGCATCGAAATCGGCAAATTCGGTCGGTTCCATCCCCTTTTCAAGTTGCAACGCATCAATCCAGACCGTGCCGCCGCCGCCTGTCTTGGCCTCGTGGTTGACAATCAGCCAGATGCGCGCCGGCAGTTTCAAAGGCCAGGCATAACGTTTCCATTCGCGGGTCACGGCCACTTCCGTGTCGCGTGCGCCGGTGTGATTGGCGCCGAAACGCAGCTTGACTCCATCGCGGTCGCCCTTCAACCAGGCCGAAAACACAAATTCCGTGTTGGGGTTGCCCAGGTAGCGGTCGCTGATATGCGACTGGCCTTGCTCGATGTAAACACCGGCATTATTGCCATCCGCCACCGATATTTTCAATGCCGTCTTGCCATGATACGGCGATGCGGCATCCAGGCTGATGCGCGTTGAAGCGCCGTTGATCAAATTATCCGGGAATGGATTCGGCCAGCTCCACGGCTTGTAATAATCCGGGAAGTTAGCCAAGGTGGCGATTTCAAAACTGGGGTTGGCAATCATGTTTTTATTTTTGCCGTCAAACCGGCTGACCGTGGGGGCTTCCGCCCGCGCCAATTCCGGATGTGGAATCATCGTAACATCAATGTGCGCTATATTGGCGGCGGCGATTTTGCCGGCGATGGTGTAGGCGCGGGTGACAAATGGTTCCAGCCGTTCCCGGAATACGCCGTTGGAAACGGCATACGTTTCACCGCCAAACAACCGGCCCACCGATCCGCATTCCGCCGGCAGCGGCAGTTTGAATTCGGCGTCCACCGGATACCAGCGCGAATTGGCGGCAAGCAGGATATATCCGCCGGCCGGGTTGAACATCAGCGCCGCCTGGACATCCGGGAAAACACCCCGGTTATAATCGTATTGGGCCGGGTCGGGATGATAACTCACCGCCTGGGGCACATCCGGCATGAGCGCAATCGGCGCCAGTGTTTGCATCTCCACCGCCAGTTGCCGCAGGACATCCCACGTATCCTGGTGGCAGGGCAGCAGGTAATAGAAGATGCCGCGCGCGCCGTGAATCAAGGCCAGGTATGTCTGGCAGCGCTGTTCCGCCGGCCGGATCAGCCGCCGCCACACACTGGACCAGTATTCCGCCATGGGAATGATCCAGGTCACTTCACGCATGCTGTCGGCGCGTTTGCGGGTATTATGGGTAACCCAGGAAACCCAGTTAACGTCGCCGCGCGGCCGGGCGCCGCCGGGAATCCAATAGGGATCCGTGCAGAGGATATCCATCCAATCCAACGCATGGTCGCCTTCCGGAATTTCGGATGAATAATTCGAATAAAGCGGATGATAACCATCCGCCTCGTTGTAGGCATTGTAGAGCAGGCGGCCGGCAATCCACTGGTCCACCCCGGAAAAGAACGGCTCGTCAAATATCATGTAAGCCAGCAAATTGGGATAATTCTGCGCCAGGCGCAGGATGGAAAGATAACGCGGCAGGTTCTGCGCCGTGGCGTCATTCAATATTTTCGTCGCCTGCTCACGGCTGAGCGAGGCAAATTGCGGGTATTCCCGCAAATCCTTCACCGGACCATGCTTTTCGGTAAATTTGATTATTTCCGACAACAACGGTTCCTGTAAATAAGATTCGGCATTGGTCAAGGTCACGCCTTGCGCATATCTATCCGGCCACAACACCACCTGCAGGCCATTTGACGCCGCAACATCCAAATACAACGGCAATTCTTTCTCCGCATCCTGCATCGGGTACCAGTGCAGGATACTGTTGAATCCGGCGCCGCCCACGGCCCTGAAAACATTGGTCTCGCCCGGGCGTATGCCGGACATGCAGAATCCAAAAGGGAAAAAAGGCTTGCCATCCTTGAGCAAAATCCGGCGCGCGCGGTCAATTTTCACCTCGCCACCGGGTTTGGACGGCTTTTTCTGAAGCGTCACGGACTGGCTGGACATGAGTTCGCCGTCCGGCGTACGCAGTTCAATCGCCAGGTCGTGGTTGCCGGCAGGCATAGCTGTGATTGGGATGGCCAGGCGCGCGGCGGCTTCAACCTGGCGGGTTTCGGCAATCACCGCACCGGCGGCATCCCGCGCCAGCAGAACGACGCCCGGAAGCCCATCCGCCGGTAAACCGATCTTGCAGATGGCGACGGCCTGCGCTTCATCGGTATAATAAGAGCGTTCCAGGTAGGCCGCAAACAAGTCCAGCGCCGCCGTATCGACAATCGGCGCGGTTTGCAGGATTTCGCCGGTGCCCGGGTCGGACATGGACAGGCGCACGGTGCGTTTTACCAGCGCCTTCACCGGCACGGGGATGGTGACGGCATCGCTCGTATCGCCCGGCAAGTTCAAGTCGCGGCTGACTTCGACCACCGCCCCCTGCCCCGGCCGGTCCGCGACGGTCAGGCGCACGGCGCCGGCGCGGCTGCTGTGCGTCTGGAGATTGGCCGTGACATCGTAATAATATGTTCCATCCTTACGATAGTATGGAGTGATCCGCAGTGACTTGAAGATAGGCAGGAAGGGGGCTTTGAAATCCGCGCCTTCCAGGCCATGCAGTCGTCCGTATCGCAGCGGTTCCGTCCACCAGGCGAAATCCACCGGCGCCCAACTGCAGCGTTCGATTTTCTCGCCAACCTTGACGGACTGCTCGTCCAGGACCGGCTCAAAGGTATAGACCAGCAGGTTCAGCCGGGCCTGCGCCAGGTCGCCATCGGCGATCATCTGCGAAAAGGGGAGCGCCAGTTCCGCCTGCCAGCCTTGCGCGCCGATCCGGGTGGCCGAACGCAGCGGCAGATCCCATTCTCCGGAAACCCCGTCGGAAGTGTTGCGTTGATCGGAGACGACGTTACCTGCGCTCAAGCGGATGTGATACCAGCAGCGCGCGCCGGTGCCGGGATCGAAGGCCACCTTGACGCAATTCTCGCGCTGGACCAATCCGTCGCGCCGATCCGCCTGCGGCTGGATGAACTCGGGCTTGACATGGGCGACATCGAACGCCACATAGAGCCACTCGGCGTCGAATGTCACCCGGACCTTATGCCGCATGGTGGTCTGGGCAGCCTGGCCGAGGATGAAAAAATCAGAAACACTCGCCGCGGCTTGCCAGCACGGATCATCCAGCTTCCCGTCAATCACCGGCGGTTGCGCGCAGCGGGATATTGTTAATTCCGGCGCCGGCAGCTCGGATATATTCGTGATTGATTGCGCGCAGACGGCATGCAATGAAATCCCGGCCGCCCAGCCAATCATCCCAACAAAACATTTAAATTTCACGCTAATCTCCATTTATATTGGTCTGACAATCATGTTCCCGCCGGCAAGATCACCGCATCATCAATAAAAACAGATTGGCCGGGTTGCAAAAACGGGGCATTGGGAATAAAAATCGCCACGTGGAAACCGACAGTTTCGGCATTGGTGGCAAAAGTACCCTCGTAACAGGACCAGTCCGGCGCGGGCGGGAAGCCGAATTGGATTGTACGCTGGGGCAGCAGTTTGCCGGCCTGGCTGAGCGTCTTCAACAATATGGTTTCGCGCTTCCCGGCCTGATCCCAGCCCATGACCGACATTTTCACGATCGGGACATTCCCTTTCAACCACACGGAAAAAACGTAATCCGTATTGGGCTTGCAGGCCATTGCGCCCGGGTGGCGGTAGCCGCAGCCTTCGCCCAGCAACAACCCGAGCTGGACGGATTTTTCGCCGTCACTTTCCTGCCAGTCGTTGAATTGCAGGAAGGCCGACCGGGCGCCGGAATGCGACTCCGCTTTGGAACTGCCCCAGGTGCCGCGGCCCACCCCGCGGTAGGCGCCCCAGCCTGGCGGAACCATGTCGGTTGCCGGCAACAGGTGCGGTGAATGCTTTGGATAATCGCTGTATGCGATGATTTCCTCGGCGCCGGGATTTTTCATCATGTTTCCCGCGCCATCCGCCGCCGGCCCCGCCCGCGGCGTCAGCCATTTGATCCCGTTCAACAGGATGTTTCGCTCTTCTTCCGATCCAATATCGCCGTCATCATGTTGACCGCCCTTGGATACATTTTTACCGGCGGGCGCGCCGGTCAGCATGCCATTGAGGATATAACGCCCCCGTCCGTATTCCCCGATGATGAAAACCGGCCGGTTGTCGCCTTCGCTCACCAGCAACACCTCCCCTGCTGCGCCTTTTTCCATGACGACATGGTCATAGGCAAAACCGGGGGTGAAAATTGCCCCGGGGCCCAGGCCGGCCGTGATCGGATGCGCCCGGACTACCTTGACCCGGTTATGTTTCGGATGGTCAACCCCATGCCCGCCTTCCGGAAACATCGCCATATGCGCGCGGTACCCGACCGCGTCATGCAGAAACATGACCCCGCCGCCGTTGCGCACCCAGCTTTTGACGGCCGGCGCCCAATCCAGCATCCGTTCCGGCTGGGCGGCCATCTGGCCGAAAATCAGCACACTGCATTGGGCGAGGTTTTCCGGCGAGGGGGCTTCCAGCAACACCGGCGCCAGCCATTGCTCTTTACGCAAGGTTTCCGCCAGGTTTTCACCGGCTAATCCATGCAATACCCCTACCCGCACCGGCTGATCCCTTGCCGGCGCGGGAGGATACACCTCCGCAATTTTAACCAGCGTTTCGCCGGCGGAAGGAATTACCGGCTCCCCGCCGCGCGGAAAATCGTTGCGCCCGTACACCCGCGTCAGGACAAAGGCGCCTTGGCCCGGGCGATTGTGATGCGTGCGCATGGCGTGGCGAACTACCAGCCTTGCGCCCGGGTCGCGCGCAGGAATATAAAACGGGATGGCGGCGCTTTGCCACCGCGCCACCGGTGTTTCCGCTCCGCCGTCCGGCATAATCTGATATATTTCGCACTTGCCGAACAGCAATTGCGTGCCAGGCGTGCCGATGCGCGCGCTGAGATTGAACCAGCCGCCTTCAACCGGCACGTATTCAGATAGTTCATACTCAAAAGTCTTGAATCCGACGGCCGGTTCGAGGTCCCAGGTTGCGACTTCCACCCCGCGCGACAACGGGCGGGGATCGGGAATCCCCAGCGGCTCGGCCAGCCGGCGCAAGGCGTCCGCCGTCAACTGGAGCCGGCCGGGCATGTGCCGTCCCAGCCATTGATGATGCAATTGGGGCAGGCCGTCCGCGGCGCGTTTACGCAGGTTCAGATACGTCCATTCCTGCAGCGCGTTGCGGTACAAGTTGGCGTATTCATCCAGATCGTTCAATTTGCCGGCGAAGGCGTCCGCGCGCGCTTTTACATCCATGTCCTCATGCAGCATGGCGGATATTTCCTTCAAAGTTTTGTAGGTGGACAGGCCGGCAAAAGCCGCTTCCGACTCGGTAATCATTTCCGGAGCGCCCGTTTCGTATGCCAGCGCCAGCGCCGCGGCGGCATCCTGCCAGCCTTGGTGATATTTATCGGGATGATTGATATCCTTGTCCTTGTAAAGATTATCGCCGAACGTCTGGTTGGCATAAAAGCCCTGTGCGGGATTTTGGGGGAGATCCGCCAGGAACCGGCTATCCGCCAGCAGCCAGCCGGCATTGCTTGCCTTGACCGCCCATTGGGCATAGGTTTCCGGATCGCAAATGCCTGTCACGGTGGCATAGGCGGCCGCGAATTCCGCCGGCGTCCGGCCTTTGGCGTTCCAGCTCCACTCGGCCAAAGCCATCAACTCCTGTTCGCAGTGGTAGCGGTCGGGCTGCAGAAACGCCATCACCAACTGGAGTTTTTTATCAACGAATTCGTTGCATCTGAAATGGATATAATCAATCCCGGTCCAGGGGACCACGGCCGTGCAGGCATGGGTGATGGTCGGCACCACGCCCGCCCGCCCGCCTTTTCCGGCGAACTCCGCCAGCCGCGGAAAGATTATTTCATCCTTGCCGGAGGTGTAAGTCAACGTGCCGTCATAATAATGCACGCCCACATCTGCCGGAACCATTTCCAGCAACCGCCGGCGGGTATCATCAAGCCGGCAACCCTGCGACAGAATAATATCGTATTTCAGCCATGGGTATTGCCGGCGCACGCGGTGCATCGCCTCCATCACCGCTTCCAATTCCGAGACGTAATGATCGTAAAACCCCTTTTCGGCCGTTGACTTCAGCATATCGTCATGGCAATAGGTGCGGTTTTCGGTCAGACATACGGTAATCCGGTCGCTGTAGCCTTCGGTTACCCCGGCAATTTCAGCAAGCCAAGCCGTCAAAATGTCAATGGTTACCGGGCTGGACATGGATAAACCCACCATGTAAGGATCGAATTTGAGCTTTGGATCCTGCCGGGCGAGCGCCGGCAGGTACTTTTCCATTTTCGGATCGCGACGCGCCTGTAACAATCCATGGCCGCCGAGGCAGGTTTGCTCAAGATGCCCCAGGGCCGTTTGCACGCGCACTCCGGCGTAGGCGCCGGCCGTAATCAGGCGCCGCAATTTGGATGGGCTGCCGATAATCGGCTCATAAGTTCCGAACATCTCCGCTTCCGGCGCATGAATGTTGTCTATCTTGGCGTCGGCGTCTCGATAGGCGAAGTTCAGTTTCCAGCGCCCCATCCATTTGAAATCGTTTTCATAGGAATCGAATCCACCGGCGCCGCAGTATGTGCCGCGGTCCTGCATGTCGGGCCAGTCAACAACATTCACCCAGGGAATTTCAATTTCCGTTGCCGGATTCACATCCCGCGGCGCGCGGGCGATTAATTGCAGCATCGTCCGCGCCGCGTAAAGCAAGCCCTCCGGCTGATTGGCGATCAACATAATTTGCCGTTTATCCGGGCGCGGCGCCAGGGCATATGCCTGCCCGCTGTTCGGCAGTCCGGCGAGTCGTTCGGCAAGATCCGCCGGCACGGCCGGACTTTCTCCGACAAGGTGCAAAGAAAAAGTGATTTCCGGATTTTCCGGCGCGCCGCCGGCCGTCATGGTTTTTAACAGCCAAAGCGCCGTTGCGGCGCGGGGGGGTGCCGGGGTAAATTCCGCGATCTTTATTTTGTCGGCGGGCACGGTGATGCTGGAGTCCACTGCAATTTCCTTGGGCAACGGAATCAGGCGGTCAGTCCAACGCCGGAGCTGCGGATCAACCGCCCCGCGGGAGGATGCCATCGCACAAAAGCAGATTAACATTCCGGCGATTACAAATTGATTTCTCATTGTCTTAAAAGCCAGTTTTCAAAACTGTTTTCCGTCACAAATTGGATAGACGGACAGGCGCTTGCCCGCCTTGGTTTTATGCGGCATTCGCCCCCATGTGCACGGACAAGCGCCTCCCTTTTTAGGAAGCTTAGCATTCCTAGCCGTCAAAATCACTAGTCCAATCCGCTGCCGCCATATACTTTTCCGACATCCGGCATCGGGTGGATTTTGAAAGCAACTCAGCCGTGGCGGTACATTCCGGGCGGCATCCCTTCAGCGCGCCGGAAAACGCGGCTGAACAACGCAAAGGATCTGAAACCGGCGGTCTCGGCTACCGCGGTAATTTTCATCTGCGGATGTTCGCGCAAAAGATATTTTGCTTCCGCCAACCGGCGCGCCATCAGATATTGTTTAAAACCGCAGCCGAAGCGGCGGCGCAGCAGACGCGAAAGGTGATCCGGCGCATAACCGAAGCGGCGGCGCAATTCAGCGCCGGACACCGCGCGCCGGAAATTTTGTTCCAGAAAATCCACCAGTTCCGCCACCAGGATCGGCATTTCGGCCCCGGACGTCAGCGTCCTGTCAACCGTCCCGCGCGCCAGCCGGCGCAGATGGATAAAAAGCCCGCCCAGCAAGATCCGCAGCATCGCGGCGCGCTGGGGCTGCCGCGCCTCATATTCGGCGGACATTTGCTGCAAAATCCACTCGACTTTGCCAGCCGCCGCCGGCGATAACCGCAAAACACGCGGCAGACGCGTCAACGGCCCGGCCAGGCTGAGTTCGGCACGGAAATAGCGCGGATTGAGCATCAGACAGCATTTGCTCAGCAGAACCTGGTCGGCCAGCGCCAGATGATGCGTCGCGCGCGGCTGAATGAACAACAAAAAACGATCGCCAAAGGCGCAAGCCTTGCCGTTGATAAAATACCACCCCAGGCCGTGCCGGATATATTGAATTTCCAGATCGTCATGCCAAGCCGGCAGATAGGAGGATTTTTGCCGCCGGCAAGACCATTGCACCGTCAACGGCACGCCGCCCTTGCCGGAGCAGGGCGGCTCAAATTGCGCATATTTTCCGCGCGAAAGCGGCCGTTGTGTACTTCGTGCTGCCATTTCGTCATCCCCGGATGCTTGACTACAGAATGCTGCTTTCAAAAGCTGACGTTTGGTAGCAACTTATGCGGCGTAGAGTCAATCGGCATTCATTTTGGCGCGCTGAGCTCCAGTTGGCGGCCGCGCCAGTTGACCGACCAATTTCCGGCGCCGGCCGCGGCAATGGAGTTGCCAGCCGGCCGGAAATTTGCAGGGGCAAGCAGCAGCACCGTCAAAAACAGATGCCGGCGCGCCGGCGCCGAGCGGATGGTGATGCGTTCATACTCCGAATCGGCGTCGGTATAATTCCGTGCCAGCCGGCAGGATGTCTGTGCGATGCGCTGGCCCGTGCCAGGCGGAATGCAAAGGCGCAAGCGCGCCTGATGACCCAGGAAATCCGCCTGGCCGGCGGCCGAAACGCGCAACCGGTTGCGGCGGATTTTACCAGCGTAAGCGGTCGGTTCGACAATCGGAAACACGAAGTGGATTTCCGCCCCGCGCGGCTGCTGCAATTCCACGTCATCCACAATCAACAGGATGTCGGGCTTGTAAAACACCGTATGCCGGACAAAGCGGCGCAAACCGATCTCCGGCTCGTAGCATTGGGCGGCTTCGCCGGCGGCATAAGCCACCCGGACGCCGGATTTGAAGGCAATGATTTTACCGGTGCGCGACCAGGGCTGGCACACGCCGAAGACGGACCCGTCGCCCATCTGGCCCCGGCCTTCAATGGTCAGGGTATTTCCCAAATCCGACGACTGCCGGTATGTCCCGCCCACCGGCACGGTCAAGGTCTGGCCGAACCCGAACACCCCGATGGAATTGGCGTGGGGCGGCATGGCGTAGGCCACGCGATGTTCCTCCAGATAAAGCTTTTTGCCGTGCGCGCGCGCCGCATTGAGCATTACATGGGTGGTGGCGGATTCCCACCAGCCCGACCGCAACAGCGCCAGGCCGGCGCCGGCCAGATGCCGATCCGGGTTACGCCGGCTGAAATCCGCGCGTGGCGGGATGCGCGGATCGTAAAACAGAAAACGCCACAAGGCGTTCTGGCGCGAGCAATTCCGCAAGCGTTCGGATTTGATCGCAATCCCGTTTTTGACGCAGGCTTTGTGAAAATAACGTTCGGCCAGCCATTGCGCATCGCGGCTGCCGGTCAGCGCCGCCAGGGCTTCCCAGGCGATGAAATCCGGCTCGTAATCCGCGCGGTAATAAACGGGGAACATCTGGTAATTCGCCGTTTCCTTGCGAATCCGGCCATCGGCGAAATTCCTGAAAAACGGCCAGCGCTCCAGGATATTGACGCCGGCGGCATGGCGGAACGCCATGGCGTAATTGAAAAAAGCGCTCAGGCAATGCTCCTTGGGGAGCAATCCCAGCGCGCCGTCAGGCGTCATACGCCGCGCCGCGAGATCAAAGTGACGCGCCGCCCAGTCGGCCGCCGCCTGCGCTTCGGGAATTTCCCCGAGGAATGCCAGCCCGGCCAGACCCAGGCCGTGGAAATTATATGCGCTATGCTCCATCCCGCCGGCATTGCCCGGCCATTCCAGCGAGTTGAACTCGATATATTTGAGCCACCAACGCAGCACGCGCGCCACTCCGGTGCGAATCAGCACCCGCTCCGCTTCGTCCAGCGCCGGATAACACCAGTCGTAAAACACCGCGGCATACTCGAGCAAATGGCCGGGTTCCGCGCCATTGACTTCCTGGCGGCCTTCCTCCGGCCCCGGCATCTCCGCCGCCAGCATGGCCATGAAAGCCCGGCGGGCGACTTCAAAATAACGGCGCCTGCCGGTCAACCGGAACATGCAGGCCATGGGCAGGATATCCAGGCTGTCCGGCGCCTCCCCTGCCGCCATTATTTTCAGGCGCTCCCGGATCGAGTGGCGCGCAAACACCTCAAAGCGCGCGCGCGTTGCGCCGGTCCGCCGCGCGCGCAACGCCGGCAAATCCGCGGCGGTGAAAAACAGGCGCGGATGAGCCCCGGCCAGCCCTTTACGCAGCCGCACGGGCCGGGAAGGCGTCCGTTCGTCCCGCCTTTGATGGACCAGCAGAAACTCCATGCGGTATCCCCGCCCATTGACAAGTTTCAATTCGTGGGCGCCGGCCGGCAAGGCCAGGGCAAACTCGCCCAGGTAATAGCCCCGGCGCAACTCGGCCTGGCTGGGGAACTCGGTAATGGCCGACCCCTGCCAGGCATGATCCAGGTAAACCTCGAGAATGGGACAGACCATCTGGCGTGACGGCAGATGCTCCGTTTTAGGGGTGGCATGCTCGAATCCCGGCACGCGCCAGAACCGGGCGGTCGGCCCCACCAGCACGCCGTTGACCTTTAAAAACATGACGCTCGGATCGAACGACCCGCCGCCCAGTTCGAAAATAAACCGATACCGGCCCGGCCCGGATGACAGCCGCAAAACCAGACTGCCGTCCGGATCAAGCCGGCCCCCCGGCCGCTTGCGCGCATGATCGTAAATTGTCCGCCCGTATTTTTCCACCGCACCCCCCCATCGGTATGGTTGACGCCACAGACTTACCTCCCGGATTTTGCAAATTCGGGAACCTTGAATTGCCGCAAATGATACCACGGGGCAGGCAAGCCGACAGCATCAGAACTTTTGCCTTGTTGGACACTATCTGAATTCCTCGATATCGGCGCTGAGCAACTCCCCGGCAATATCCTCCAAGGTCACGATTCCCACGCAGTGATTCTGACCGTTGACCACCGCGAGCAGATGCTCCTTGTACTGCAGCATCTTGTGGAGTCCGGTCATAAGCGTAGCCCGGCTGTCAACCGTCAGCAGGGGTTTGGCCTGAGACAGCATGTGCGCAAACTCGCCCTGAGTAACCGGCGCGGCCTTCTTGGTGACAATGTAGGCGAAGATATCCTTTGCATCCGCACTGTTGCTCACGGGATAGCGCGTGTGGCCGCTTTCCTTCATCAGTGCGAGGAGCGACTCATACGTCGCGCCCTTGGCGAGGAATCGGATACGTTCCGTGGGAATCATGGCGGTGGTGATCTCGGCGTGGCTCAGGCGCACCGCATTGACGATGATGTTTTCCTGCTCAAGATTGATGGCTTTGCCGGAGCGCGCAAGCGCCGCCAGCGTTACCAGATCGGCGGTCGTAATCTGCTCGGATTCCTCGTGCGCCGTCAGCCGTCTGAACAAGGCTTCGCTCAAGACTATGAACGGATAGAGCAAACGGGTAAGAACCTCCAGGCTTGGCCCAGCCCAGGGCGCCAGTTGGTTACGAAAGGTCACACCGATGACTTTGGGCAGGATTTCGGTGCCAAAGAGGATAACGACCGTGAACAGAATGGAAAAGATCCAGATGTTGTGCTCGCCGTAGATTTCCGCGAAGGCCCCGCCGGCAACCGTGGCGCCGCCGGTGTGGGCGACGGTGTTCAGGACGAGGATGGCGGTGATCGGACGCGCCACGTTCTTTTTGAGACGCCGCCACGACTCCGCCGTCCGCGGACGCGCGGCCTGCAGGCGATTCAAGGTCAAGGGATTAAAACTCAACAGCAAGGCCTCTGCCAGCGAACAGAGGAACGAAACGGCAATTGCCACGGTCGAACTTATGATCAGGATGGATGTCATTCAGCGTCTACTTTCCCCATGGCGGCTTCACGGTTCAGGCTGAGGCGCCGCAGCGTACCGATGCCCGGGAACCTCTTCTTCGGCATTCCGCATCTTGCTGGACTTGGTCAGCGCATCGCGCGCAAGGCCTCGCGAATGATCACGGCGTTGTTTTTGTCGGGGTCCCTGGCCGCGTATAAGAGGATCAGCGGCCGCTTTTGCGCGACGGCGCGAAGCGATCGCAGGCATTCGTGTTTTTCCTTCAGTTCGTGCAAATATTTCACGCGGAATGAATCCCAGCGCTCCGGTTTGTGACCAAACCACTTCCGCAGTTCATTGCTTGGCGCAACGTCTTTGCACCATTCATCCAGCGGTAGCGCTTCCTTGGAAATCCCGCGCGGCCACAATCGATCGACGAGCACTCGATAGCCCTTGGGCTTGTCGGTTGTGTCATATACGCGTGCTATCGAGATAAGCATTTCTCTCAATTCCCTCAATATTTACCTTACCGGGTTTTACAAAAAGGCTTGCCTGTCAGGACGATCTACGCGGTGCGTAATATACCAAAAGGGGCGGGAAAAAGCCAGCCATTCCGGAATCGTTCCGTTCATTATACCGCTCGTGCATTTTGTGGCGGATTCTTCCGGTTGCGAACGTCAGGCCTAACGGGCGGCCAAGCCGTGCCGTTCAAGAGCTGATCGGACTTCCCAATTTCTGCAATTCCTGCTTGATCGCCGCATACAACGCATCCGCCCAAGCCGGCAAGGCCGGCATCTGAACAGGCAAGTCCCGCGTACGGAAATCAACCGGAGCGAGGACGATGGCAACGTTCTCAATTCCTGCCTCGGCGGCGAGGACAAACAGATCCTCGGCAGCCTCGTCCCCCATGGCGAGGCAGCCGATTGAGCATGTCTTGCCGTGGATCATAATGTCCGATCCAAGTTCTGACCGGCCGTCCTGTTTGCCCCGCTGCCGGTCTTGAGAATTCGGGTAGTTCACCCGTAGCGCCAAATGATAGAGGCTGTTCGGATTCAGCGACTCCACCCGGTAGATTCCTTCCGGCACTTGCTTGTCGCCTTCCTTCAGCTTGGGACCAAGCACCCCACTCAGGCCGAGGATGGGGTAGTCGCGCAAGTGCTGCCAAATCCCGTCTTCCCCGGACACCCAGACCTGAAGCGTCCGTTCGGCCTTCAGACCGACGAGGGTAATACGCCGGGGAGGATACGCGGCCTTAAGTTTGGCGAACTTCGGCGCAAGGCGCGTGCGTGCCGCATCCCCATACTGCACAACACGATCGCTGATGGTCTTTTTCGCATTCATGATCCGGATGACCGCGGCAACCGAGCGCCGAAATTGCGCCCGCAAAGGGATGGCGCATACGCCGAGCGCCAGTACGATGAGTAAGATAAGCAGCCCCTTGATTCTCGTCTCAAGGGAGAATGGCCACCTTGCCATCGTCCAGATCGTAGACGGCTCCGTCGATCGTCAACGCGCCTTGCTTAACCAATTCCGCCAGGATCGGCCCGGAGGACTTCAATTGCTGGACCGCCATGGAGACATTGGCTCTGACAGCGTTTTCAACCAGATCGCCGGGTTGGTTTTTGACTTTGTCCACGGCCGGTCGGATGGCTTTGACCAAGCTGCCGATGGGCCCGGAAACCTCGCCACCCTTGATCGTGGCCGTTACGGCCCCGCAGCGTTCGTGACCAAGAACCATGATATGTTTGACGCCCAGATGCTCCACGGCATATTCGAGACTTCCCAAAGCCGCATCGTTCAGGATGTTGCCCGCCAGCCGGACGACGAAGAGATCGCCCAATCCCTGGTCGAAGATGACCTCCGGAGGCACGCGCGCGTCGGAACAGGTCAGGATGGCCGCGAAGGGATGCTGCCCCTTGGCAACCTCGGCACGCCGCTCCGCCGTCTGGTTCGGGCGGGACAGTCGCCCCTCAGCGTAGCGCCGGTTGCCATCGGCCAACTTCTGCCGGGCAACCTCACCATTGACAGCCTCGCCCTTTCCGGCGGCCGCGGCGGCGACGCCGGCGCCAGGATATCCCAGCATCATCAAGCAGATCAACACCACACTTGCTTTCTTCATCTTCTCCCCCCTTGGTATGTTCCTTGGGCTTGCGCATCGGCGAGTATCAGGCTGTCCGCCATGGGAAGTTTGCGCTTCAGGCTTGTCAGGGCTGAACATTGTCCGTGAGATCAATGATACGGCCTTGCTTCACCGGCGCGGCGGCCTGAAGCGCCTGAGTTTAATTCCCGGCAAGCTACTCCACGGCAATAATCTCATACTCGTTCATTTCCGGCACCGGCACGGTCAAACCGGATGGGCCGGGCCGGCACCGGCAGGTTTTGCCGGCCAGCAGGGCGCGCGCGCCGGCAGACGGGCGTTTGAAGTCCGGCAGGATCAAGCGCAAATTGCGTTTGGGATGCACGCTGGTGAACGGCCGCGGCGGCGCGCCGTCATGATTCACCAGGTGCACGATCGTCCGGCGCCCCTGCGTCCGCACCACCACTTCCACATTGGCGGCGTCGCCTTCCAGGATCGCCACCGGCCGCGCCAGCCGGCGGACGGCATTACGCAGCAGGACCCGGTATTCTTCGGGGTTATAATTGTAACACATTTCCCCGAAGGTGCCGGCCAGGTAGAGGCATTGCCCGCGGCCATGGCGGTTCCAGACCGCAAACGGCTGCGCCGGTTCCCGGATCGGTTCGTAACGCCCGTCCAGCGCGCCATGGAAACGCGCCAGCACTTCGGCGCCGTCAAGCGCGGCGACATCCAGGCCAAATCCCGGTGCGGGATAAAGCGGCAGGTTCAATCCGGCGAAGACGGAATGCTCCGGCACGGTCATGGAAAAATAATTCCAATTCTGATACCGGGTCACCGCGCCCTGGAAGGCCGCGCCGAACACGTCACCCAGACCGAATTCCCGGCGTTGCCTGCCGTCCGGGGTGTAAAGCGAGGCGTCGAAGGCCGCCACCAGGTTGCCGCCGGCGGCGACATATTGACGCAGCAAAGACAGGTCGGCGTCCGCCAGGCAGGCGGCGGCGGGCAAAATGACACAGTCATACCGGCCAAGCGTTGCGGCCGTCAGGCCGATATCCGTAATGATATCGAAGGGAATGCCGGAGCGGAGCAGAACATCGGCAAACCCAAAAACCGCCTGGCGTAAATTGCCGCCAGCATTTTTGACGTCATGCTGTTTCCCGTAGAGGTCGGTCTCGGCCAGCGCCGTGTGGTAAACTCGTTCCGTGACGAAAGAATACAACATGGCCACGCGCGCCGCCGAACGGGTTTTGACAAAATAACGGTCATGGCGCGCCAATTGGCGCATGATCGCGCCCGCCGCCTGCGCCCCCGGCGCGGCCAGCATGCGCATGGAGCCATGCAAGCCATACCAGATGTTGCAGGCATTCGCCATGGTGGAGGCGATGCACAAGACGCTTTCCGCCGGCGCATGCGGATACCAGCTCCAGGGATAGTTGTTGGCCGCCATGAAATTCACCCGGGGCTTGTCGGGCGCCAGCCCCTCCAACACCCGGGCGGTCACCGCCGGCTTGAAGGCGTCCGCCGCCTTGCCGGGCGGCGAGCCGAAGAATCCGCCCTCGGTGCCGATGATATCGTTGTATTCCAGTGACGCCGGCATCAGGTAATAGCTGGGCGTAGGATGCAGCGCGTCGAGATTATTGTAAAAGACGCCGGCCGGTTTGGTTGCCTTGAAACGCCGGCGGGCCTGGCGCATGAAACGGTCCAGACTGCCGGCGTTGAACTGCCACTGTTCCGCCGCGGAAGCCTGGCGCAAACCACGTCCGGTCTGCCGGCGGAACAGTTTTTGGCAGTGGCGGCAGAAACAGCCGCCCGGGATGATGATCGGGCCATCCAGGAAAATGCCGTCAATCTCGAATGCCGCAAGCTGCCGGAGCAACCGGAAAAAATGGCCGTGCCACGGGCTGTTGACGCAGATGCAGTAGCAGGTGCCATAATTCTTGTAAAACCCGCCGGCAGCATCCTGCTGCGCCCAATCCTTCCGCCGTTCGTTTTCATCCGGCGCAAAGACATGCACATTGAGATAAAGAATAACTTTCAACCGGTTTTTGCGGGTTTCCTTCAAATACGCCCGCAACAAATCGCCATGGGCCCGCAGGTTGAAATCGCTGGTAATCCGGCCGCCAACATCCATGATGTGTTTGAGTTGCTCGCAATTGAATCCCATGGCCCGCCAGCGCGCCGGCGCCTTGAGATTTTCGCCCTGCTCGTAATTGCACTGCAACGCGGCGATGCGCAGCGGTTTGGTGAACCAGTCAGTTTTCATAATAACATTCTCCCCCGGCTGTTTGAGAGCTCCCCGTGAATTTAATATCATCAATTGCTTTTGATTCTGCCACACGCCTTTGAAACTGTCAGTATCCGATTCCGGCGTGATGGTGTACTTTCCCGACTTTTTTAAATTAATCAATGATCATGGCGCCGCAAAGAACAGCGCCGCCTGCCCGGCGGGATATTCCGCAGGATTGATGTCCCAACGCTGCCAGGCATTGGTGTCCGACACTTTGACCAGGGAAG
This sequence comes from uncultured Verrucomicrobiota bacterium, assembly GCA_964650945.1. Classification (GTDB taxonomy): domain Bacteria; phylum Verrucomicrobiota; class Kiritimatiellia; order JAAZAB01; family JAAZAB01; genus JAXGPF01. The sequence goes on along the minus strand of CAZYXU010000009.1, from coordinate 5,237 downwards.
CCCGCCATGCCACGCCGGCCGGCGGAGCGTTTTCATCCGGCGCCGCGCCCAGCAGGCGCGCAACGAGCAACCGGCCAATGGCGTAACGTAAGGGCGGTTCCGCCCGCGCGCGGCCTTCCGCCCGCAGGATTAACGATTGGGCCGAGAGGATGGAGCCGAGCATGAGCGCCGCGACCGCCAGCGCCGCCAGGGTTTCCAACAATGTAAACCCATCGCGCATAATAATATATCCAAAATTAACCCAAGGCGCAGGCAGGATGCCTGCACACAACCTGCATAGATAAGAACTACACCCCCGCAACGTTTAATATCACCCCCGTCTTCACAAATCGGCGCTGGAGATGTCCGCCGCCTCCTCCGCGCCGCCGGGTTCGCCGTCGGCGCCGTAGGAGATGATTTCATAAGGGGTGTTGTCAGCCCCGGGCACGATGTAAACATACGGGTGATTCCAGGGGTCAAGCGGAACCTTGCGGCTGTCCAGGTAGCCTTCCGCCGGGTAATTTTCAGGAACAGGCGGACGCGTCGGGCATTGGCAGAGCGCCTCCAAACCCTGGGCTTGGGTGGGATACGCAGCATGATCCATCCGGTACATTTGCAAGGCCTGCTTGAAGGTCTTGATTTGCATGCGGGCGGCCGTGACGCGCGCCTCTGCCGGCCGGCGCAAAACACTCAAACCCACCACCCCGGCGAGGATGGAGATGATCAAAATCGTCACCAGCACTTCAATGAAACTGAAACCGTCATTCCGGTGCATTTATACCTCCAGTTCCTCGTTGTTTTTTTGTGTGTGAGTGTGTGGGTATGTGAGTGTGTTAGTTATACAGAAACGAGCGACAACATTCTTGTTACACCAACCTACTCACACCCATCTTCATCGCGGCGCGTAGCGCCGCTCCCACACACGCACACACCCACAAACCCACACACTCTTTTTACATCCCTATGTGCATCTTGTGCTTCTTGTGGCCAATCTCCGCCTCTGTCCTCAAGCATCGCGGCGCGTAGCGCCGCTCCCACACACGCACACCCTCGCGTTATACGCCGCGATCTGCCCGCCTCGCATCCCGCATCCCGTATCCCGTACGCATCCCGCCCCCCGCATCCCGTATCCCTCCCACACCCACATACCCACAACCCCACACACTCCTTTAACATCCTCATGTGGCCAACATCTGCGCCGGCGCTAGCCGGCCAGGAAAGGATTAGATGCATATTCCGCCGCCAGGGTGGAATCCGCGCCATGCCCCGGATACACCCGGGTCTCCGGCGGCAGGCCGCGCAGATGCTGCAATGAATCCGACAGTGTCCGGGTGTCGCCCCCCGGCAGATCGGTGCGGCCCACCGTACCCTGGAAAAGCGTATCGCCGGTAAACAGCCGGTGTTCCGCCGGAAAATAATAGCAAACCCCGCCCGGCGAATGGCCGGGAGTGGGGATAATCCGGCAATCCCAAGCCCCCGCCGGCATTTGCAGATTTTCCGGAAAAGTCACGGCGGCAGCGGGACGCCGCGGCGCGGGATAAAACGGTTCCAGCCGGTTGGAACTGGCAAACGCCCAGCGGGCGTCGGCGGGATGCAAAACCGCCGGCGCGGGGAAAGCCTCCATCAGTTCCGCCAGGGCGCTGATATGATCCACATGGCCATGAGTCAAAAGGTAGACCGCCACCGTCAAGCCGGCAGCGCGCAGACGGCCGGCGATCAGCGGCGCATCGGCGCCGGGGTCCACCACCACGGCCCGGCGGGTGGCGCTATCCCACGCCAGGTAACAATTAACCTCGAAGGGGCCGACGGTGATGGTTTCGATTTTCACGGCAGGAATTTGCCCTTTTTCAACTTGTCCGGCAGATAAGTTTCCAGAACGAAATTCAATCCGTGTTTGGCGAAAGCCTGCTGCTCGATGCGCACGCCCAATTCCAGCATGTGGTTCAAGGCCGCCTGCCATTCGCGGTGATGTTTGATGAACGGATCGTTCTTCAGCGCGTCGCGCGCGCGCTTGATATCGTTCGGCTCCAGCGGATGCGTGGCATCCTCCAGGTCGTAATCCTTGATATCCTGGGGGGTAACGCCCAGGTAATGCGCCTGCGGCACGCAGAAATACTGGTTGATATGCGCCGCCTGCCCCGAGCCAACCTTGAGTGTGCGGTAGATGTTGCAATAGCCGTAGGGATCGCCGTCGGTGAACGCCAGCACCGGCAGCTTGCAATCGTCCGCCAGGCGGCGGATGAAGCGCCGGCAGGCCCGGGTGGGCACACCGCTCATGGAGATAAGGATGCAATGCGCCGTCTCATAGTAGCGGTGATGCACCAGGCGCTGGAAGAGCGAGGCGGTTTCGATCACCAGGATGAATTTGGCCTTGGTCGTAAACCGCAGATGTTCGACCTGCGACGGAATGCTCCAGGCGCCGGTGCCGAGTTGCGCGCAATCAATCCGGATTTCCCGGCCGCTGCCGGGCTGGCGGTCCATGACCACCAGGGGGCCGGTGACTTCGCCGCCATGCTCCTCGGGAATGTAGCCCAACTGCTCGCGATTGACCCCCAGCATGGCTTCCATGTCGTCCAGCAGCGTGTCGCTTTCCGGCTGGTTGTCGAACCGGCACTCGCCCCAGCTTTTGCTGTTATAGTAAATTTCGCGCTTGCCGGCGATATCCTGCTTGTCCAGCAGGTCGGTCTTGGTGGTGGCCAGCAGGCGCATGGACTGCGCGAAGGTCTTGACAGTGTTGTAGGAAAGCGTGCGCGTGGCCACCTTGTTCATGATTTCAAAATGGCCCTTGCGCGGATCGTACTTCACGTTGCCCAGGGAGCGCACGGGGAAACGCATGCGCGGCTGGGCGGCCTTGTTGACGATGTCGTGGTAAATGTTGCGGGCGATGTTGACAATGCGCCCGGCCGCGTCCTGGCGGGACACCAGCGCCGGACCTGTGGCATCAGTAGTTTTTTTCTTCATAATCTAAACGTGAGCGTTCGCCCACCACCAATTTTATCCGTGGTTCCCCTGTTGCATTATGAGTGTGTGAGTGTGTGGGTTAAAAACAAATATATGTCAACTTGAGTTGCTTTCAAAACGCGAGTTTTGAAATTGGCTCATCTTGCTTCTCTCATACTCACACACACCCACATACCCACAAACTCCATTTACATCCTTATGTGCCCCTTGTGCATCTTGTGGCCAATTTCTGCTTCTGTCTTAAAGCATCGCGGCGCGTAGCGCCGCTCCTAAACACCCACATACCCACGCACTCCTCTTACATCCCTATGTGCCTTTGCCCCTCTGTGCCTCTGCCCCTCTGCAAACGGTTCATTGTTTCAGCCGGGTGCGTTCGAGCATCTTGCGCAGGCGGTCGGACAAATCCGCCTCCCGGCGCTGGTTGAAGTCCAGAATCTGGCGCAAGCCCAGGGCGAGGTGCGGCAGGTACATCTCGATGTAATTGCGCTTGCGTTCCTGCTCCGCCTCGCGCCGGCGCCGGCTGAGAAAAACACTCATGCGGCGCCCGCATTCCTGGAGCGCGAAAGTGATTTCCCGGATGATTTCCGGATAATGCGCGATGGCCTCCTTGCTCTCGCTGGTGAACGGCACCCAGACGCTGGCGATGTGCACCAGGATCAGCGCCGGCCCCAGCGGCAGGGAACCGCGCGGCTGCGGCAAACCGTAATTTTTCCAATTCATCCCGGCGGCGGCCTTGGTGATGGCGCAAGCGCCGCCCATGTAGAGCAAGGGCACCTTGTTGGCAAAGCGCAGCAGCCGCACCGGATCGTCCGCGCTCAATTCCGCCTCCGCAGACGGCCGGGCGTAAGCCAGGCCGGCCTCCACCTGGAAGGGATTGCCGCGATACACCTCCGGCCCGCGGGTCACCGCCGTGTAAAAATCCGCCTGGATTTCCTTGCGCAAACCGGCGACAATCTGTTCCTCGCCGATGGGCGACAGGCAATCGGTCGGCGGACGCATGAGTTTCACGGCATTGATCGCCTTGAACAACGCCTCGCTGCCGCGCTGCGCCACCACCTGGGCCGGGCGCGCCTTCGGCTCCCAGCCGGCCTGCCGGCAAATCTCCTCGGCCGCGCGGCTGCTGATGCGGGAAAAGTCGGTGGCCAGGGCGGCCTTCAAGGTGCGGGCGCTGGTGTCCTTGAGCATTTGCGTCAGCATGCCCAATTCCACGCCGTGCGGATGCGGCTTGATTTCGCGCGGCGGGGTTGGCAGGGTCTTGGTGGCGCGCTGGAAACTGATCCAGCCGGCGCCTGGCGCGGCGGTATCCGCTACCGGCGCCGGCGCCGGGGCGGTCGCCGCGGCATCGGCGGATTTGCCGCTTTCTAAAACCTGCATCCGGTAATGCAGGGCCAGGTGGGGGTTGACGATGGCGCATTGTTTGAGATACTCGTCCACGGACAGCTTGCCGCGGACATAGGCCGCCTCCATCTCGATGGCCACGCACGTCCCATGCCGGCAATTCACCGGCGCGGGCGGCGGCTGGTCCGGCGCGGCGGCCGGATAAAAAGCCGGGGCCCAATCCACCTCCACATCCTTGATGATCACCGGCTTGTTGGACCGGGTGTCCAGTTGCACCTCCAGGTGGTGGGCTTTGGCGGCATTTTTGACGCGGGACTGGATGATCGTCGCGCCGCCGGTGGTCAACTGGCCGTACATGCCGGCGGCGCTGATGCCGATGCCCTGCTGCCCGCGCGACATGCGCAGGCGGTGGAATTTCGAGCCATATAACAACTTGGCGAAAATCTTGGGAATCTGGGAACGCAAAATTCCCGGGCCATTGTCGGTCACCATCACCAGGAATCTTTTTTCGCCGGTTTGCCGGATTTCCACGCTGATTTCCGGGAGGATGCCAGCCTCGTCGCAGGCGTCCAGGGAATTATCCACGGCCTCCTTCACGGCCGTCAGCAAAGCCTTGCGGGGATTGTCAAATCCCAGCAAATGACGGTTTTTCAGGAAGAATTCCGAAACGGATATCTCGCGTTGCATCCGGCCCATGCTTTCGGCCGTGGCCGGAGTGTTGGTTGCTTTTTTCATGAGGCATGATAGTAAGCGAGCCCATGCTAAAAGTCAATTTTTTCAACTTTTGAAATTGGATCTGTTGAGTCTCTTTCAAAAGTGTTCAGTGTTCGGTGTTCGGTGTTCAGTGTTCGGCAGTCAGAGTTACACGACAACGTAACACGCTGATATTACGCCGCTAGCAATCATTCTGAATTCTGACTCCTGAATTCTGAATTCTTTCAAAACGTTAGTTTTGAAAT